>CALZKF010000168.1 GCA_945787955.1 uncultured Acidobacteriota bacterium | reverse complement strand
TGGCCTCTGAATAGTTCCGGGTATAATTCTTCACCATCGATTCCGGAAGTGTGAAACCCCGGCAGGGTGTGTCCGATTGCGAGCATTGGTCTCGGCGGAACATGTTCCGTGGATTCGGTGAGCCGCAGGCTATCCCCGTTGCTGCTGACTGAAAAAGAGTAGGTTGTCCCCTTAAAATTCAGCAACTTATCGCTTACCTGAAATCGCTCATGAGAAACAAGGTCAAAAGTTGCCAGGACGCCGTCCTGGTCAATGTCGAGATGAATCGTATCGCTATCACCATCGTATCGGCCGTCCTGGCCCTGCAGGACATATCGGACCATCTCACCATGAATTTCGAGGGTACCGGCTCTTTCGATGGTCGTGTGGTGGAAAAGCTCGTTGCGAAAGGGACCCCCGGTTGAGAATCTAACAGGGCTTTTGCCGAAATTGAAAGTCGCGCTGAAAATGCCCTCCTCGTCGGGCGAAAGCTGCTTTGATGATTCAAGCCGGAAGTCACCGTCTTCATCGGTGTCGAATGAAATCGTCCATGCTGGGTGAGTGCCCTGAACCATCGCCAGCAGGACTGTCCCATCGGACATCACCTGGAAGAACCGAGCTTTTAACCGCTGTTGTTCCTCGAAACCCTGAAGTGTGATCCCGTCAGTGGGATACTTGCTCGTTTCAAGGAATTCATCGAAGGGGGCCGGTCGGATCGGCGTTACCCCATCCTGGGCAGCATAGGGTTGGCCGCTATCCGCCTCGAAAACAACTCCAGCATAGGCAACGGATCCGATTGTGAGCACAGCGCAGATGTAAAAGACGACAAAGCTAAGAGAAAACGCTGGACTGTGTGCAGCCTCGCGATAGCATCCGATACTACAGGTGCTGTTCCTTGGTGAAGGCATCAGAATCATTTCCTTCAACAGGCCTGTCTGGAACCACGGTTGCCTATTTGGCGCTTAAAGGCCAAATCAATTCAGTGCTGCAATATTCCTTCACGGAGAAGTGAGTTGTCAATAGGCAAAATAAATTAGAGCTGATTGAACGTCAACAAGCCGGATATTCAGAGCATCGTCCGCAGTCGCCAGAACTCACTCGACGATGATCTCTCCGATCCGGTCCTCCGGTTCGGGGTAACGCATCTGCAAACGTTCCAGGGTTCCTGTCAGAACATCCAAAATCACCAGGTCGCGGTACCACTTGGCGTCCGCCGGGACCACGTACCAGGGGGCGTGGACCGTGCTGGTGCGGGACAGCACCGCTTCAAACGCTTCCATGTAATCGTCCCACAGGGCGCGCTCGGCCAGATCGCCCCTTGCGAATTTCCAGTTCTTGTCCGGTTCGTCGATCCGGGCCTGCAGGCGGCGCTTCTGCTCTTCCTTCGAGATGTGCAGGTAGAACTTCAGGATCGTCGTCCCTTCCTCGGCCAGGGTCCGCTCGAAGCCGTTGATCTGGTCGTACCGCCGGGACCACAGCTCGGCGGGAACCAGGTTGTGGACCCGAACCACCAGCACGTCCTCGTAGTGGCTGCGGTTGAACACCGCGATCTCGCCCATCCCGGGGGTATGGGCGTGGACCCGCCAGAGGTAGTCGTGGGCCAGCTCCCGGGTGGTGGGCTTCTTGAAACCGGTCACCTTCACGCCCTGGGGGTTCACGCCGCGGAACACCTTACCGATCGCACCGTCCTTGCCGCCGGTGTCCATGGCCTGCAGGACCATCAGGATCTTGTGCCGGCCCTGGGCGTACAACAGCTGCTGGAGCTCGGCCAGGCGGCGGTTGAGCTTTTTGGAGATCTTCCGGGCGGCCTCTTTCCCCTCCGGCGCCAGGGTGTGGTCCGCAGGGTCCCACCGGGAGAGATTGACGGCGGTGCCCGGTTCGATGCGATAGCGGTCTGCGATCATTTCGGGTCCCCCGCTTCGGAAGTGGACAGTCCCTCGCCCCGGCCGCGGCTCAGGGGCGGCCAGCCGTCCCCCGGACCCTGGGCCCACACCAGCCGCCAGCAATCGTCCGACCCGCGCTCCAACTGGACCGACCAGGTGGAGAAGCCGCCGCCGGACAGGTCGAATTCCAGGTCGACCGCGGCCCGGTCGGATTCCGGGAACATTTCCACCGCCAGGATACGCGGTGGCGCGGAGCCGGCCAGCGTCTCCAGCCGGTCCAGCAGGTCGGCCCCATACTGTTCCGCCAGGTCGTCCCGGACCAGATCTTCCGGAAGGATGGAGTCCGCTCTCAAGGTGGAGGCGAACCGGAACAGCGCCAGGGCGCCGTCTTCCGGTGAGGCGGCGGGGAGCGGGATCGGCTGCAGGACCGCAGGCTCCCCGGTTCGGTCGCATCCGGGGACGATGACCAGCGCCATGAGCAGTAGCATCGGCCCTGCCGTGCCGGGCCTCACGCCGGCTCCCGAACCAGGCGGTCGATGGCCAGGATGCGGTCCAGGATCCGGGGGAAGCTGTCCAGGTGGAGCATGTTCGGTCCGTCACAGGGAGCGTGGTCCGGATCGTCGTGAACTTCAAAGAACAGGGCGTCAACACCGACCGCCACGGCGGCCCGGGCCAGCAGCTCGACGTACTCCCGCTCGCCGCCGGAGCTGTCTCCCCGGCCGCCGGGCAGCTGCACCGAATGGGTGGCGTCGAAGCAGACCGGCACTCCGAACCGGCGCATACGGGGCAATGCCCGAAAATCGACGACCAGGTTGTTGTAACCCAGGGTCCCGCCCCGCTCGGTGAGCATAATTTGATCATTCCCGGTGGAGCGCACCTTCTCCACGATGTGGAGAGCATCCCAGGGAGCAAGGAACTGTCCCTTTTTCACGTTCACGGCTCTGCCGGTGTTGCCGGCCGCCGTGAGCATATCGGTCTGCCGGCAGAGAAACGCCGGAACCTGCAGCAGGTCGGCGACCTCGGCAACCGACCCGGCCTGGTCCGGTGTATGGAAGTCGGTAGTAACCAGAACGCCGGTCTTATCCTTGATCCGACCCAGGAGGTCCAGACCCTCCTGCAGTCCCGGGCCGCGGAACGATCCGATCGACGTCCGGTTGGCTTTGTCGAAGGAGGCCTTGAACACGAAGGAGACCGGCCGGGAGGCGGCGATCTCCTGGAGGGCGTCCGCCATCTTGAGGAGATGATCGTAGCCCTCCACCACGTCGGGACCGGCGATGAGGAGCAGTGGGCTCCCGGAGCCGACCTCGACGGCCCGGCTGCCGCTACCGATTCGGATCGACTGTGACGGCATCGGTGGCGCCCTCCGTCCGGGTTGCCGAAGACCGGCTTGGTCCGAATTCCAGCTTCCTGCGATAGGCCGCGGCGATGAAGTCCCGGAATAACGGGTGCGGATTCAGGGGGCGGGACTTGTACTCCGGGTGGAACTGGCATCCCAGGAACCAGGGGTGGTCGGCGAATTCGACGATCTCCACGAATTTTCCGTCCGGCGAACGACCGGAGATACGGAGGCCGGCAGCTTCCAGCTTCGGAGTGAATTCGTGGTTGACCTCGTAACGGTGACGGTGCCGCTCGGAGATGTTTTCCTCGCCGTAGGCCTTCCAGGCGAATGAATCGGGGGCCAGTTCGGTGGGGTAGGCTCCCAGCCGCATGGTCCCTCCCATGTCGTCCACTCCCAGCAGATCCCGCAGCTTGAATATGACCCGGTACGGCGTGTCTTCGTTGAACTCGGTGGAATCGGCGCCCTCCATCCCGGCCATGTTGCGGGCCCACTCGATGACGGCGACCTGCATGCCGAGGCAGATCCCGAAGAACGGTATCTTCTGGATCCGGGCGTACCTCACCGCCTCCACCATCCCTCCAACGCCCCGGATGCCGAACCCGCCCGGGATCAGGATGCCGTCCACATGGGACAGCAGGTTCTCCGCGCTTCCCGAACTCATCTCCTCGGAATCGACCCACTCCAGGTTGACCTTGACGTCCGAGGCGATGCCGCCATGGCGCAACGCCTCGTTCAGCGACTTGTACGAGTCTTCATATGAAACGTACTTGCCGGCGATGCCGATGGTGACCTCGTCCTTCGGATTCCGGATCTTATGGACCAGTTCTCGCCACTTCGTCATGTTTTTTCGGCGGTACGGCAGGTCCAGCAGCTTCATGACGATTTCGTCGATACCTTCGTTGGCCAGTTCCAGGGGGACGTCGTAGATCGTATCGACGTCCCGGGCGGAGATGACCTGGTCCTCGCCGACGTTGCAGAACAGGGCGATTTTCTTCTTGAGTTCCGTGGCCACAGGTACGTCGCTGCGGCACAGCAGGATGTCGGGTTGGATGCCGATGGCCCGCAGCTCACGGACCGAGTGCTGGGTCGGCTTGGTCTTGTGCTCCCCGGAGGTGGCGATGTAGGGCACCAGGGTGAGGTGGATGTATATCGCGTTGTCCTTGCCGACGTCGAGGCGGAACTGCCGGATCGCCTCGAGGAACGGCAGGGACTCGATGTCACCCACCGTCCCGCCGATTTCCACCAGGACGATGTCCACACCATCCGCCACCTTGTAGATCGAGTCTTTGATCTCGTTGGTGATGTGGGGGATGACCTGCACGGTCGCTCCCAGGTAGTCACCTCGCCGTTCCTTCTCAATCACGGTTTCATAGATCTGACCGGTGGTGAAATTGTTCGCCTTGGTGGCGGTCATGGTAACGAACCGTTCATAGTGCCCCAGATCCAGGTCGGTCTCGGCGCCGTCGTCGGTGACGAACACTTCGCCGTGCTGGAACGGGCTCATGGTTCCGGGGTCGACGTTGATGTACGGGTCCAGCTTCTGGAGCGTTACCTTGAAGCCGCGGCTCTCCAGGATCCGCCCGATGGAAGCTGCTGCCAGCCCCTTGCCCAGGGAGGAAACCACGCCGCCGGTCACGAAAATGAACTTAGTGGAACGCTTCTGGCGAATCATGAATCTGTGTCCTCCGTGGTCCCGGCCATGTGAGCCGCGACACGCTGCAGATCCGCCGGCGTGTCCACGCCGATGGAATGAAAATCGGATTCCAGGACCCGGATGGTGTAACCGGCTGCCAGGGCCCGGAGCTGTTCAAGGCCTTCTGCGGTTTCCAGCTCCGACGGCGGTATACGGGTCAGGTCGGCCAGCACCTCGCTGCGGTAGGCGTAGATTCCCTGGTGCTTGCGGCAGACCGCAAGATCGATTCGGCCGTTCCGGGGGTGGGGTATCGGGGCCCGGGAGAAATACAGCGCCCGGCCGGAATCGTCGGTGACGACCTTGACCACGTTTGGATCGAGGAACTCGTCCTCCGTTGACAGAGCCTCGCACAAGGTCGCCATATCCGGCGCCGGATCGGTCTCGAATGCGCTCAAGAGCCGATCCAGGGATGCCGGGGAGATCATCGGCTCGTCGCCCTGGACATTCAGGACGACATCGTAGGTTTCGCCCTGCTCCCGGCAACGCTGAAGGACCTCTGCCGCCCGGTCGGTTCCCGATCGGTGTTGCAGGGAGGTCATCCAGACCTCGGCGCCGTAGCCCTTGCAGGAATCAACGATGCGCCGATCGTCGGTGGCTACGATCAGCCGGGACAACCTGGCCGCCGCACCGGCCTTCAGCCACACTTCTTCCAGCAAGGTCCTGGTTCCGAGGGGTGCGAGGGGCTTGCCGCGAAAGCGGGTGGATGCATATCTGGCAGGTATGACGCCAAGGGCTCGAAGCATTCAGTCCTTCCCGTCCGCGTTCCTGGGCGCCGCTCACGCCTGCCAGGCGTGGCGACAACGCATGTTAGCCCACCCGTCTGGCGGTTACAAGGGAAACCCCTCCCACCTTGGGCTTGCACCGCCCGCCGCCCTCCTATAATCTAAGCATTCCCGATTTTTCCCCACATTATCGTCGAGGTGTGTCATGAGCCAGCCCAAATACCCCACCCGTTGTGTTGAACGATTTCTCGAATACGTTTGTTTCGATACGCAGTCCGAGGAAGATCGTGAGGCATACCCGAGCACGGAAAAACAACTCGTACTTTTGAAGCACCTGGTGGGGGAGCTGCAGGATCTCGGCCTTCAGGACGTCTCCATGGACGATTACGGTTACGTCTTCGCCACGCTGCCGGCAACGACCACCGACGAGGTTCCGGTGATCGGGTTCATCGCGCATGTGGATACCTCACCGGAAATGCCCGGCAAGGATGTGAAGGCGATTATCCACAAGAACTACCGGGGCCAGGACATCGTTTTGCCCGACGACGAAACCGCGGTTCTGCGTTACGACGACAATCCGGCGCTGGCCGAGCAGAAGGGCAATGACATCATCACCGCTTCCGGCACCACCCTGCTGGGTGCGGACAACAAGGCCGGTGTGGCCGAGATCGTCAGCGCCGCCGAGTATCTCATCGCTCACCCCGAGATCAAGCATGGCAAGATCCGTCTTGGATTCACCCCGGACGAAGAGGTCGGCAACGGCACCAAGTTCTTTGATGTCAAGAAGTTCGGGGCTTCTTACGCCTACACCATGGATGGGGAGACCTTGGGGCAGCTGGAAGTGGAAACCTTCTCCGCCGACGCGCTCACCGCAACCTTCCAGGGGTTCAACACCCACCCCGGATTCGCGAAGGGGAAGATGACCAACGCCATCAAGGTCGCCGCCGATTTCATAACGCGACTGCCGAAGGACGGCCTGTCTCCCGAGACCACCGAGGGTTATGAGGGCTTCGTCCATCCCTACGTGGTTCAGGCCGGAGTGGAATCCACCGCGGTGAAATTCCTGATACGGGATTTCAGGACCGAACTCCTCAAGGAAAAAGAGGACCTGCTCAAAAAGCTGGCGGAAGAAACGGTGGCGGACTGGCCCGGCAGCTCAGTGCAGGTCAAGGTCGACGAACAGTATCGCAACATGGGAGAGATTCTGAAAAAACACCCCAAGGTCGTGGCCGCCGCCGAGAAGGCGATCCGTGCCGCCGGCCTCGAGCTTCGCACAAGCCTCCACCTACGACATGCACAAGGCGGTGGAAGTCATCGTAGAACTCTGCAAGGTCTGGGCTGACTGATCAATCCCGGACCTTCCGGATCTCCGCCTCCTGCCGTGATTCGATCCGTTCCCGGTCGATGCGGTAATGGTCCTCGATTTCGGCCAGTTTCTCCGGATCTCCGCCGGCCTCGGCGATCCTGCCGCTGCGGAAGATCTCCAGTTCGGCAATCTTCGCCTTCGCCTCCCGGCGCAGTTCTGCGATCCGTTGCTTCTGCTTTTCCGTGAGCGTCTTCGGTTCATCGATACCGGCGGCCCGGTCCTTGGCGCGCAGGCGCTCCATAGCGAGTTCATAGGCCGATTTCGGTTCCTTGTCGGCAGTCATGGTCGCCTCCTACAGGTCTGAT
Organism: uncultured Acidobacteriota bacterium; assembly: GCA_945787955.1. Lineage (GTDB taxonomy): Bacteria > Acidobacteriota > Polarisedimenticolia > Polarisedimenticolales > Polarisedimenticolaceae > Polarisedimenticola. Next base: position 1,659 of record CALZKF010000168.1, on the reverse strand, counting down.
TAAAGGATCAGCAGGCAGGAAACGGAGCGCTGGCCCGGAGGCGCCCCCGGATCCAACTGGCCGCACTCCGCTCGAAGTGTCGGCAGGCATGCCTGCCCGAACCCCTGAAGGGCCGCCCCGTCCCCGGGATCCAGTTCGGTAGTCTCGACCAGGCAGCGGACCAGGGCGGTCAACGCACGGTCCGGCGCCTCGGCGTCCGCCGTCCGGCGAGAGGCTACGGTACGCAGAAAATCGGCCAGCACGTCGGCAGAAAGCGGTTCCAGCCGGATTTCCCTGCGGGTGGCGTGCCACGCCATCATGGTCATCATCAGGGTGCTGAAACGAGGATTTCCGTAGGGAAATTCGGTGGATTCCTCCAGCAGTCGGGCGATATCCAGGCCGAGGCGCTGGACGAAGATCGACCCGATCCTTCGTATCAGGTCCAACGCGGTGCGGGTTTCCATCACCTCATCCAGGGTTCGGAACTCCCGGAAGAGTTCTTTGTCGTCACCTTGCTGCACCTGGTAATAGAGCGGCGCGCGGTCCACCAGTCCGGCCAGCCGCTGACGCAACGGCGGATCCACCAGGTCCAGCGCCCTTGCATCCGTCGCCGGCCAGCCGTCCTGCAGTAGCCGGTAGCTGTCCTGTTGCAGTTCTTCCACCCGGGCGAAACCTTCCCGGAACAGTTCCACCAGGGGGACCTCCCGCACAACCACTCCTGAGGATCGGCCGTCGGATGCGAACCGGGCCGCAATGGCGATGCGGATGGTGGCGGCCGCTTTCCTGACCGCAGCCTGATGCGACTCGGGGTCGCCGGTATCCAGATGGTCGGCGACGAGCACACGGTTGGCCAGGGCGCTGAACTGGTGCATCAGATGATCGTGTTCGGCGGAGGAAAGATCGGTTGCCAGCGCCTCCAGCCAGCTTTCCCCGGCGGCAAACACCGCCAGGCTCCCGGCAGGTCCGTGGTGCTCCAGCGCTACGATCTCCTTGGGATCGGTCCTTATTCCTCTGGGGGGGAGGTAGATTTCCATCGCTTCCTCCACACCCGGGAAGCCGTGCTCCTCCAGTCGGCTCTGGCGCCAGTGCCTGGCTCGTTCTTCAAGTTCCGCCGGCAGTTGCCAGGGGTGGATGATACGTGAGCATGTAATTAAAATCAGTGGAGGTGTTCTTATCAGTATGACAGACAGCACAGCTTGTCGGCGCACTCAGTTTATTATGCACTGCTGGGGCGTCATGGGCAACATGACAATCAAAACAGTCTACTGAGACTCCGGTGGCGCCTTTACCGGAATTGATTGCAGTAATAACGGCCGGAACACTGCTGCTATGGCAGGTATTACAACTTGGATGCAGCGATATGCGATCAACAACAGTTTTTATGACATGACAAAGCGAACAATCGTCAATTTTATTGAAATTATTGTGATCACCTGCAACATCAGCCGGATCAGTACCATGCGTATCGGCACCATCAGCAGTGCCGGTATGGCAATCTTCACAATCCACTGTGCCACCGCCGTCAACAATGGCAAAGGCGGCAAGTACATCTGCTTTTGAGCTGTCATGGCAGGATTCACAGATACCGTAATGTATCTCTCCAACAATTTCCGAACTTGAATGACACGAGGAGCAAGCTGCTGCCGGAAGCAGGAAAAGGGAATGGTCCAGAAAAACCAC
>CALZKF010000167.1 GCA_945787955.1 uncultured Acidobacteriota bacterium | reverse complement strand
GATTATACGGATCGAACATGATTCACTTCAAACGTGGTTCGGGAGCCTGGATCCTGTGGAGAAAGCCGATGTGCATTAAGGCAAGGAACCTTCAAAGCCAAGGCGGTTTTACGCTGATTGAGCTGCTGGTTACTCTCGTGATCCTGGGGATTCTGTCCTCCCTCGCCATCGTAGCGCTGTTCAGTGCCCTGGATCGGGCCAAGCAAAGGGCCACCATGGCCGATATCAGAACCGTTTCCAAAGCGATCGAGGCTTACCAGGTCGACGTGGGGCAAGTCCCCCAGGGCAGCATGACCGCCATCGCGGACATGCTCATCCCGTACCAGATCAACGTGGTTCCCCAGGCCGACCACTGGTCCAATCCGATCGCCTACACCGCGTCTGCAACCGGGTACTCACTGGAATCGTACGGCAAGGACGGCATCGACGGTGCCAACATCAGTCTCGGGACTCGCTCCGACTTCAACCTGGACATCCTGCTCAGAGACGGGTTGTTCGTCGCCTCGCCGGAGTGATGCAAGGCGTGGCAGAATACCGCACCGGTTTCGCCACGCTGCATATCCTCCTGCCTTGCACCCTGATCCTGGCCCTGTCCCTGGCCCCTCCCGAGACCCGGGGAGAGTCGGCGGCAGGTTGTGCTGCCTTGATAGCGCTATCTGCGACTCTGGCCATCGCATCCCGGCCGGCCCCGGCCCTTTATAGAATACTCCTGGTCCTGGCAGGTCTGTCCTGGCCGTTGGTCCTGGCGTCCTCCGCTCCCGGCAAGGCAATCGGTTTCCTGGCAACCTGGATTCTGGCGCTGGCCGCCGGGTTTGGAACTGCTCGGCTGCTGACCGGGAGGCGGGCCGATAGCTGGCTCGGCGGGACCCTGGCCCTGGCAGGCGCCCTGTCCGGGCTTCACGGCCTGGTGCAGCGAACCTGGTCCCTCCAGCGGCTGGCCGCCGAACTGGCGCACAGGACCGATATCGCCTACCGCCAGGAGGTCCTGGACCGGGTCCTTGACGGCCGGGCGTTCGGCGCCTTCAGCACACCGGCCGCACTGGGCGGATTCATGGCGCTGGCCCTGCCGGTGACGCTGGTCCTGGCCTGGCAGGCCGAAGGCCGGAAACGTGCGATTCTGGTGTCGGCGGTGCTGCTGCAGATCGGCGGTCTCGTTTCCACCGCATCGGCGACCGCCATGATCTCCCTGGCGGTGGCGCTGGCCCTGGCCGGCTTGATCGGCCTCGGCTCCCCCGGGGCCAAAAGGATGGTACTGGCGGCTGTCCTGGTCGTACTGGCAGGTGGAACCCTGGTCGCGGTGTTGAGAGGGGCGGAGATCATGAATCCCGCTCATGGCAACAACCCGCTCCGCCTCAGGGCAGGGAACATCAGAATCGCCGGCGAAATGGCGGCGGACCACCCATGGCTCGGCGTCGGGCCCGGCGGCTACGGAGAACGCTATCCGGCCTATCGCAGGCCAACCGACAATGAATCGATGCACGTGCACAACCTGCCGATGGAACTGACGGCGGAGTTCGGCATCACCGCCGGTTCCGTTCTGACGGTGCTGTTCTTCGTACTGTTCCTGGGTCCTCTGGCCAGGGATATATTCCGGGAGAGGGGGGCGCCGCCATGGCGACGGGCCGCCGCAGTCGGCCTGGCGGCGTTCGCCATCCATAACCTGGCCGACTTCACGGCCTATATGCCGTCGTTGTTGTGGCTGGCGGCACTGCTCCTGGGCGCAGTGGTCGGAACAAGGGATGAAGAGCCGGGCATCAGGTCATTCGGAATCGGACCGGCGGCCCTGGTGTTCGTCTTCCTGGCCGCCGCAGTCGCAGCCGCCGCCGGCCTGGCCTCCAACGCCCGTAGCGAGGCCCTGGCGGCCGAAGCCGGGTCCGATAACGCCATGGCCCTGCATCATGCGGGCCGGGCCGCCGCTCTGGCCCCCTGGGATCCGGATGTCCGGCTCATTCTGTGCCGCCTGTACCTCCTGAACGGCAGCCTGCCTGAAGCAACGGCCGAGGCGGAGGCGGCGATCCGGTTGGCCCCGTTCCGGCCTGCGGCCCGGGGAGCCCGTTCCCTGGTGCGGGAGCTGGCAGGGGACCTGCCTGGAGCCTGGTCCGACGCCAGGGAGGCTGCGCGGCTGTATCCGATTGATCCGGGCTACAGGACCAGGGCGGATGCACTCGGCCGGCTGGTCGCGTCGAGGGTGCCTGATGACTAACCCGGGCAGGTCGTGGGCTCTGGCGGGGCTCCTGGCGGCAGGTACGCTGGGGGGGGCCGGGACCGCCCCGACGGTCATGCTGTTGGTCCATTCAGCCATAGCAGTCCTGGTCGGGATCGAACTCTGTTCTCGCACATCGCCGGATCCGGTTCACCGCCTTGTCCTGTTGCCGTTGCTCGGTTTCTCGGCGACGGTTTTTGCCGGCGTCTGTGCTGCGGACTACGGCTACGGGGCGCTGACCACGCTTCTGGAAATGGCTGCTTTTCTGGGGGTGGCATGGCTGGCGTTCCGGGGAGGCGGCCGGTTTCTGGAACAGCTCCGGATCGTCCTGCCGGCAGCCGCCCTGCTGCAGGTCGGCTACGTCCTGTTCCGGCGTCTGACCCTGGACGAGTGGCGATCGGCAGGCACGTTCTTCAACCCGAATCATCTGTCGGCCTGGCTGGTGGCTGCGATGCTGCTCCTGCTGGGATCCCGGCACAGCAGGCCATCGACTCGCGTCGGCATTCTCCACGGCGGCGCCATCCTGGCTTTGTTCGCCGGGCAGGTGCTGTCGGGATCCCGTGGCGCTTTTGTCGGCCTGGCAGCCGGGGCGCTCTACCTGCTGATCATCGCCTGGCGCAGCCTGAAGCGGAAGGAAAAACTAGCTGGCGTGGCCGTCATCGCCCTGGCAGGTGCTGTTGTGGCCGGCGCGATGGTCCTGAGATTCCGGGAACCGGACCGCTTCTCCCTGCACCGCACCGGGATCTGGAGCGGCGCCGTCGACATGGTGCTGGACAATCCCTGGATCGGCGTCGGCCCGAACCAGTTCGACTGGAACGCCAGGCGGTACCAGTTCGCCGACGGCGAAGGGTTCCTGTCCTACGATCACCTGTACTCCGGCTCCCACTCCGACTGGCTGCGGCTGCCGGCGGAGTTCGGGATCCCGGCCACGATACTGCTCCTGCTGGTGCTGTTGGGATCGGCAGCGGTGATTCGGGATCGACGGCGGTCCGGCTCGTTGCCACCGTCGTCCGCGGGAGCGGTGGCCGCCCTCCTGGCGCTCCTGGTGCAGTCGGCATTCCAGAACCTGTCCCACAGCCCGGCTGTGTACCTGACAGCAGCAGCCCTGATCGGGGGGCTGCTGGGCCGGACAAATCCCCTCCCGTCGCAACGTACACGTAACCGCTCCTGGAGGGGATTTGTCCGGCTCGGCAGCTTCCTCGGCTGTGCCGTGCTGCTGATCACGTTCACCGCCGCGGATGTCGGCCCCTACCTGGCGCACAGACTCACCAACGGGCTCGGGAGGGTGCCGGCCCGCGCCGATCTGGAGCGGGCGGTTCAATTGAACAAGCTTCAGCCTCATATCAGGATGAGCCTGGCCGAGTCGTACCTCTCCGACGGTCCGCTGACGCTGGAGGGGTATCAGGCGGCCCGGGCCCACGGCGAGGAAGCGGTGCGGCTCCACCCCGGCGACGCCGAACTCAGGCGGCGGCTGGCCAGGATCGAGGCCCGGGGGTGCCGTGAGCTTTTCCGGGACCAGGCGTCCAGGGAGCGTGCGTTCCTGCACTACCGCAAGGCGGAACAGCTCGCCCCGTTTATGGCGATTATCCCGCTGGAAGCCGGTGACTTCCTTTACACCGTTTCCGATCCGGGCGGCGCCATCGCCGCTGCCGACCGGGTTCTGGCGCTGGAGCCCGGATCGGTTCCGCCCCGCCTCCTGAAGGCTGCCGCTCTGCTGGCGCAGGACGGCGCAGCCGCGTTACCACGTGCGCGGGCCTTGCGTCAGGAGGCAGCCGCGATTGTTGAGGCCGCGGCCGGAGCCGGTAGAGAGAATGAGTACGCCAGGGTGATGCTGGAAATCGACCCGAACCGGGAAGCAGTGCTTGTGCAGTGGATGGAGCAACTCTCCCGGTGAAGGCGGATCTGTTATATGGTTTTCCTGCGGAAGGAGAGACCAAGCATTGAGCCCCTGGTTGACCTATCTACTGGCGTTCATTCTGGCGGCAATATTTTCTCTGGGCCTGACGCCGAGGATGCTGAATGCGGCTCTGAAGTTCGGAATCGTCGATGCCCCGGACAATGTGCTCAAAGGCCACCGCCGGCCGGTTCCGTACCTGGGCGGCCTTGCTATTTATCTGGCGTTCCTGCTGGCACTGGCCGGAACGGTGAAATTCGACGGCCAGGTACTGGGGATCCTATTGGCGGGATCGATCCTGGTGGTAATCGGCCTGGTGGACGACTTGGGGCAGATCGGCCCCTGGACCAAGCTCACAGGGCAGCTGGTGGCGGTAGTTGTGCTTCTGAAATCGGGCATCTTCATCCAACTGGTGATGCTGCCGCTCTGGATTTCCCTGCCGGTCTCCATCCTGTGGTTGTTGGCGGTGACCAATGCCTTCAACCTGATCGACATCATGGACGGACTGTCGGCCGGGACCGCGGTAATTGCCGCCCTGGCCCTCCTGGTGATGGCCCATCTGGGTGGCCTGGTCACGGCAGCGGTGATCCTGGCCGCGCTGGCCGGCGCTTGCGCCGGGTTCCTGAAATACAACTTCCAGCCCGCAAGGATCTACATGGGAGACTCGGGCGCCCTGTTCATCGGTCTGCTGCTTGGCGCCCTGGCCATGAACAATGCTTATCCCGAACGAAATCTGGTGGCCGCCCTGGCGCCGGCGATCATCCTGGGCGTGCCGCTGTTCGATATGCTGTTCGTCATGTACATCCGGTACCGCCGGGGGATGTCGGTGATGCTGGGGAGTCCGGACCATGTCGCCCTCCGTCTTCGAAAATGGAGATTTTCAACACGCCAGACGGTGATGATCTCATACGGGGTCACCGCCTTCCTCGGTGTGGCGGCCGTGGCCATGAGTCTTGGGACGCGGAACCAGGCTCTGGCGGTCCTCGCTGGGCTGGCGGTGGCGGGGCTGGTCTGCGCCGTGCTGTTCAAGCGGATCGACATGAGCCTGTGAGGGCTGTGAGGATCGTATGGTTGTGATCATAGGGGGTGGTCTGGCCGGCCTGTCCACCGCGTACCATCTGGGAGATGCGGATTACGTGGTGCTGGAGTCCGAGAGTACGCCGGGCGGACTGTGCCGCTCCCGGGAGATCGATGGTTTCATATTCGACTATACCGGCCACCTGCTTCATCTCAGGGACCCCCGTGCGATCAAGCTGGTGGAGGAGCTGTTGCCCGGCGAGCTGGCGGAGACCGCACGGAAGGCGGTGATCCGTTCGCAAGGTGTGACTCTGCCGTTCCCGTACCAGGCCAATCTCCATGGTCTGCCGCCGGAATTTGTGGCTCGCTGCATCGTCGAGTTCGTCAAAAGCCTGGACCGGGAGGTGCCGAAGGACCCGGCCACATCGTTCGAGGACTGGGCCCTGTCGGTTTTCGGCCGGGGGATCTGTGACGGATTCATGTTTCCCTACAACGAAAAGCTGTTCCGCAGGAAACCTGCGGACATGACGGCCGATTGGGTTTCCTGGGCAGTGCCCAAGCCGAACCTCGAAGAAGTGGTACGGGGCGCTACCGGTGTGACCAACACCGGCATGGGCTACAACGCCACCTTCAGATATCCGGCCGCAGGGGGGATCGGGGTGCTGCCTGCCGCCCTTGCCCGCCGGGTGGAGCATTTGCGCTGCGATTGCCCGGTCACCGCCGTGGACCTCGATGCACGTGAGGTCACCCTGGCCTCGGGGGAACGGCTGGCGTACGACAAGCTGGTGGTGACGGCGCCGCTGCCTGCGTTCCTGGCCATGACCTCCGGCGGCGGTCTGGACTGGCCGTCCCACACCCCCCGGCTGGATGCATCGGTGGTGGCCTGTCTCAATCTGGGCATTGCACGGGAGGGGCTGGGGGACGGCGCGCACTGGATCTATTTCCCCGACGACGACGTTCCGTTCTACCGGGCCGGGTTCCCATCCAACTTCTCCGATGCGGTGGCGCCTCCCGGCACCTCCTCCATGTACGTTGAGATCGGTTTGAGGAAGGATGATGCGTACGATCCGGAACGGTTGACTGCCGACATGGAGCGTGGCCTCCGGGACGCAGGCCTGCTTCTGCCCCGCGACACCATCCTGGTCCGTGACCTGGTGCGGGTCGATCCAGGGTACGTCATCTTCGATCGCAGCCGGCAGGAAGCGATAGCAGAGCTGGTTCCCGCACTGGAGAAGCACGATGTCCATCTCATCGGCCGATACGGCGCCTGGACCTACTCCTACATGGAGAGGGCGATCCTGGACGGGCTGGAAACAGCCGCAAGCTTGCATCTCGCCCAAGAATGAATTAAATCACCTTTGATGACTCGGAGGAATGCCCAACTGGGCCTTGGGGCGTATGGTGGAAACTGCTGTCATTGAGATCAGCGGCCTGGTGAGGAGTTTCAAGGGCCACCTGGGTTTGGGGCGAAAAGTGGCTGTATCCGGCCTGGACCTGTCGGTGGAGCGGGGTGAGATCTTCGGCCTCCTCGGGCCGAACGGCGCCGGAAAAACCACCACCCTCAAGGCGATGATCGGCCTCTTGAAACCGGATGCCGGGTCGGTGAGGCTGTTCGGCCGGCCGCCGTCGGATGTGTCCGCCAGGGCGAGGGTCGGGTTCCTCCCGGAAAATCCTTATTTCTATGATTATCTGACTGCGCCCGAATTCCTCGATTTCTACGGCCGGCTCCATGGCTTCGGAAGGGCGGAACGCCGCCGGCGGGTGGACGCCACCCTGAAACGGGTCGGTCTCGGCGACCGGCGGTCGCAGGCGTTGCGAAAATTTTCCAAGGGCATGGTGCAGCGCTTGGGTTTGGCCCAGGCGATCCTTCACGATCCGGACCTGGTGATCCTGGACGAGCCGATGTCCGGCCTGGACCC
>CALZKF010000166.1 GCA_945787955.1 uncultured Acidobacteriota bacterium | reverse complement strand
TGCTGCCCAAGGTCGCAGCGGGACTGGTGGCGTGCGGCGCTGCACGGCAGATCGCCCGCACGCTGGGATGCTCCCACACCACCGTCGTGCACCAGGCCAACCGGATCGGACGCCATGCACTCCTGCTGGAACCCCAGTCCCTTGAGCAGCTGTATTCCATGGCGATGGAGACCCCGGCCGTAGGCAACAACCGGCGCCATTGCCATTCTTCATTCCACGCCGGAATGATCCCGCAGTTTCTCCGCCGAACCGAGGATTAGGTCAACCAGGTCGACACGTACCAGCATCAACGGTACTGCCACCACTGCCGTCACGACCAGTAGCGGCAGCCAGGCCCCTCCCTGTGATCCCGACCGCGGCAGTGTCAACATGATGGAAATCGCGACCAGTCCGGAAAGCACCCAGTACGCCTGCATGATCCGCATCCTAGTTTTGGCGGTGCGCTGGCGGCGTTTCTCATCTGCCAGGGCGACTCGCAACCTTCTCTTGAAATAGGGAGAAAGGGACGGCCGTGCCGTCGCCGCAAACGCATCTCGAATCGCCCGGTCCATAAGTTCGTCCTGTCCGTCAGGCATGACTCGACCCCTCGGCTTCGAGTTCCAGCGCCAGTCGGCGCCTGGCACGGTGAAGGTGCGATTTGACCGTCTGTACATTCATTTCCAGCAGCTCGGCGATATCCGCCACGCCGCTACCGATCCAGTAATAGAGATAAACCACGGTTCGCTGCTGGTCGGGCAACCGTTGGACATGTTGCAGTACCGCGGTGCGCCGCTCTCCGGCCAATGCCGCCAGTTCGGGATCGCCGATTTTTCCCCGAGAAGGCATCGACCTCAGTACCTCGTCTCCCACATGATGGTGACGCATTCTGGCCGTGCGCAGACGGTCGATCGCTCTGTTCCTGGTGATCCTGAAAAGCCAGGTTGAGAAATCGCTGTCATGGTGGAAGGTGTCGATCTTGCGGTAGACCAGGACGAAGACCTCCTGGACGACATCCTCGGCCTCCGCCTCGTTACCCGGGCCGAGCATGGACGCCGCCAACCTGAAGACCCTGTCCCTGCATCTCTGCACGAGGAGCTGGAAGAGGTCGTCGTCACCGCTGCGAACCAGTTCACGCACCAGCGAACCATTGTCCAGGGTTGAAGGCGACCCCAGCCCTCTACCGGCAGTGGTGACAACCTGGATGAGCCTGTCGATCAGAACGCCGCCATCACCCAACTCGGTCCTGCACTTTCTCTGCTGCCTGTCCTGCAAGCGACCGTGACGTCAAATAGAATATCAGCAATCCGAGCCCGATGAGTGTCGGGATCAACCCCATGGCCCAGTAGTTCGATATTTCGGGATCCTTGACCAGGTACATCCCCACGGAGGTCGCTATCCCGCCGAACAAAGATGCCAGCCCGACACAAAGGGCCACGATACGCACCCACAGGATGGCCAGCATCAGCCCACGGCCGTCGTTCCCGGCGACATGATCGGAATTCTCGAAAAACCGCCCGATCAGCGCGGCATCGTCCACCTCCGGTAGCGGTTTGTTGTGCTCCATCGCCTTCAACCTCTCTTCGTGGATGATCTGGCGCAGCCTGAGCTGCCTGGCCTCGCGCAGATGTTTCCTGAGCATGCTGGCGCCGATCAGCCCGAGCACCAGTATGGTGAATCCGAGAAACTCCATCGCTGTCTCCTTTCCGGTCACCGGCCCTTCAGTTCTTTAGACGACGGCGGAACGGAAGAGGTTGCGGCAGGAACGAGACAGCACTCATAAATCAATGAAAACAAATGGCGCCGGAACCGGGGCTTGATGTCGAAGGGACGCGTTTGCCATGGGTCCGAGGGTTAACTCCATGCGGTCGCAGGTCTTGCGGCTACCGACATGGCCGTCGAGACCGTTCTCCCTAGATCGCCCGCCACAAGGGAATGCAACGAAGCAGGTCAGCGGGATGACGATTTCGAGATCATGACAACTCGGATTCTCCATAAAACGGGACGGTTTTTCGTGGCATCCCGCTTGCAAACTCCCGTTTGACGCTGCGGACGGTGAGGTCGGTCGGCTGAGGCGGCTCGCTTCGCCTGCTCAGTTGCAGAGTCGGTAATACGAGGGAGACCATGACCCGACACAATCGGATATCGAACAACGGCCATAAACCTGCCACAGCAGTGCGCATCCTGGTATTCGCATTCCTGTTCTGCCTGGCAGGTGCCCAGGGCTGGGCGAATCAAGACGACCAACAGCTGATGAGAGGTCTCGACGAACAGGTCCAGGAGATCAAATCGGACGTCCTCAGCATCGCGGAGGAGCTGAACCGGCTCGAGGAGAAGCTGCTGTACCCGTCGGGGACACAGGTCGCGATCTTCGTCGCTTTGGCCGAGGGCGACGACCCGATGCGCCTCGATGCCGTGCGGCTCCTGATCGACGGCCGGCTCGTTGCGCACTACATCTACAGCGCCAAAGAGCTCGAGGCCCTGCGCAAGGGCGGCGTGCAACGGATCTACGTCGGAAACGTGACGACCGGGGATCACCGGCTGGAGGTGCTGGTCGACGCCGTACTCGCGGACGGTGCGGACTTCAACCGCACGGAGAACTTCAGCTTCAGCAAGGAAGCCAAACCAAAGCTGGTGCAACTGACGCTGGCCGGACCGGATTCCGGCAGCACTCCGGTCTCCCTCGGGGAATGGTAATCGATGCGAATGCCGCACCAACTGCTCGGGCTCGCCCTGAGCGCGGGACTGTGGTTCACGGCCTTTCCGGCCGTGGGCTCCGACTTGAAGGACCTCTACTTCGGCGAGGCGCTCTACCACGCCCACCAGGGACGGTTTTTCGACGCGCTCCAACGGCTGGACACCGAACTCGCACAGTATCGCGGGCTCGACGAGCCCCGACTCGATACGCTGCACTATCACATCGATGACGCCGAATTTTCGGTCGGCGATTTTGAGCTCAACTACCGTATGCACCACCGCGCGGGGCGCGCAATCAAAGCGGTGCTCGAGGGCGCCGTCGACGATAGCGTTCGTAACGAGGCCGCATTCAGGCTTGCCCGCATCCACTTCCAGAAGGATCAACTCGACGATGCCCTCCGCGCCCTCGGGCGGATCGAGGGTGCGGTTCCCGGGGAGATCGCGCACGACGTCGAGTTCCTGCGGGCGAACATCGACATGGCGACGGGCCGGCCGAGCGAGGCCGTAACCGTCCTCGAAGGGATCCAGAGCGATGGGAACCTGGCCGGATTTACCGCCTACAACCTCGGCATCGCGCTGCTGCAGGACGGCCGAATCCAGGAAGCGATCGAACAATTGGACAAGGCCGGGCAACTGCCGGCCGGCGACCGCACCGCTCTCGCCATCCGCGACAAGTCCAATCTGGTGCTCGGCGCCATCTTGTTCGAATCGTACGATTTTGACAGGGCGCTACAGACCCTGGATCGCGTCCGCCTGGAAGGACCTTTCTCCAACCAGGCTTTGCTGCGGGCCGGCTGGGCTGCGGCCTCGGACGAGAACTACGACCGGGCGCTCGTTCCCTGGAACATTCTGGCGGAGCGCGAACCGACGGATGTCGCCGTCCAGGAAGCGATGCTTGCCGTACCCCATGCGTATGCCAATCTGAATCTGCACGGCCGCGCCGCGCTGATGTACGGGCGCGCGCTCGTGGCGTTCAGCAACCAGATCGAAAGAATTGATGCGTCGATCGGCAGCATCCGCGAAGGCCGCTTTCTCGATGCGCTGATCCGCGAGGAGACCCGCCTGGACAAGGACTGGGTCATCCGGCTGCGATCCCTTCCCGATGCTCCGGAAACCTATTACCTGATCGAGTTGATGGCGACTCATGAATTTCAGACCGCGTTGCAGAACCACCTCGACCTCGAGAACCTGCGGTCGAAGCTCACCACCTGGGACAACGGACTGGTTGCTTTCGACGATATCATCCGACTGCGGCGAGATAACTACGATCCCCTGCTGCCGGAGATCGACGCGCAGTTCAGAGAACTGGATTCGCGAATCCTGCTGCGTCTCGAGCAGCGCAAGCACCTCGGCGATCGCCTGCAGGATATGCTGACGGCGCCTCGGCCGGAGTACCTGGCGACCGCGGACGAGCGCATCGCCGGGAAGCGGCTTCAGCTCATCGAAGAGCAGATCGGCGAATCCGACAGCCCTGAATCACGCGCGCTTCGGCAACGCGTATCCCGCCTGCGCGGCGCGCTCACGTGGCGGCTGGAAACCGAGTACCACGAGCGGATGACCACGGCGCATGTGCACCTGAACGAATTGAACACCGATGTCGATGCTCTCAAGCGGCAGTACGACGCCTTCGCCGAAGCCAGGCAAGCTGCGACACATAGCTACATAGGATACGACGTTCAGATCGCACGGCTCCGCGAGCGCGTCCGAGATGCGCTGCAACGGGTCGACACCTTGATGGCCCGGCAGGGTCACATGATCGAGACCGTCGCCATCAACCGCCTCAACGCTCGCCGGGAACGGCTGGTGGCCCAGCAGATGCAGGCGCGCTACGCCGTCGCCGACAGTTATGACCGGGCCGCTAACGCACAGAACCTCGTGGAGGGACGCTGATGCGCCGCCTCTCCATCCTGACGCTGCTCACGCCGGTTATCATCGCCGGCTGCGCCGTGCGTCCGGACAACGTGACGACGCAAGGGACCCTGGCGGAACTGCGTGACGTTCGTCCGGACGTGCAAGAGGCCATGGTCGAGCAGGGCCTCGAACAGGCGATGGAGCACTACCGGGTTTTCCTCGAGGAGACACCGGAAACGGCGATGACGCCGGAGGCGATGCGGCGTCTCGCCGACCTGCAGATCGAGCAACAGTTCGGCCTGAGCGGTGCTGAGACCATGCCGCAGGATATGGCCCCTCCGGAGCCGGCGCGTGAGCGCGCTTACGAACAAGCCGACAAGCCCGATGCCGCCGAGGCAACCACCGAGGCCGGTCATCCGGAATCCGATCGGGATTTCGAGAGCCGCACCACCGCGGAAAGCGGATTGCCGGCGAGTGTGGCGCCTGCCGACGCGGATTCCACGGGGCCGCTGGAGGCGATCGCCCTGTACGACCAGTTGCTCAGCGAGTATCCGAACTACGAGCACCGGGACCAGGTTCTCTATCAGAAGGCGCGGGCGTTCGATGAAATCGGCCACACGGAACAAGCCATCGCGACCATGGAGCGTCTGATCGGCTCCAATCCTCATTCCACCCACTACGACGAAGTGCAGTTCAGACGGGGAGAGTACTTCTTCACACGCAAGAAGTACCTCGACGCCGAAAGCGCGTATTCGTCGATCATCGGCCTCGGCGAGAATTCCTCCTATTACGAGCTGGCTCTCTACAAACTCGGCTGGACGTTCTACAAGCAGGAGCTCTACGAAGAGGCTCTGCACAGGTACATGGCGCTGCTCGACTACAGGGTCTCCATCGGTTACGATTTCGATCAAACCCACGCCGAAGAGGACGAACGCCGCGTCGCAGATACCTTTCGAGTCGTCAGCTTGAGTTTCAACAATCTCGGCGGGCCAAAGACTGTCCCGGAATACTTCTCAGACTTCGGCACTCGCTCCTACGAAGATCGCATCTACAGCAATCTCGGCCGGCACTACCGAGCCAAGCTGCGTTACGACGACGCCGCCAAGACGTACAAGGCTTTCGTGGAGCTATACCCGTTCCACCGTGCTGCGCCGGGCTTCAGCATGCGCGTCGTGGATACTTTCACCGAAGGTGAATTCCCCAGGCTCGTCCTGGAGGCAAAGCGGGAGTTCGCATCCAAGTACGGACTGCAAGCCGAATACTGGCGGCATTTCACACCGGATGATTCGCCCGAAGTGCTGGACTACCTGAAGACGAACCTCGAGGATCTGGCGACGCACTATCACGCCGAATATCAGAGCCTGGCGGAGGAGGAAGAGGACGACAAGTTCGCAGTCTATGGCGAGGCGCTGCAATGGTACGGCGCCTACCTCGAATCCTTCCCGGCGGACGCCGATTCACCGTCGATCAACTACCAACTCGCGGACCTTCACCTCGAACACGAGGAATTCGGAAAGGCGGCCCGGCAATATGAGCGCACGGCTTACGATTACGAGCCGCACAACCAGGCGGCAGCCGCGGCCTACGCAGCGGTATTCGCCTACCGCGAGCGGTTGAAGGTGATTGACGAGGCACGGCGGGACGTCGTCATGCGGAATACGATCGCAAGCTCGCTCAGACTTGCGGACACGTACCCCGGGCACGAACATGCCGCGGCGATCCTGGGAGCGGCCGCCGATGACATGTACGAGTTGCAGGACTACGCCGCCGGCGTCGAATCGGCCCAGCGCGTCATCGACACTTATCCCGACGCGGACGCGGCCATCCTGCGTTCCGCGTGGATTGTGGTCGCCCACGGCTCGTTCGAACTCAGCGAGTACCTCCGGGCCGAAGACGCCTACACCCGGGTTCTGGCGGCCACGCCGGGAGACGACGAGTCGCGACCCGCCTTCGTCGACAACCTTGCCGCCTCGATCTACAAGCAGGGTGAACTTGCGAATGCGGCCCAAGACTATCGCGCAGCGGCCGATCATTTCCTGAGGATACGCTCCGCCGCGTCGACCTCCGCCATCCGTGCCACGGCCGAGTACGACGCCGGCGCCGCGTTGATCCGCCTGGAGGACTGGACGGCGGCTGCGAGCGTGTTGGAACAGTTCCGCAGCACTTTCCCCGAGCACGACCTGCACCTCGAGGCCACCCGGCAGATCGCATACGCTCGCCGGGAGAACGGCGAGTTGTTGCGCGCCGCCGAGGAATACGAGCGTATCGCTACCGAGTCGGAGGACCGGGCTTTAGGCAGCGCAGCGCTGCTCGTTGCCGGAGAGCTCTATGAACAGTCCGATGCGCAGGAACGTGCCTTGGGCGCCTACACCCGGTACGTCGGCGAGTTTCCCCAGCCGGTTGAAACGGCCCTCGAGACCCGCTTTAAGATCGCCGAAATATACAGGGCGGCGGACGACGAGTCGCTCTATCACCGGCAGCTGACGGAGATCGTACGCATCGAGGCGGAGGCCGGACCGG
>CALZKF010000165.1 GCA_945787955.1 uncultured Acidobacteriota bacterium | reverse complement strand
GGACACCGTCACCGTCCATCAGGAAAACCGGTTCGGCCACCAGGTCCAGCATGTCGCTTACCGACCGGGGTGTGCCGGTGGTGATCTTCAACGCACAGGCGGAACAGATCCCGTGGGTGACCGGAGCCTCCGAATTGTGCTTCGTTTCCGTACCCAGTTCTTTTCTGCACCAGCCGCAGACTCTTCGCATGTTCGCTACCTCTGATAAATTTCGAACCATCGGATTGTGCCATCAATCCCGACGGAACGGGAGTGCTTTTTTACGTCTCATCTCCGGCGGCATTCGGCCATCCAGTCCCAGGGCGTGGGCCGTCCCAGCCGGCGGGGCGGGTTGTCGATCTCCTGGTCCCAGGGAAACTCGACCCGCTCCATGGAGCGCAGATCGAACCCGGCTTCACCCAGAAACGCGGCCAGTTCGTCGGACAGGAAATGCTTGGTGGGGGAGTCGCCTACCGACACGATGCCGTCGATGACCGACTCGATCTCCTGCACAGCCTGCCGGGTCGCCGAACGAACAGCGCTACCCCGGCCGATCCCGTCCCGGACCTGGCAATCCACCACGGTCTGGTAGGTTCGGAGTGTCGATTCGAAAGACGGCACCACGAACACCGCCGGCCCTCCCGGTTTGGTATGGGCGGCCACGGTGCAGGCGATCCGTTCCCGGACGGTGTGGGCCGGTCAGGTCGGCCCGGACATACTCGACATTCTCGGCACCGGTTGACTTTTCCGCTTCCCGAACCAGGCCGGAGGACTGGTCCAGGCCGGTGACCTTCCCGAAATGGGGGGCCAGGAGCCTGGTGACCGCCCCGGCGCCGCAGCCGAAATCACCGGCATGCTTCCGGGCGCCGCCCAGCTTCCGCGCCGTCTCGAGGATGACAGCACCGGTGTCGTGATCGGTGATCTGGAACACCTGTTCGCCGAACCGGCCGGCGATTTCATCCCAGTCTTGCTTCTCCATCAATCGTCCTGGTGTCACGCAAGCGTCGTGCGATGAGACCGCTCTTGTAAGGATTTGGCCGAAAAAAACCCGGGCGCTTGTCACGGCGCCCGGGTTTTCTGACGTAATCGAACAAACGGAAACCTAGTACTTCAGACGGATCCCCATGAAGGCGCTCAGTGTGTCATCGGTGCTGTCGAACTCGGTGTCGGTGGAGTCCCAGCCGATCCCGAAGGTGAAGCCGCCGTTGTCCCAGGGCCAGACCTTGATGCCGGCCTCGACACCGTAGCCGAAGTTGTAAAAGTCCGAAAGATCACCAAAGAAGGTGGCGACGTTGACGCCGAGGTACGGGTTCATGTTGGTCCCGGCAGCGAAGTTGTAGTTGTAGAAGGCTCCCAGGGTGCCGCCGTCAACACTGCCTTCGCTGTCAAAGTCGAGCTTGGAGTATCCCAGCATCCCTCCGACTTCATGGGCGTCGGTGAGCATGCGGCCCCAGCCCAGGGAAAGATCGATGGTCTGAGAGTCGCCGCCGTCGGAGCTCACGTCTTCGAAGCTGAATCCGGCGGTGACTTCGCTCTCGCCCTGGGCCAGTTGGCCGGCCAGGGCGGTGCCGCTGCCGATCACGACTATTAGCATCAGAACAGATACTGTCAAAATAATCCGTTTCATTTAATTCTCCTTAGAGAGCTGTTAAGCGCATTTCTTTCTTTTAACGAAAACCTCGAAAACAACGGAGTTAAAGTAACGACTGAAAAACCGTTTTGCAACCTTAAAAAACGTACAGGCGCAACATTACAGTTGCGGTATGACCGGAACCGTTTCCTCAAGGAACTCCGTGACCCGGGCCCAGAATAGCGGCATGTTGTTCCACTCACCGTGGCCCAGGCCGGGGGCGATCCAGATCCGTGTCGAGTCCGGATCCCCGGCTTCCAGGAGTTGCCGGCTCTGGTCCGGCAGGACAATGCAGTCGTTCTCTCCATGGATCAGGAATATCGGCGCCTGCACCTTCCCGATATGCCGTACCGGAGCGATGCGGTCGAACCGGATGCGGTAGCGCAGTTCCAGGTACTTGAACAACATCCAGACCAGCGGGACATACGGGATCCCTTTGCGGTCGAACGTCAGCCGCATGACCTCCAGCGGGTGGGCGACGGCACCGACAGTGAGAACGGTCTGGATGCCGGCTGTATGAGCGGCGGCGTTGATGGCCGCCCCGCCGCCGATGGAGAAGCCGACCAGACCGATTCGGGCGTCGTCGCCGTTCCTGTCCCGGACATACCGGACCGCCGCCAGGGTATCCTCGGTATAGCTCCAGACGGAGGTCTTGACGGTGTAGGAACTGTCGCCGTGGCTCCGGGCATCGAAGGCCAGCAGGTTGTATCCCAGGGGCTGCAGCTCCCGGAAATACCCCATCAGCCGTTCGGCGTTGTTCTCCCAGCCGTGGATCAGGATCAGAACCGGAGCATCGTTCTTCCCCGGGATCCACCATCCATGCAAACTCCCTCCATCCTCCGTCGGGAATCGCACCGACTCAAAAGGGATCCCGAACGCCTCCGGATCGGTGCTGTGAGGCGTCGGCTTCGGGCGGTAATGTTTCTGCACCAGTCGGTCGAGGGCGAACCATAGAAAAAGCAAAACAGGAACGATCAGGAGATAGAAGGTCACCGGTCAGGCCTTCTCGCTCACAAGAACGATCTCCCTGGCGAAGAACGCCATGGAGGTCCTGCCGACCTGGGTGGTGTCGTAGAACGCGTACCCGCCGATGCCGACGGCGCCGACTACCGGCAACCACCGGGCCAGGGCTTTGCCTGCGGCGCGCTGGGAAATGGAGACCCCGATGCGCCGGAGCATTTGCTGGATCCCCTTGAGGGTCGCCTCCCGGATCAGGAACCGCTCGCCGACCCGGACGGCCACATCCCGGACCACCTGTCCCGCCGCATGTTTGAACAGGCAGTAGATCATCTGCTGCCGTTCCAGGATCGCCGCCTTGCCGTAAACCGCCGCGATGTCGGCCACCAGCTGGCGCTGGATGTTCCATATCGCCATCAGGTCCGGCAGAATCGTCAACATCCCCAGCGGCCCCGGCGGCAGCGCCAGGGTTCCGGAGACGGTGGCCGCTTTGCAGCTGGCTTTAAGGATCAGCGTCCTGGCCCGGGCCTCCGGACTTTCATCCGCCTTCTCCTTCGACCCGGGGATCTTGCTGACGACCTGCATCAACGCCTGTGCGATCTTATCAACCACGGATTCGGGGGGCGATACTTCGGTCACGGGATCCTTTCAGTCTCGAATGTTGAAGCTGAATCGGAATTATATCCCGTGGTCGAGATACAGGCGAAAGTTGGGAGCCTACCGCCAGGCCTGAACGCCCGGTCCCTGCGGCTCGACTTTGCTGGTGTGGGGCTGGAGCCGATCGAGCAGTCCTGACACCGGCGCGGCGTTGTACAGGAAGCTCGTGTTCTCGCCGGATGCCTCCTTGCCGAGGGAAACGAAGATGCCGATCAGCCCACCGCGGCGGTCGAACACAGGCCCGCCGCTCATACCGCCCATGGGGATCGCTCCGACCTGGGGGGTGAGTGCCAGTGGTTTCGACCGCCCGACGACTCCCAGGGTCCCCAGCGGTTCGAGATAGCCGCCCTCTTCCGTGGAGTCATAGGCCACCTGCCCCGAGGCGTTGATGCCGATCTGGTCGGGATAGCCCAGGACCAGCGCCATTTCCCCTTCGCGAATCTCGCCGATCCAGACAGGCGGCGCCGATTTCAGCGGTGGTCCGAGGATCTCAAGCAGCGCCCAGTCGCGGCTGGCCCCGCCGTAGACCTCGTACTCCCGATCGAGCATGCGGGCCCGGCGGGTCTCGCCGCTGGCTAGAGTCACCAGCACCTCCATGTCGGGAGCACCCTCGAGCGGGTGGCCGGCGGTCAGCAGCAGTCGGCCGCCGTCAACGACGACGCCGCTGGCGTTCACCGATTGGTAACCCTCGTCCTTGTGATGATGGCGGATCTCGATACGGACGCAGGCACGCTTGGCCCGCCGGATGACCGCCGCCAGGTTGTGCTCCCTGTCCTGTGCGCTGACGAAAGCGTCCAAGGCGCGACGGCCGGACTCGAAATAGTCGATGAGGGTGAACAGCCGGCGGGGCTGAGCCTCAAGGGCCGGTGCGGGAATGCCGACGGAGTCGTGGATCATGGATTCGGCGACCAGCGGTCCGCCTGCCAGCATCAGGACCAGCAGTTGGGCGAGAACTCTCGATGTTGCCGCAAAGGTCATCGGTGGCGCTCCAGCTGAAGTCTTCTTGCCCCTGGAACGCGATCGAAGCGACACTGATTGTAGTCACAGGGCCTGAACGCTCCCTTTCTTCGTCCGCTATCCTGTAATTAATATAGGTCCGGGAACGGCCAGGAGCAAACCGGGGGAGGGCAGCCGTGGGGCAGTCCCGGCTCACTCGTCCAAACGAGCCTTCAAGAACGCCAGGGTGCGGGCATAGCCGTCCTCGGAGCTGTCACGGGAGTAGGTCGGCAGCCACGGTGCGTTGAAACTGTGGCCTGCGCCTGGATAGATTTGCATCTCCACCGTCCCGCCGGACGCCTTGACCGCTTCCTCCAGCCGGAAGGCGAAGGAGACCGGCACGGATCGGTCCTCTTCCCCGTGCAGTATCAGGAGGGGGGGCAGTCCGAGGACTTCCTCCTCCAGCGCCAGGGACCCGCCGCCGCCACCTCCGTAGAACTCGACGACAGCTCTGACTCCCGGCGTGGATGCGCCGACCGAGACGGCCAGGAACCCTCCGCGGGAGAATCCGACCAGGCCGATGGCGTCACCCTCGACGTTGGGGAGCGACTGCAGCCATGCGGCGCCGTCCCTGACCGCCTGCCTCCAGGACTCCCATTTCCGGAGCTTCTCCGGGGAGCCGGTAGCCGCCCCACCGGTTGCGGCGTAGTAGTCCAGAACCAGAACCACGAATCCGGAATCCCTGAGCCAGTCCGCCAGTTCCAGGTACTGTGGCTTCCATCCGGCCGATCCATGGAGCAGGATGACGGCCGGATGGGGATCGGTCCCCCGTGGGGCCATGAATCCGCCATGGACGGCAGGGGACGTCCCCACCTTCGTAAGGAGCAGGGGTTCGGTTTGCGTCGGTGCGGCGGTGCAGGCTGCCGTCATGAGTGCGAGGCAGATCAGTCCAGCAACGCGCATCACTGTCAAGCCGCCGTTCGATCGACCACCGAAATCTCCAGCACGACCCGGCCCCACCCCCCGCACTCAACCCCGACATCGAAGCAGCCGGCTCGCTTGAAACGCATCTCGTTGGGATCCACTCCTGCATAGAACAGTTCATTGGATGTGAAGATCAGCCCTGTTGCTGCGTTCAGCGCGTAGATACAGACCTTCTTCGGGCAGTGCTTGGTCAACAGGTTACCGGCTCCGTCAAAGTAAAGTTTGTCGCCGACCTTGTGCCGGCTGTTGCATCCTTTCGACTCCACGACCTCTATGACGATCGTCTTGTCGAGAAGTTCCGGAGCCTTGGACAACACGTCGGCGTTCCGGGGATTCGACCGGAACAGTTCCATCTCCTCGTCCGTATAGCCCAGGTGTCGCTTGGTTGCGCCCCACTTCATGACTTTCCATGCGGCATCTTTAATTCCCATTTTGCCCTCCTTCCGCCAGGATGCTGAGAAGCCAAACCGTTAAAATGATTATCTCATGTCTGCCGAAGCCGTAGGTCTATCTGAACAACGCATCCAGCGCATCGGTCAGGTGCTTCGCCCGATTCGGAGTCAATGTTTGATTGAACCCCAACCGCTCCGCCTCCTTGATCCGCGCATCGAGGCGTGAGACCGATCGCAGTTCTCCGGCCAGTCCCAACTCTCCAATGAGCGCCCAGTCCTGTGGGATCGGTTTGCGGTGGAATGAGGATGCCACGGCGGCGGCGACTGCAAGGTCCGAGGCCGGTTCGGTGAGGGACAGGCCGCCGGCGACGTTCACGAAGACATCTCTGTCGGACAGGGTCAGTCCTGCGCGTCTTTGGAGAACGGCGAGGATCAATGCGAGGCGCTGGGAGTCGATGCCTAATGCGGTCCGTCTCGGGTTGCCCTGCATCGGTTCGCCGACGAGAGCCTGGATCTCCACCAGGATCGGACGGGTGCCTTCGATGGCGGCGTGGACGGCGGAGCCGGGGACGTTCTCGGGGCGTTCCGCCAGGAACACTTCGCTGGGGTTGGGGACTTCCAGTAGACCCTGGGATGTCATGCGGAACACGCCGATCTCGTCGGACGGTCCGAACCGGTTCTTGAGGGTTCGGAGGATGCGGTGGGCGTGGTGCCGGTCCCCCTCGAACTGGACCACGGTGTCGACGACGTGTTCCAGCGCCCGCGGTCCTGCCAGACCGCCCTCCTTCGTGACGTGTCCGACCAGGATCACCGGGAGGTTGGTTGATTTGGCCAGGCGGACCAGTCTTGTGGCCGATTCTCTCACCTGGGCCACCGATCCCGGGACCGATGCCACGTCGCTGCAGGACACCGCCTGGATCGAATCGATTATCAGGAGGGCGGGGGAGTTGTCTTTGGCCGCAGCTGTGATCCTGTCGACCTCCGTTTCTTCCAGAACCAGGAGGCTTTTCTCTTTCACGCTGAGGCGGTCGCCTCTTAATCTCAGTTGGGTCGCCGATTCTTCACCGGTGACGTACAGGACGCTGTGGTCGCCGGAGGCCAGGAGCGACGCCGCCTGCAGCAGGATGGTGCTTTTTCCGATCCCCGGTTCGCCGCCCAGGAGGATCGCCGCCCCGGGGACCAGGCCGCCGCCCAGCACCCGGTCCAGTTCGGGGATGCCGGTGGAGGTGCGGGACACGCCGGTTTTCGGGATCTCCGGGAACGGGATCGGCCGGGCCGCCGTGCCCGGGGCGGACCGGGGTTTATCCGGAGACGACTGTTCCAGTGTGCTCCATGCGCCGCACTCCGGGCATCTTCCGAGCCACTTCGGTGACTGGTACCCGCAGGCGGTGCATTCGAACACGGTCAGGTTTCGCGCCATTCCCGGTTCTCGAAGCGGGTATGCTCCTTGATGAACACCAGGTCGATCTTGCCGATGGCGCCGTTGCGCTGCTTGCCGACGATCAGTTCCGCCTTGCCCTTCAGGTCCGGGTCATCCTTGTCGTAGACCTCTTCCCGGAACAGGAACATGACCACGTCGGCGTCCTGCTCGATGGCGCCGGATTCCCTCAGGTCCGACAGTTGGGGCCGGTGGTCGCCGGAACGCTGGTCCGGGGCCCGGGAGAGCTGGGACAATGCCAGTATCGGAACCTGCAGTTCCTTGGCCAGGCCTTTGAGACTCCTGCTGATGTCGGAGATCTCCTGCTGGCGGCTGTCGTAGCGTGCGCCGCCGCCCATGAGTTGCAGGTAATCGATAATCAAGAGGTCCAGGCCATGCTCCTGTTTCAGCCGTCTTGATTTCGCCCGGAGTTCGACGATGTTCACTCCGGCGGTGTCGTCGATGAACACTCTGGTGTCGGCCAGGGTCTGGTACGTCTTGATGATCTTGGCCCAGTCTTCATTGTTGACCCGGCCTGTTCGGAGGCGGTGGGCGTCGATCCTGGCCTCGGCGCACAGCATCCTCGCCGGTAATCATCTCCTGCTGCTCGGTCAGCTCTTCGAGCCTTTTAAGGGCGCCGTCCGCCGATTCACGGATATGGATGAATCCGGTTCGGAGGCGGCCCTTGGAGACCTGGAAGATCTTCCTCTCCGCTTCGTCCAGGATCTCGTCGGTAGTGCCCTCGCCATCCAGTGCCGACTGGCCGACCCACTGGGAGACCTGGATCAGCTCTCTCAGGGTGGCCTTCTCCTTCACGATCTTGGCGTAATGTTCGACGTTCATGGAGCGGCTGAAGCCGTCCAGAAGATCCGCTATGTAGGCCGGACCGCCGCACGACTCCAGGTCGCCGGCACGGTCCAGCTCGTCCCGCAGCGTCACCAGGTCCATCGGCGTGCCGCTCTGGCTGAGCCGTTCGATCGCCTTGAAGATCTTGCGGTGGCGGGCGGAGTAGAACGCTTCCCAGGACAGGATCTCCTGGGCCTTGTTGATCTGGTTGTTGTCCACCAGAACCGAGCCCAGGACCGAACGCTCCGCCTCTTCCGAGTGGGGAAGGGATTCCCGAGATGACAATGCGGCAAGTTTCACAGGCGGCGACCCGTCGTTTCTTCAGTAAAAATGCATGTTTCGGAGGTTCGTGCCGGACCGAACGGATGGTACCACAATCCATCGGCGTGAAGGAACGGATCGACGGTGTTAATCTCTTGCATGCGTCCGATCCCGAGGCGAGAGGGGAGATCCATGATCCGCAGTCTGTTGTCCGTCATCCTGGTATTGTTCGCAGGCCTGTCCGCCACCGCCGGGGACAACCCCAAGGTGGTCATCATCGGGTTCGACGGCGCCGACGCCGGTCTGGTGCGGGACTGGATGGAAGCCGGGCGGCTTCCCAACCTGGCCGCCCTGAGGGACGAGGGCACCTTTGCGCCGCTGCTTCCTACCAACCCGCCGCAGACCCCGGTGTCCTGGTCCACCTTCGCCACCGGTCTCAATCCGGGCCGAACCGAGATCTTCGACTTCCTCAAACGGGACCCCGGGGACTACACACCCAGCTTCGCTCTCAACGAGGAGCGGCGCAAGAAGCTGATGTTCGGCGAGAACAACGGTCCGGTCCTGGGGGCAGTCCTGGCCGTTGCCGTATTTCTTGCGGTGTTTCTTCTGAGCCTGCTCGTAAAGATGAAGTGGAAATACCGCATCGCCGTCGGAATGGTCCTGGGGCTGGCCGCCGGTATCCCGGCCTCGTCGTACCTGGCCGAATACCTTCCGGTGGAAGTCCCTGACGCGCTCAACAACCGCAAGGGCACGACATTCTGGAAACTGGCCACCGACGCAGGCCTCAAGGCCCATGTCATCCGGGTTCCCGCCACCTTCCCGGCGGAACCGATGGACGGCGGCACCATGCTGTCCGGCCTGGGGGTTCCGGACATGCGGGGCAGGATCGGGACGCCGTCGTATTACACCTCCGACCCGACTTACCGCATCGACAACAACGAGTTCAGCCTGGAGCTGGTGAAGCTGCCGGCCAGGCGGGGCGGCATCAAGACCCGGCTCATCGGCCCCAGCAACAAGCCGTTTTACGAATACGCCGTGGACCGGGCGGTGGCCGGCATCGAGGACCGCAAGGAGCGCAGCACCAGGAAGCGCCAGGTTCGCCAGGAGTTGGATGATGCCGGTGTGCCCCGGCGGATCGATGTGCCGATGGAGCTGTCGGTCTCGGATACCGACCTGACCCTGACACTGTCGGGGCAGACCCGCACCCTGACCGTGGACGAATGGTCCGAATGGTACGAAGTCGATTTCCCGGTGAATCCGGTAGTGGACAAGATCGCCCCCCTCAAGGGGATCGTACGGTTCAAGTTGCTGGCCCTGTCTCCTGAGATCCAGCTGTACGCCTCGCCGGTGAACTTCCATCCCGACTGCCATCCGGTCGCCTTCGCCTGGCCGCCGGAGTACTCGGAGGAGATCGCCGACCGCTTCGGTCTGTACAAAACCATCGGATGGGCGCTGGACACCTGGTCACCGACATCCGGTGTAGGAGGCGACACCCTGTTCCTGGAGGACATGGACTCGACTGTGTCCAAGTACGAGGAGATCATGGCAGGGCTGATGGCGGACGACGACGCAGACCTCTATGTCCAGATCTTCTACTTCACCGACCGGATCGGCCACATCTTCTGGCGGCACATGGATCCGGGCCATCCGCTGTATGACGCCGAGGAGGCGGCACGGATGGCGCCCCACATGCTCAAGGCGTACCAGCGCATGGACGACCTGGTCGGCAAGGCCCGCAAGCTGGCGGGCGAGGATGCGGTGTTCATGGTGTTGTCGGATCACGGATTCTCGTCGTACCGCCGGGGTGTGAACTACAACACCTGGCTGGTGCGCAACGGTTACATGAGCCTCAAGGGCCAGGACGAGGACCCGGCGACCCTGGAGAAACTGTTCGACAAGGGCGACCTGTTCACCAACGTGGACTGGGAGAACACCCGGGCGTACGCCCTGGGGCTCGGTTCGATCTACATCAACCTGGTGGGACGGGAACGGTACGGCACCGTCATGGCCGGGCCGGAGTACAACCAGGTCCGGGAGGAGATCAGGGACGGCCTTTCGAGCCTGGTGGACCCCGAGACCGGCCGCCACCCGGTCACCAGTGTCTGGTTCCGTGAGGACATGTACCCCGGGGAGATCGACACCGACCTGATCCCCGACCTGAGGGTCGGGAACAACCTGGACTACCGGGTGTCGTGGCAGACGACTTTGGGCGGCGTGCCGCCGGACATCGTGGAAGACAATACCCGGGTGTGGTCCGGGGACCACTGCTCCAATGACCCGGCCCTGGTCCGGGGGATCTTCTTCCTCAACCGGAAGATCAACACAGAAACTCCCGGCATGCTGGATGTCATGCCGACCGTGATGAAACTCCTCGGCCTGACCCCTCCCGAGGATCTGGACGGCAAACCGCTGCTGTGAGAGCCTGCACCCTGAAACTGGCGCTGGTCCTGCCGGGCCTGCTGTTCCCTGCGGAGGCGCAGGAACGCGCCCCGGACCGTGAAACCCGGCTCCGGGGCATGGAGCGGCATATCGAGCGACTGCAGGGGGAGCTCGAGCGGCTGCAGACCCGGGAGCAGGGTGTGCTGGGCCAGCTGTCCCGGATCGACGCCGAGATTGCCCTCCGTGAAGCCCAACTGGAGGATACCGCTATCCGCCTTGAGGAGCTGGGGGAGGAGATCGAGGCCCGGGAGGCGATCGCCGTCGGCATCGAGACGATGCAGGCCGGCAGGGAGGCCTACCTGTCGTTCCGGTTGCGGGAGATGTACAAGCAAGGGCCGGGGAACAGTTTCCGCCGGTCGTTGATAACCGGTGAGGTCGAGGAGTTTCTCGAAGGGCTGCGGTATGCGTCCTACCTCAGTGAGCGCGACGCCCGTGTGATCCGGGAATACCGGGTCGATGCAGAACGGCTGCGAGGGGAGCAGGCGGTGCTGATCGGGGAACGGGAGCGCCAGCAGGCGATACGGAACGAGGCTGAGAGGGCCCGGAACAGGCTGGTCGCCGGACGGCGGGAACGGACCGGTTTCCTGACACGGTTGCGGAAAGACAGCGATGTTCGCAAATCGGCCCTGGGTGAACTGGAGGAGGCAGCCGGGGAACTCACCGACCTGGTGGATGATCTGGCCACCGGCGCAGTCGCCGGGGTGGACATGCACACCTTCCGGGGTCTCCTGGACCTGCCGGTGGAGGGCCGCATCAGCGAGCGGTTCGGACAGATCGTGCACCCCAGGTTCAAAACCAGGGTGCCTCATCCCGGTCTTGACATCGAGGCCGACCAGGGCCGGCGCATCACCGGGATCTTCGACGGCACGGTGGTCTACGCCGCATGGCTGCGGGGGTACGGCCTGACGGCGATCCTGGACCACGGATCAGGTCTGGTGTCGATCTACAGCCATGCCTCGGTCCTGCTGGTGGAGAAGGGCGAAAAGGTGCTCCGGGGCCAGGTCATCGGCCAGGTCGGGGAAACCGGCTCCCTCAAGGGGCCGTTCCTGTATTTTGAGCTGCGGGAGAACGGCCGGGCCATCGATCCGGCGCCCTGGTTCCGGTAGGATCAATCCCGGTTGCAACCCGGAACCTGTCCGTGTAACTTTTTATATGTAGGGAATCAGATCAATGGCGGAGATAAGATGAAAAAGCTCAGCATGGCGGTCCTGCTGGTCTCGGCGATCCTGGTGGCGGCCCTGGTCGGTTCAGGCCTTTTATTCAAGGTCGGGGCCACCGACAGCTCGTACCGCCAGGTGGTGGTGTTCTCGGAAGTCCTGTCCCTGGTCATGGACAATTACGTCGATCCGGTGGATGCGGGCGAACTCCTGGAAGGGGCGTACGAGGGCATGCTGCGGGGGCTGGACTCCCACGCCGCGTACCTGTCTCCCGCTGAACTCACCGCCTGGAAGGAGAACGGAGCCGATCTGTCCGCCTGTCCCGGTGTGACAGTGCTCAAAGGGTTCGGCGCCCTTCAGATCGTCGCGGTGGATCCCGGATCTCCAGCCGAAGATGCCGGCCTGATCGCCGGAGACCAGATCCGGGCCATCGGCGACGGACTGCTCCGGGATTATTCCCTGGAACAGGCCCTCCGACTTCTCAGGGGAGCGGCGGGCAGTCAAGTCCGGATGCAGGTCGTCCACCCCAGCACCGGGTTCTCGCGGGAAACTCTGACTCTGGACCGCAAGCCCCGCCGGCAGGTGCCCTACAGCATCCGGCAGTCGGACGGTGTGCTGGTCCTGGAATTGCGGGACCTGATCCGGATGGACACCGGGCGGCTGGCAACCGAACTGGCCGGGTACCGGGACCAGGGCATCGAGGCACTGCTCATCGACCT
Source organism: uncultured Acidobacteriota bacterium (assembly GCA_945787955.1). Lineage (GTDB taxonomy): Bacteria > Acidobacteriota > Polarisedimenticolia > Polarisedimenticolales > Polarisedimenticolaceae > Polarisedimenticola. Next base: position 2,660 of record CALZKF010000165.1, on the reverse strand, counting down.
GAGGAACGTGGCCGACGGCTCCCCCCGGGAACTGCAACCGTTCGCCGCCCTGTTCCACGCCGGTGAGGCGTTCCGGCTGGTGGACCGTGCAGGCGAGGTTCTGGAGACGGTTGAAATCGCCGGCGAAGGGCCGGCCTGGACCGGGTCAATCAGCCTGCTGGTGAACGGCGCCACCGCCGGCGCGGCGGAAGGGTTCGCCCGGCTGCTGCAGGTCAGCGGGCCGGCGCAGGTTTACGGCGAGGAGACCTACGGCATGGGTACGGAGGCGGAGTTGTTGGAACTGCCCAACGGTTCCGGTTTGCTGGTGTCGTCCAGGGAGTGGCGTCTTGCCTCCGGAGAAAGCTGGAGCGGAGACGGTGTGGTTCCGGATGTGGTGGTTCGGCCCGAGGGCAGGACCTATCCGGACCGGTTGGCCGATCAGCTGGCCAAAACCCTCGCAGAATTAGGGAGCTGAAGTGCTGAACATCCGAACTGCGGTTGCGGCCGGGATTCTGGCCGGCGCCTGCATGATCCCGGCGTTCGCCGCCCCGGCAGCCGGCGACGGCGTCGATGCCGCCGTGGCCCGGCAGGGCGACGCCTACTACCACATGATGAAGGCGCTGTTTGTGGCCCGGCAGGGCCAGGTAGGTCAGGCTGTCCGCGAGATCAACGAAGCTGTGAAGCTGGACCCGGAATCCACCGACCTGAAGGCGGAGGCCGCCTCTCTGCTGATGCTCCCACGGTGGCTCCCTGGCTATTCTGGCCGAGATTCTCACCGCCCGGATCCTGGGCGGCAGGACGGCCGACGGCGCCCTGGCAGAGGCGATCACGGTCTACGACCGGTTGATCCTGCTGCCCGACGCCGAGCCGGAGTCGTTCAGGCTCCTGGCGACCTTTCGGCTCAGAGCCGGTGATTCTGACGGCGCCATCGAGGCGGCCCGGCAATTCGTGACCCGTCACGCAGGGGATTCGGAAGCGGTCGGTCTTCTGGCCAATGTGCTGATGCATGCCGACCGGGACGAAGAGGCACTGGACGAGGTCGTCCGGTTCCTGAGGGACACCAAGGGGCTGGACGAGGGCGGCGCCGGGTTCCGGGACGCCCTCGACCTGCTGGAGCACCTGGTCCGGAGCCGGAACGCCTGGCAGCAGTTCGTCGACCGGGCCCTCCCCCTGCTTGATGTCCGTCCCAAGGTCGGCAACCTGAGGGCCCTGTACGGTGAGGCCCTGCTCCGGGTCGGCCGGGCGGTGGAGGCCGGGGAGCAGATGGAGATCGCCATGGCCCTGGCCGGGTCCGATCCGATGCTGCGATACCAGTTGGCAACCGTGTACCGCACCCAGGGCCGCAACGCCGAGGCGGTGGAACTGGCCACCGGCTTGGCGAAGGAGTTTCCCGGCCACCACGGTGTCCAGGCCCTGCTGGGTGAGACCATGGCGATGCAGGGCAGGCGCCGGCCGGCGATCAAGGCGTACGAGCGGGCGATCGCTATCCTGGCGGAGGACGCCACCGAGGCGGTGCGGAGGGACGATCTGCGGCGGAGAATTGTCAGATTGTGGCTTTCCGTAGGCGAGCCGGAACAGGCGCGGGATGCCCTGTCCACCCTGGAGAATCCGGCCTCCATCGATGCACTGGAGCTTGCCGGGCAGGTCGCCCTGGTCCTTGGAGATTATCCGGATGCCCTGGAATTCGCACAGCGCCTCCGCGAGGGTGCGGAGAACGGCGCCGGCGTCCGACTGCAGGCGGAGGTCCACGCCGCCCAGGGGGATACCGCCAAGGCCCGCAGACTGTTCGCCGATGCCGCCCGGATCATGGGAAACCAGGTCTGGCCCGGCGCCGCCGACGCACTGTACCGGGGCGGGGATCCGGACGCCGGAGAAGAGATCCTCAAAGCGTGGCGGAACGAGGAGCCGGACAATCCCTGGGCGCGCTTCAGGCTGGGCCAGTACCTGGAACGGCGGGAGAACTTCCGTCAGATGGAGAAGGAACTGCTGGAAGCGATCCGGTTGAACCCGGATTTCGCCGAGGCGCTGAACCACCTGGGCTACTCCCTGGCCGATCGCAACCTCCGCCTCCCCGAGGCGCTGGCCTACATCACCAGAGCGGTGAAGCTCGATCCCTGGAACGCAGCCTACCTGGACTCCCTCGGATGGGTGCACTACCGCATCGGTGCGTATGACCTGGCTCGCGAACCGCTGGAGCAGGCCGCAGCCTCCATTCCCGGCGATCCGGTGATACTGGAACATCTGGGCGACCTGTACGAGAAGCTGGGACTGGCCGAATCGGCGCTGGCATCCTGGCGCTCCGCCCTGGCGTCCGACCCGACCAGCCACGAGCAGTTGGAGGCGAAGATCGCCGCCCTGGACGACGGCGGGGACCGCGACACCCCATGAACTTCCGGAGCCGGGTAGGGCTGCCCCTGGCGGCGCTGGCTCTGCTCGGTACGATGCTGTCCGGTTGTGCCGGACGGCAAAGCGGCACCGTTACCATCCCGGAGGCGAATTCCTGGTCCGCCATCTACAAGGGCAGGTTCACCACGCCGGATGGGGAAACCACCCGGTTCAGGGCGTGGGTCTGGGCCGCACCGAATGACCGACTCCACGTGGAAGTGTATGGGCCGATGGGCGGGACCCGGCTGGCGGTGGACGGCGGGGGCGGTTTGTTGGCTGTCTCCCTGGTTCGGGAC
>CALZKF010000164.1 GCA_945787955.1 uncultured Acidobacteriota bacterium | reverse complement strand
CTTATTCCGTTGTTCCGCCGGGCGATCGAATACGTGATTTACGTCACGGTGGCCACCCTGGTCGTTCTGCAGGTGGAAGCGATCTCGCCGCTTGCCGGCTGGGGACCGCGCCTGATCCGCGTTATCGGCGTCGTTTTCCTGAGTCGCGTGGCGGTCGAGGTGGCCAACCTGTTGATCCAGGAGATGTTGATCAGTCGGGCCCGTCTTTCGGCGGACCAGAAGCAGCGGCGGCAGACGATGGTGCCGCTGGTTCAGAGTATCGTCAAGTACGGAATCTATTTCTGCGCCGGAGTGATCGTGCTCAAGGAACTGGGCATCAATCCGACCCCGGTTCTGGCCGGGGCCGGCATCGTCGGACTGGCCGTCGGGCTGGGAGCTCAGAACCTGATCAATGACGTCGTGTCCGGTTTCTTCATCCTGTTCGGGGAATACTACCTGGTCGGCGATTTCATCAAGGCCGGCGAGGCCGAGGGCACCGTGGAGTCCATCGATCTGAAAACGACTCGGATCCGCGACAACGACGGCCGCCAGCACATCCTTCCCAACGGCCAGATCACCACCGTGACGAACTACGCCAAACAGTACACCTACGCCGTCGTGGAAGTCGGCGTGGCGTACGAATCGGATATCGATAAAGTCTTCAAGGTGCTGGACGGCGTCGGCAGGCGCCTCAAGGAAATCAACGCCGACGTGCTCGAGCCTACGCTGGTCAAGGGCTTGCAGGGCTTCGGCGAGTCGGAGCTGACCATGCGCACCGTGACCAAGGTCAAGCCCGGGCGGCACCTCCAGGTCGAACGCGACCTGCGGAAGATGATCAAAGAGGCCTTTGACGAGCAGGACATCGAGATCCCCTACGCCAGGCGGGTGCTCATCATGCAGGAACCCGAGGGACGGGCCGGGACCAGCGGTTCCTGAAGACAGTCGCCCCTGGAAAACTTGACCGGTATCGGGGAGCGGTGTAGGCTCAAACCGGTTCATCACAATGCCTATCCGATCTGAAGGTGTCAACGGATGAACGGTTTGGCCTCCGGTATGACGGCGATCCTGGTGACATCCTTCCTCACCCTTTTTCCCTTGCAATCCCTGGCCGAAGATGACCGGTCCATTATCAGGATCGGTATCGTTATCGACGGCAGCGCGCAAACGGATTCGCCGCACCTGCTCCGTACGCGGGCGCAGATGTTCGAGTCGGTGACGGAGGAGATACTCATCCTGACCAGGCGGGAGTTCGACGTACGTTTCCCGCCGGATAAGCAACGCGAGGGCTACTGGGATTCCGACGGTATCCGACAGGCGCTGGACAACCTGCTCCACGATCCCGAAGTCGACCTGGTTCTCGCCTTCGGGCCGTTCGCAACCGCCGAGGCCTGCACCCGGACCGATCTGTCGAAACCGGTCATTGCGCCGTTTCTCATCGACCTCGAAGCGCAGCAGGCTCCGTTCGACGGTGAGGCGAGCGGTGTGCACAACCTCAACTACATCACTATCCCGCTCAGCCTGAAACAGCAGATCGAACGATTCAAGGAGATCGTCGACTTCAAGACGGTACATTTTATTTTCGACGAGCTCGTAGGCGAGATCATTCCCAATGTCGAATCCCGGACGCTGCGGCTGACTGAAGAAGCCGGAGCAAAAGGCCTGTCCGTGCCGCTTTCAACCTCAGCAGACCCCGCGCTGTCGGCACTTTCAGATGACGTAGAAGCTGTATTGATCCTGCCGCTCCCGCGACTGGGCTCCGATGAGATCGCCCGGCTGATCGCCGGTATCAACGAGCGAAAGATCCCCAGCCTGTCCTGGTTCGGGGCCGACCTCCTGCGGGCGGGGGCCTTGATGGCCCTGGCGGAGGAAACGAACCTGCCCCGGCTCTCTCGCCGAGTGGCGTTGAACGTGCAGCGTACGCTGCTCGGGGAGGATCCCGGAACGCTTCCAGTTCTGCTCGAGCAGGAGACCCGGCTGACGATCAATATGGCCACCGCCCGGGAGATCGGCTGGTATCCGACCTGGGACCTGCTCACCGAGGCCAAACTGGTCAACGAGGACGAAGAGGATATCGCGGTAACCTGGACGCTGGACCAGGTCGCCCACGAAGCGCTGCGGGTCAACCAGGATCTGCAGGCTGGAGAGAGCGAGGTGTCCGCAGGATTGCAGGATGTGCGCAAGGCCCGGGCGGCCCTGTTGCCGCAACTTTCGGCCCAGGCCCTGGGTGTGGTGGTCGACGAGGATCGGGCGGCGGCCAGTTTCGGCCAGCAGGCCGAGCGTACCTTGTCCGGCTCCCTGAACCTGAACCAGCTGTTGTACTCCGAGGCGGCCCTTGCAAACTTCCGGATCCAGGGTCACCTGCAGTCTTCCCGTGAGGAGGAGCTGCGGTCCGCACGGCTGGATGTGGTGCTGGAGGCGACCACCGCATTCCTGGACGTGCTGCGCGCCCAGACCCTGGAGCGGATCCGGCGGGAGAACCTGCGGCTCACCGAGGACAACCTGCGTATCGCCCAGCGCCGGCAGGCCCTCGGCGTTACCGGCCCGTCCGAGGGTTACCGCTGGGAGAGCCGGCGGGCCGATGACCGCCGCCAGCTGCTGGAAGCCAGCCGCCAGCTGGATCTGGCGCGATCGATCCTGAACCGGATCCTGCACCGGCCGTTGGAGGAGCGGTTCAGGGCCGAGGTGCCGGATCTGCTGGACCACAACCTGCGCACCGGCCGCGGTCCGCTTGAGACTTACGTCAACAATCCATGGCTCTTCAGACGCTTTCGCGACTTCATGGTGCGTGAGGGTCTGGAGGCTTCACCGGAACTCAAAGGTCTCGATGAGGCGATTGCAGCTCAAGATCGAGTGCAGCTTTCCTCCAGGCGGTCCTATTGGTCGCCTACGGTTGCATTGTTCGGTGACTGGACCAACCGGTTCGAGAGAAGTGGCGCAGGCAGTGAGCCGGTATCGGCGATCCCCGGCCTGGTCCAGCCGGACGACACCGATTGGTCTTTAGGAGTGCAGATCTCGCTGCCGCTTCTTTCCGGCGGGACCCGCAAGGCGGATGTGCGCCGCGACTCGGAAACCCTGACCTCCCTGCGCCGCGCCCGGGAGTCCGCCCGGGAGAAGATCGAGCTGCGCATCCGCGCCTCATTGTTCCGGATGGCGGCGTCCAGCCCGGCCATCGACCTCTCGGCCCAGTCGGCTGATGCCGCGCGACGCAACCTGGAGCTGGTCAGCGATTCTTACGGACGCGGCGTCGTTTCGATCCTGGACCTGCTGGACGCCCAGAACGCCGCGCTCATTTCGGACCAGGTGGCAGCCAATGCGGTGTTCGACTTCCTCATCGATCTGATGGAGGCCCAGCGCGCTACGGTGAACTTCGACTTCTTCCTCTCCGAAACCGATCGCGCGGAGTGGTTCCAGCGGCTGGAGCGGTTTTTCGCCGACTCTCAACCGACGGCCGGCGCCAACGGAGGTAATCCGTGATGACCTTGCTTTTTCCGCTCAGCATTCCGTTCCGTGCAGGCGTGTGGATCGTACTTGCCTCGGCAACGCTCATCGGCTGCTCCGGAAGCCCTCCGGAGCAGGAGCCGATCCGCCCCGTCCGGGTTGAGCAGGTTTACCGTACCGGGGGCAGCCGTGTCCGCACCTTCTCCGGAACGGCCCGGGCCGGAGTGGAGTCCCGTCTGAGCTTCAAGGTCGCGGGAACCGTCCGGCGGATTCCGGTGAAGGTCGGTGACACGGTCCGATCAGGGCAGCTGTTGGCGGAGCTGGATCCCAGGGACTACGAGCTTCGGGTCGAGGACGCCGACGCCGCTTTGGCCCAGGCCAGGGCCCGGGCCCGGAACGCCGGCTCCAATCTGGACCGTGTCAGGAGTCTCTACGAAAACAACAACGCCTCCCGGACCGATTACGACGCCGCCCGGGCCGAGTTCGAATATTCCACCGCCCAGGTCTCCTCGGTGGAGAAGAGGCTGGAACTGGCCCGCTCCCAATTGAGCTACACCCGGCTGTTGTCTCCCCTGGCCGGCGCCATATCCGCCGTGGAGGCCGAAGCCAACGAAAACGTCGCCATCGGGCAGACCGCCGTGGTGCTGACCTCCGGCAACCGGCCCGAAGTGCAGGTGGCGATACCCGAGGTCTTCATCGCCCGGGTCCGGGAGGGCGGTTCCGTGGAGGTCACCTTCGATGCCCTGCCGGGCGAAGTCCTCGAAGCGGTGATTACGGAAGTCGGCGTGACCTCCGGTGGCCTGGCCACGACCTTCCCGGTGATAGTCCGCCTGAGCGACGCTTCTCCCGACATCCTCCCCGGTATGGCTGCGGAAGTTGCAATCCGGTTTGAAACCGCCGATGGACGGGATCGCATGATCGTCCCGCCGTTCGCCGTGGGCGAAGACCTGCAGGGCCGGTTCGTCTTCATCGCCGAACCGGGGGCCGGGGAACTGGCGACCGTCAGCCGCAGGAATGTGAAGGTCGGCGATCTGACCGGAGACGGCCTGGAGATCCTGGAAGGCCTGGAGGAAGGCCGGCTGCTGATCACAGCCGGCATCAGCCGGGTCGAAGACGGCATGCAGGTCCGGCTGATTCCGGCGGACCCGGGAGAACCGGATTCATGACGCGCTGGGCTATCGAGAAGGACCGCATCACGATCACCGCCGTGCTGATCATCCTGATCGGCGGCCTGTTCGCGTTCTTCTCGCTGCCCCAGGACGAAGATCCCGGGTTCACCATCCGCACCGCCCTGGTCCTGACCTATTTTCCCGGCGCCAGCCCTGAAAGAGTGGAGAACCTGGTCACCGACCGGATCGAAGAGGCGGTTCAGGAGATGCCCGAACTGGACTTCCTGCAGAGCGTGTCCCGGACCGGTACATCGATCGTCTTCGTCAATATCCAGGAGCGGTACAAGGAAATGCGTCCTATCTGGGACGACCTGCGTCGCAAGGTCGAGCGGGCCGGCCAGAATCTGCCTGAGGGATCGATCGGCCCGTTCGTCAACGACGAGTTCGGGGACGTCTTCGGCATCCTGCTGACTCTGACCGGGGAAGGGTACAGCTACGCTGAATTGAAAGAGATCGCCGATGAGGTCCGGGACGAGCTGCTGCTGATCGAGGAGGCCGCCAAAGTCGAGATTTTCGGCGCCCAGGAAGAGCGCGTCTTTATCGAGTACAACAACGCCCGCCTTGCCGAGCTGGGACTTTCCGCGGCGCAGTTGCAACAGATCCTGAGCAGCCGCAACATTATCATTCCCGGCGGCGATGTCCGCATCGGCGTGGAACGGGTCTCCCTGGAGCCGTCCGGCAACTATGAAACCCTGGAAGATCTGAAGCAAACGGTGATCCGGCCGGCCGGCCGGAACGAACTGGTCTACCTGGGAGACGTGGCCGACGTCTATCGGGACTACGTCGACCCGCCGAACGCGGTGGTGCGATCATCGGGCACGCCTGCCCTGGCGCTGGGCATCTCGCTCCGCGAGGACGGGGACATCCTGGACCTGGGACGCAGGGTCCGGGAAACGGTCCGAGTGTTGCAGGCCGGCTACCCGATCGGCGTTGAAATCGAGTCGATCGCTTTTCAGCCGGACAGGGTCGAGGCGAAGGTGCAGGATTTCGTACGGAACCTGCTTCAGGCCGTTGCAATCGTGCTGTTGGTTATGTTGCTGTCCCTTGGGATGCGCACCGGCTTCGTGGTCGCCAGCCTGATCCCCGCCGCGATGTTGCTGTCGTTGATAATCATGGCGTTCGTCGGGATCGGCCTGAACCAGATGACCCTGGCCGCGCTGATCATTGCGCTGGGCATGTTGATCGACAACGCCATCGTGATGTCCGAGTCGATCCAGGTCCAGGCTCAGGCGGGGAAAACGGTGCTGCAGGCTGCCATCGATTCCGGAGCCGAGCTGCGGGTCCCGCTGCTGACCTCATCCCTGACCACCGCCGCGGCCTTCCTTCCGTTTTACCTCGCCAAATCGTCCTCCGGGGAGTACACCGGAGTCATTTTTGTTGTGGTCACCATTACGCTGCTGTCCTCCTGGCTGCTCTCCCTGACCATGACGCCGCTGCTCTGCGTGAAGTACCTCAAGGTCGGGAAGAAGACCGGATCCGGCGGCACCGGTTCCCCCTTCTTGGCCGGTTATCGCGCGCTGCTGCTGTCCCTGTTGCGACACCGCTGGCTGACGGTAGCAGCAGTCCTCCTGCTGTTCTTCGTTACCCTGGCGACCTTCGGTTTCGTCCCCAAGCTGTTCTTTCCCAGCGCCGACCGGGACTTTTTCACCGCCCAGCTGCGAATGCCCACCGGCACGGCGATTGAAACCACCGACGATCTGGCCAGGGAGGTCGAGGGCTTTCTGGCCGGCGAACCGGGGGTCGTGAACTGGGCGACCTTCATCGGAGGCGGCGAGCCGCGCTACATCCTCAACGCCAACGTGGAGCAGACCAACCCGGCATATGCGTTCATGTTGATCAACACGCCCTCGGCAGATCAGGTTCCGGATGCCATGCGCCGGCTCGATGCTTTCTGTCGCCTGCGTTTCCCGGATCTGGTCGCCACGATCCGCCCTTCCGAATATGGGCCGCCGGTGGTCAAGCCGATCCAGGTCCGCGTTTCCGGCCGGGACTCCGACATCCTGTTTCCCCTGGTGGAACAGGTCAAGGTTGAGTTGCGTACCATTTCGGGAATACGCAACGTGACCGACGACTGGGGCCGCAGAACCAAAAAGCTCCTGGTGGAAATCAACCAGCCCCGCGCCAGGCGGGCCGGCGTAACCAGCCAGGATGTCGCCCTGTCGCTGCGTTCCACTTTGAGCGGTCTCGAGACTACCCAGTTCCGCGAGGGCAGCGAGATCATCCCGGTGACACTCCGCTCCGTAGCTGCCGACCGGCAGGACATCGGCAAGCTGGAGAGCCTCAACGTCTTCTCCCAGACCAGCGGACGCCCGGTACCGTTGGGGCAGGTGGCCGACGTTCGTGTTGCCTGGGAATCCTCCAAGATACTTCGCCGCGACCGGTTGAAGACCATCACCGTGGAAGCCGACCTGGAACCCGGCGTCACCGCTGCCGGGATCAACGCCATCTTCGAACCCTGGCTGGATCGACAGAGGAGGTCCTGGCCCACCGGAATCAGGAGCGAGCTGGGCGG
>CALZKF010000163.1 GCA_945787955.1 uncultured Acidobacteriota bacterium | reverse complement strand
GACTACCGGGAACGTCTGGCCGCCGTCCACCAGGCCGGGTACAGGGCGCTGGACGTAATGGAGCGCCACCTGCAATCGAAACCGTATTTTCCCGGCGACGCTTACTCCATCGCCGACATCGCCCTGTACGCCTACACCCACCTCGCCCACGAAGGCGGCTTCGATCTGTCCGGCTACCCGCACATCAAGGCCTGGCTGGACCGGGTCGCGTCCCAGCCGGGACATATCGCCATGGACCATGCCTGCAGCTGACCCCTGCCCCTGAATATCTGGTAGCATCCAATCTATGAGTCCTATGCGACGATTTCTCGGCTACCTCAAGCCGTACATGGCGACCATGATGGCGGCGACGCTGCTGCTCGCGGTCAGTGGGGGACTCATGACCCTGGCGCTGGGCACCGCCCGGCCTTTGGTAAATCAGGTTCTATTGAACAAGCCGGTGGATCAGGATAAGGAAGAGTCCGCCGGGTTCGATCTCCTCAACAAGGCCAAGGAACTGGTTCCGATCGGCCGCTGGGCCGAGCAGCTCCGGGGTGGGTCGGCGGCTCAGGTCGCCCTTCTCATCGTACTTCTGTTCCTGGTCAAGGGCATCGTCGGGTACTTCGGCCAGTACTGGGCGACCCGGGCCGGGGTGAAGGTCATACGGGACATCCGCTCCGACCTGTACGGGTCGGTGATAGGGCAGTCGCTGTCGTTTTTCCAGAAGAACAGCACCGGTCGGGTCATGGCCCGGATCATGAGCGACGTTCAGCGCCTGCAGCGAGTCTCCACCCACGTGCTGGCCGATCTGGTCCGGGTCGGCGTCGCCATCCCGCTGGTTGTCATCCTGATCCTGGTCAGCGACTGGCGGATGTCGATCTTCGCCGCGGTGGTGCTGCCGTTGCTCGGGTATCCACTGGTCCGTCTCGGCAGGAAGATGCGCAAGGCGTCGACCTGGTCCCAGGAGGCGATGTCCGACGTCTCCAGCACACTGAACGAGTCGATTTCCGGTGTGAAGGTGGTGCAGGGCTTCAACATGGAGCGGTTCGAGACGAACCGTTTCAACGGCGTGCTGGCCCGGATGCTCAGGGCCGACCTCAAGGCCGGCCGGGCGTCGGCCCTGGCGCCGTCAATCATGGAACTGGTGGGGGCGACCGCAGCAGCCGGCCTGTTCTGGTATGCCGGCGCACAAATCGCCGCCGAGAAGCTGGACCCGGGCAATTTTACCGTGGTCCTGGTCGGGCTCGCCTACCTGTTCAGCTGCATCCGACGGCTGAACGTCATCAACGTTGAGATTCAGCAGGCCTCGGCGGCTGCCCAGCGTGTCTTTGAAATGATGGACAGCCCCCACGACATCACCGACAGGGCCGGCGCCGAAACGCTGCCGCCGTTCACCGGGGAGATCCGGTTCGAGAACGTGTCGTTCGATTATGACGGCGGCGACGGCGCCGTAGTCCTCCGGGGGATCGACCTGACCCTCCGGAAAGGGGAGGTGGTCGCACTGGTCGGCGCCTCCGGATCCGGGAAGACCACTCTGGCGAACCTGGTGCCCCGTTTCTTCGACCCGACCTCGGGCCGGCTGCTCATCGACGGTCACGATATCCGGGACGCTACCCTGACCTCCCTGCGGGACCAGATCGGTCTTGTCACCCAGGAGACGGTGCTGTTCGATGACACCGTGGCCCGCAACATCGCCTACGGTCGTGAGGATGTGCCGCTGGAGAGGATCCGGGAAGTGGCCCAAGCCGCGCAGGCCGATGACTTCGTCGGCGAACTGCCCGACGGGTACGACACCGGCCTGGGGGAGAAAGGGTCCCGCCTGTCCATGGGACAGCGCCAGAGGCTTACCATCGCAAGGGCGTTACTCAAGGATCCGCCGATCCTGATCCTGGACGAGGCGACTTCGGCCCTGGACGCCAACTCCGAGGCGCTTGTCCAGCAGGCGCTGGACGTGCTCATGGAAGGCAGGACCAGTCTGGTCATCGCCCATCGCCTGGCAACGGTGCGGAAGGCGGACAGGATCCTGGTGCTGGATGCGGGCCGGATCGTGGAGCAGGGCAGTCACGATGAGTTGATCGGGAGAAACGGCGTGTACGCCCGGTTGCACCGGCTGCAGTTCCACAGTGAAACAACGATCCAACCATAGGAGCGATGAGATCATGGCCTTGAGATACCTGCTCGGCATCCACCTTCTGGCTTCCGTCATCTGGGTCGGCGGCATGTTCTTCGCCTTCCAGGTCCTCCGTCCCGGCGCAGCGGCTTTGGAACCTGCAGCCCGTCTGAAACTGTGGGCCGGCGTGTTCCGGCGTTTCTTTCCGTGGGTCTGGGCGTCGGTGGCGGCTCTCCTGCTCAGCGGCTTCTGGATGATCAGCGCCTATTTCGGCGGCATGAAAAATGTCGGGATGTACATCCACCTCATGATGGGTGTCGGCATGCTCATGGTGCTGCTGTTCCTCTGGTTGTGGTTCTCGCCGTACCGCTTGTTCAAGGCCGCCATGGCGGCAGGGGACCCGGTTGCCGCCGACAGACAGATCGATCGCATACGCCACATCATGGCGGTCAACCTTCTGATGGGTCTGGTCGTGCTGCTGCTGGCCTCTACCGGGAAGTATTTCCTGAATTGATTGCAGGCTACTTCTTCCGTCTCTTGGATCGCAACAGCAGGAGCCGGCCCGGCACCCGTGTGCGGAACCGCTTCGATGTCAGGAGGCGCAGCAATCCCCGGACCCGCTTCGGCAGAGTGGCGCCGTGGAGCAGGTCCATCGCTCCCTTCACCAGTTGTTCCTGATCCCTGTCATAGGGGTACGCGAACAACGGACCCCGGGAGGCGTGAGAATCGTAAGCCACCAGTCTGCGGCGGCACATTTCCTGTAAGCCTTCGATGCCCTGGAGCTGTCCCAGACCGCTCATGCGGTACCCGGCACGTGAAGCGGCCGGCTCGGAGGGAGCCCACAGCACATCGTTGATGGTGACTACGCCGGCCTGCAGGCCGACCATCAACCGTTCCGCTTTCTCGCTGGAACCTGTCCAGCCGGAGCCGGAGAGGGAAAAATCGGTTTCGTTGGCAAGGAAGATCGCCCGTTCCAGGCTGTCCACCACGGTGATCGGGATGACCGGCCCCAGAGTCTCTTCCCGCATCAGGCGGCAATCCGCAGGCGGATTGAGGACAACCGTCGGCGGGTAGAAGAAACCGGGCTCATCCGGGAGATGGCCGCCGCGGAGCAGCTGGCCGCCCCTGGCCACAGCCTCGGTAACCTGAGAGTGGACATGGTTCCGGCGCCATGCGGAAATGAGCGGTCCCAGATCGACGGTAGCGTCCATCGGATTCCCGGTAACCAGCTTGTCCACTTCCACCAGAACCTTCTCGACGAACCGGGAGGCGATCGCCTCGGTGACGTACACCCGCTCGATGGAGTCGCAATGCTGCCCGCTGCTGACCAGGGCGCCCCAAACCACCCCTTTCGCGGTCCGTTCCAGATCGGCGTCGTTGGCCACAACCGCCGGGTTCTTGCTGCCCAGAGACAGCACCACCGGTTTCGGTATACACCCGGCTATAGCCATGACCTGGCGGCCGGTTTCCGGGGATCCGGTGACGAAAATCTTGTCCACCCCCGGGTGTGAGACCAGGAACAGTGCGTCTTCCTTCTTCATGGGCAGGACCTGCACCAGCCCTTCCGGCAGGCCGGCCTGGCGGCAGAGCTCACCGATCTTCATTCCGCACAGCGGGGTCAGCTCGGACGGCTTCAGCAGCACGGCGTTCCCCATCGCCAGGGCGGCGGCGACCTGAGCCAGGGGGAGGGCAAAAGGGATGCTGTACGGCGTAACGATGGCGATGAGGCCGTACGGTTCGTACAGGTAGTGCACCCGCTTGTGGGTATGGAATACGTGCCGGGGCTGGATCGGCCGCCCGACGTAGGCGTCCTCGGCGTGGACCACCAGGTAGTTCAAGTAGTCCAGGGCCGGCAGGATCTCAAGGGCCATCGCTTCCGACGCCGGCCGGCCCATCTCCCGGGCGATCAGTTCGGCGATGATCGGAGCCTGCTTCTTGATCAGACCGGCCAGCCGTTTGAGAGCGATGAGCCGTTCCTTGATATCGGTGCCCCGCCACATCGCCCAGGCCAGTGTGGCTGCATTGATGGCACGGTCCACTTCTTCGGGGCCGGCGCAGGTCAGCTCGTGGAAGATCTCGCCACGGGCCGGATCGGTGCACTGCAGCACCCGGCTGGGAGACACTTCGCCCTGCCCGCCGGTCTGCACCGGTACCGGCCGACCCTCCGAAACGGGCACGCCGGAACTGTTCGCGTCATTGTTGAACACGTTGTCCAATATAGGTCCCGGATCGCCGGGAACCAGCACCGTTTACGTCGATTGATTACGATTTGGTGATCGGCTGGCAGGACGGGCAGAGGTGGGTGGAGCGGGAGGCGATCTGGACCCTCATAACGGCGGTTCCGCACCGGCGGCACGGCTCGCCCTCCCGGCCGTAGACCTGGTGCCGGAACTGGAACGAACCTTCCGATCCGTCCGAGGCCCGGTAGTCCCGGATGGTGGAACCCCGGGCGGCGATGGCGCCCTTCAGGATCTTCTTCATCGTCCGATGGAGGCGGGCGACCTGGGCCTCCGTAATGTCGTTCCCCCGGGTGAGGGGATGGATGCCGGACCGGAACAGCGCCTCGTCGCAGTAAATGTTCCCCATGCCGGCCAAGGTGCCCTGGTCCATGAGCAGCGCCTTGGCCTGGCGATTGCGAGAAAAGATCGTCCGGAACTCACGGAGACCGACTTCAAGGGCGTCCGGCCCCAGGTCGGCGGAGAACCGGCCCGACGACGGTTCCCCCAGCCAGACCCCGCCGAACCTGCGTGGGTCCACGAACCGCAATTCGGGAATCGATCCCTCAAACCGGAACACCAGATGGGTATGTTTCTCCCGAGGATCCCCGGCCTCCTCCAGCATCAGGCTGCCGGTCATCCCCAGGTGGACATGCAGGGCGACACCGGGATCGAAATCGAAGGTCAGACGCTTGCCGTGGCGGCGAACCGCCGTCAACTTTCTGCCTCGAAGTTTGACGCCCAGTCCCTTAGGCCCGTGCCGGACCAGGCTCTTTTCCAACACCGAGACCGACCGCACCACCGCCCCTTCCAGCACCGGCCGGAGCGTTCGGGCAACGGTTTCGACTTCAGGAAGCTCAGGCATTCGGGGATGGTAGCATCCGGTCTGGAGTAGAATGCGATCAGGTCAAGGGAGAACCGTTGTGAACCAAGATCGATCGGTCCTGCAGCGACACCGCGCCGGCTACGTCCCCAAAGTGCCGGAGCTGCTTCTGGCCCGTCCGGGGAACCTGAAGGTTGTGGAAGGGGAGCGGGTCGCCTGTCCCGATCCCGACGTTCCAGGTTACTTCCCCAATACCTGCGGCCACCCGGTTCTGACTTTCCGGGACAGCGTCGAGCCGGGGGTGACCGCTGCACTCCGGGTCGGGGTGGTGCTGTCCGGCGGCCAGGCCCCCGGCGGCCATAACGTCATTGCCGGCCTGCTGGACGGGATCAGGGAGGCTCACCCGGACTCGAAGCTGTTCGGATTCCTGGCCGGCCCCGGTGGAATCCTGAAGGGTGATGCGGTTGAGCTGACTCCGGACAAGGTCGAACCTTACCGCAACACCGGCGGGTTCGACATCATCGGCAGCGGCCGGGACAAGATCGAGAGCGAGCAGCAGCTGAAAGCCGCTCTGAACAGTTGCACCGAACTGAAACTGGACGGCCTGGTGGTGATCGGCGGCGACGACTCCAACACCAACGCCGCGGTGATGGCGGAGCATTTCCTGGCCCGGCGCTCCCGGACCTGCGTGGTCGGCGTCCCCAAGACCATCGACGGCGACCTGATGAACGACTGGGTGGAGCAGTCGTTCGGATTCGATACCGCCACCAAGGTGTACTCGGAGCTGATCGGGAACATCTGCCGGGACGCGGACTCGGCGAGGAAGTACTGGCATTTCATCAAGCTCATGGGCCGCTCCGCCAGCCACGTCACCCTGGAGTGCGCCCTGCAGATCCGTCCCGACGTTACGCTGATCGGTGAAGAGGTTCAGGCCAGGGGGATGACCCTCAGGCAGGTGGTGGATGCGGTGGCCGGAGCGGTGATCCGACGGGCGGTCGCCGGGAAGAACTACGGCGTCTGCCTGATCCCTGAAGGGCTGATCGAGTTCATTCCGGAAGTCGGCGTGCTCATCAGACGGCTCAACGACCTGCTGGCGAAGCACGGCGCGGACAAGGCGGCAGGGATGCTGCCCGCCGATTCAGCCCGGGTGTTCCAGGAACTCCCGGACGGCATTGCCCGGCAACTGCTCATCGACCGGGACTCCCACGGCAACGTCCAGGTCAGCCGGATTCAGCTCCCAGGCCCATTTCTTCGGATACGAGGGGCGCTGCTCGGCGCCGTCCAACTTCGACACCGACTATACCGCCTGTCTGGGCAGGATCGCCGCCGTGCTGCTGGCCAGCCGCCGTACCGGGTACATGTGCGGTGTCAGGAACCTGGCGGACCCGGCGACCGACTGGGAGCCGTGCGCCGTGCCGGTCACCGCCCTGCTGCACATGGAGACCCGCCACGGGGAGCGCAAGCCGGTGATCGAGAAGGCGCTGGTGGATCTGGATGGTCCGGTGTTCCAGGCTTTCGCCCGCCAGCGGGAATCCTGGGTTGTTGATGATTGTTACCTGTTCCCCGGCCCGATCCAGTTTTTCGGTCCGGCGGAGGTAGTGGATCGTGCGACGGAGACGCTCCGGCTGAAAGCCAGGTGACCATGCATCGAAGATGAAGAGATCAGGCTTCCTTGTCCGGCCCCCTGCCGTCCAGGATGAACGGCATCACGGTGCGGTCGTCTTTTTCCCGATCCCGGATCCTCGGTGTGCCCTCTTTCTCGACCTCGTCGATCCGGATCACCGAATGCATCGGGATGTAGGTCCGGACAACCTCCCTGAATTCGTTTTTGAGGCTTTCTTCCGACGGGTCCACCACCACCGAGGACCGTTCGCCGAACAGGATTTCTTCCACCTCGATGAAACCGTACAGGGAGCCCTGACTGACCTCCTTGGCGTACAGTTCGTAGACCTTGGACTGGTGGTGGAAGACGACCTTGAATATTTTTTTCCGGTTGCTCATGGCGGGAAGCCCTCAACTCATCAGGTAGTAGGCGCGCCACAGCATTGCGAGCACCAGGATCGTCAGTCCGATCACCATCCAGTGCTCCCGGTTCCGCAACATGCGATCCGACGACCAGCCGGTGGATGAGGCCTGGCCGTAAGGCCGCAGGGTCGGAAACAGGGCCGGCACCGCCTTGAAGTATTTCTCGTAAGGTACGCCGTGGGTCTGCCGCAGCCGCTCCGGCTCAACCCGTTCCTTGCGGCGCAGGTAGTAACCGAAGAACACCGCCCAGCCCAGCACCAGGGCGACGTAATTGAGGTAATTCGGGAACACCGTCATGATGCAGATCCCGGTGAAGATCAGCAGGCGGCCCAGGTACAGCGGGTTGCGGGTGTAGCGGTACGGTCCCGACGTGATCAGCTCCACCGTTTTGTAGAGGTGGCCGGCCGCCCAGAAACGGACCGCCTCGCCCAGTGCCACCAGGATGGCGCCGAAGCTGACGCTGGCTGGTGTTGGTCTGGAGTACCAGAACAGGATTCCAACAAGTACGTATACCGAGACGACCCGGAGCAGGCCCAGCGCCTTGTTGTACTGCTTTGCCGCCACCGGATTACACCTTTCGCCAACCGCAGGGTATCTCATTTTCGGCCTCGGCGAAGGATCGCCTTCAATTTCCTGCCGGTGCGGTAGAGGGCGGATGTCGGACCTCCGGCCCGGTCCGCCGCGTCATCCACATCCCCGCCGGTGAACCGGGCCCGCATCCGGGCGGCGGCGATCCGGTCCAGGCGGCACAGGTGTCCGAACAGCCAGCGTCGCAACGGCCGCAACACTGCGGGACGGTCCCTATAGCGGTACGCCATGGCCAGGTCCACCACATGGACATCCCCTCCGGGAGAGACCAGGACGTCCCGGTGGTGCAAATCCGAGAGGGCAACCTTGCGGCGGTGCAGTTCGTCCAGGATGCGGTCCAGCCTGTCGAACACCTCTGCCGGGGGCGGTTCGTTCCGTTCACCTCCGTACCGGGCCAGGGGGAGCGCATCGACCCACTCGGTTGCCAGTGAGACCGGACCGAGGCGGCCCAGGAAGCGAGGCAGTCCCTCCAGGGTTCCGGCCCAGCGGTAACCCCGGCTTTCCCGGCCTATGAGGTACCGCCCCAGGGTGGCCCGGACCCAGGGAGACCGGCCCCGGTAATCCTTCAGCGCCACGGACCGGCCGTCCAGGTCGTATTTCAGGATGTCGGCCTTGGTGCCGTTCCTGCCCGGCAGGGTGTGCTCCGGATCGAGCTGCCCCAGGCGGTCAAGGGAGATCTCGGCTGCCGATGCCCCTGTGGTAGACTCTGTTCCCGAGTGATCCAACGTAAACCCTTTGCAACGTGGCGATTGCGGGCATCGTACCCGGCGACGCACAACGGTACCATCCGGATCGATCGTGAACAAACCGCAGCCGCAGCGACAGCGCCCGCCAGGCCGGGACGAGATTCGGGGCCACTTGGTGGAGGTCCTGGTTCAGGGCGCTCCCAACAAGGCCGATGTTCTGGTGGTGGACGTGGGACAGGGGCCGGTGGTGGTGAAGGATTTCGCCGACAAACCGTGGTGGGCCCGAACTCTGGGCCGGCTGCAGATCCATAGGGAAGTCCGGGCTTACCGCTGGCTGGCAGGGGATCCGGCAGTCCCCCGGTTCCTGGGTCGAATCGATCCGTACGCTCTGGCGATGGAAAAAGTGGACGGGGGCCGGCTGGCGTTCGCCCCGGATCGCATGGAAAACGGTGTGGCCTATATCCGGGCTCTCAGAGCGGCCATCGACTCCATCCACCGGGCCGGTGTGGCTCACATGGACCTTCGCGGCCGGGAAAACGTGCTGGTTTCCGCCGCCGGCGGCATCGTGCTGGTCGATCTGGCCGGGGCGTTCTGCTTCCGGCCCGGTGGCCTGCTGCACCGGTTGCTTTTCCGCTGGCTGGCGGTCCCCGATGAAACCGCGTACCTGAAATGGAAGCGGAACCTGACCCCGGACGACCTGACTGTGGAAGAATTGGAGTTGGAGTCCCGCTCCCGCCGCTGGCGGTCCCTGTGGCCGTTCAACCGCAAGCGTCGGCCCGGGCGGGAGGGAGGAGCATGAGCACGTTGATGGAACATCCGGAAGGGCTTTCCCTGATCGTCCCGGTCTTTAACGAGAAGGATAACCTGGAAGCGCTGGTGGGCGAGATCGAGGCGGCGGTCGGCCCGTTGAAAACGTGGTACGAGATTATCCTGGTGGACGACGGCAGCACCGATGGCTCACGGGAGATCATCCGTCAACTGCAGCGCCTTCGCCCGGCGGTCCGGGGCCTGCATTTCAGATCCAATGCCGGACAGACAGCAGCCTTCGACGCCGGCTTCAAGGCGGCGGCAGGCGGCATCATCGTCACGCTGGACGCCGATCTGCAGAACGATCCTGCGGATATTCCGAAACTGATGCAGGCGCTCGGTTCCAACGCCGCCGCCGTCGGGTACAGGGCGGTGCGGAACGATTCCTGGCTTCGGAGGGTCTCTTCAGTGATCGCCAACGGTATTCGGAACCGGTTGTCCGGCGACTCGATCCGGGACACGGGATGTTCCCTCAAGGTGTTCCGAGCCGAACCGCTGCGGCGGATCCCGTTGTTTACCGGCATGCACCGCTTTCTCCCCACCCTGATCCGCATGGACGGCGGGACGGTGGTGGAACTGGCGGTGAGCCATCGCCCGCGGCTGGCGGGGGAGAGCAAATACGGTGTGTGGAACCGGGCCCTCAAGGCGCTGGTGGACTTGCTTGCGGTTCGGTGGATGAAAAAACGTAAGCTCGATTATGAGGTGATCCAGGATGAGCGTTAATTCGATCCCCGTGTCCTGGCTGGTGATCGGGTTCGCCGGTCAGGCGATGTTCTCCGGCCGGTTTCTGGTGCAGTGGATCGCCTCGGAACGCCGCAGGAAAAGCATCATTCCGGTGCTGTTCTGGTGGCTGTCGCTGGCCGGCGGCCTGTTGCTGCTGTCCTACGCCATCCTGCGGAGGGATCCGGTGATCATCGTGGGCCAGTCCGCCGGTCTGGTGGTCTACATTCGCAACCTGATCCTGATAAGGCGGGAGAACGGCGACCTTCAGGGCGCCGGGCCGGATGATCCGGATGGTGCGAAGTAACCTTTCCGGGTGACGACCTCGTACCGGGGGATATCGGTTGACAGCTCGATGGTTCGCCAGATACCGTCCCGGGCCTTGTTGTTCGATGTGTAGGCGATGGAGTACTGGTGCCTCAGGTCCCGGGCAACCGCCTCGAACGACTTCTTCAACGATCCGATCCGTTTCGGGAACAGCACGGCGCCGCCTGAGGTCTCCGCCAGCCGGCGCAGGATGCTCTCCAGCGTGTGGCGCTGGTAGAAATCCAGCTGTTTCAGGTTCTTGCCGTAGCCCACGGCAAAAATCATGACGTCGTTACGGTTGGAGTGGTCCAGGGCTTCCTCAAGGGTGTGCAGACTGCCCGGTTCCATGCCGTTGCCGGCCTCGTCCCTGCCGTCGGTGAGCAGCAGCATCACCCTGCGGCCATCCAGTCTGCGGAGGTAGTCGGCTGTGCGCCAGATGCCGTCGTAAAGGGCGGTGCCTCCTTCCACCTCGGTGGAGCGGATCGCCTCCGCCAGCAGGCTGCGGTCGGTGGTGGCCGCCTGCAGCACCTGGACCCGGTTGCTGAACGTCACCACCATGGCACGATCATCCTCGGTCAGGGTATCCAGGAAACGAAGGGCCGAGTTTCTGGCCGCTTCCAGTTTCTCTCCCCTCATGGTCCGGGAGACATCCAGCACGATACCGATCGCCAGCGGCTTCAGGTCGGTGCTGAAACGGCGGATGGTCTGTACCGTGCCGTCTTCAAGAAGGGTGAAGCGTTCCCGTGTCAGGTCGGTGATGTAGTTACCCTGCCGGTCCCGGACCACGGCGTGGAGGTTCACCAGGTCGACATCCTCCACTTCCTGGATTCGGAGCGCCGAGGTGAGTACCGATGCGGAATGGACGCTGCCGTCGGTGAGGACGACCTCCGCTTCCAGACGGTGGCCCCGGCTGCCGTCGCCGGCGTCGAAGGTTCCTTGCCATGGCGGTGAGGACAGGACGGTTAGACGCGCGCCGTCCAGAGTGATCCGCACTTCACGGACCCGGGCGGAGCCGGGCAGCCGGATCTCCAGCAGGTATTGGCTGGGGCCGACTACGGTGGACAGGTGTCGCGGGTGGACGAATTGGGCGACACGTTCGGCCCCGACGACGGCCGGCAGCAGGATGCCGGCAACCACCGCCAGGATCAGGAAGCGGAGGATGCGATGGAAGGTCTCAGTATTCAGGGCCACGCCGTCTCTCCATCATTTCGGACGATACTGCATGACACGCCTGACCTGGAACACCATCAAGTCACCCTGTTCACTGAACCCGAACTCCACATCCTGGCCCCGGCCGGTGGCGTTCTCAAGGCTGCGGGCCATCTCGGCCAGCCGTTCCAGTTCCGCACTGCCGAGGCAGGGTCGGCTGCGCCGCTCTTCCGGAACCGCCCTTACTACGGTACCAGTCCGGTTCGGATCCAGCACGATCATGCTGCCGGCCCGACCTGCGTCCGAGCCGATCAGTTCACCGGTGGACCGCCGCACCCAGTACAGGTCGCCGTCCACCTCACCCTGGGAGATGCCCTCACCCAGCCCCCACGAGGCATTGATCAGGATCGTGTCCGGCTTCCCCGACGGGTCCCGGGAGAACAGGACGCCGGCGCATCGGGTTTCAATAACCTCCTGCACCAATACAGCCTGGACCGCGGATGTCAGGGCCTGCCCCTGGGCGGTCAGCATCCTTATCGCACGGTGGTTCCAGAGGGAGGACCAGGCCATGCGGATACGGCGGTCCAGCTCTTCACGTCCCCGCACTCCCAGGTAAGTGTCGTACTGGCCGGCCAGGCTGCCGGCGGGACCGTCTTCCAGAGTGCCTGAGGACCGCACCGCCAGCCGGGTCGATTCCCGGCCGGCAATAGCCGAATCCAGGGCTTCACCGACTTCCCGGGGGATCGGGCTTCCCAGGATCGCCGCCTTGGCCCTCCTGGATATGGAAGGCGCGTCGTCGCCTGACTGCGCCGCTTCCCGGACCCGCTCTCCGTTCTCGCCCAGAAGGTGCAGTTTGTAAGCCGAGGTGGTGACCACGAAGCCCCACGGTATGTGGCAGCCAGGGGGGAGAATCGACCGGACCTGGAACAGTCCGGCGGCCTTGCCTCCAACCAGGGAGCGGTCCCGGATGCCGCCTTCGGCGTTCAGGGGGATGATCAGGTGGGCGCCGGCCCGTGCTCGTTCCTCCGCCAGGTGCCGGGACAGGCAGGCCTGCAGCGGGCCGGTCAGTTCCGGGTCCAGTTCGATGTTCCTGGCACGGCGCAGAAGCTGGAACAGGCCTCCGATGCGATGGCGGAGGGCCTCGCCCGGCATGGCCAGCATCGCTTCGACCTCCCGGGTCAGGGCGAATCGCAATCCATCCCGGATTGCATCCGCTTTTTCCTGGTATTCGAGCAAGGCGCCATCGAGACCGGCCGGCACATGCCCCAGGTCTTCCAATTGCATACGGCAGCGCAGTGCGGATTTCTCCACCTGGTTCAATCTTCGTTTGAGGTCGTCGGGCTCTGTGATCGCCGCCAGCTCTCCCGCCGCATCCTCGAACAACAGGCGCACCCGCTCCCGGACGCGATCCGCCAGTGCGTCCCGGCAGCCTTTCACCGCCTCGGCCCGGCCATTCCGCTCCAGGATCTCGATCAGGCGCCGAGCCGGTCTTCCGGCCGGGATGACCCGGTACAGCACAGTCGCCTCCACCAGGAACTCAAGGAGCGGCCGGCCCATGGATCGGAGAAGCTGTTCAAGCCGGGTCTCGAAATCAGCTTCATCCGGAGCGGTGCCGAACCGCACCAGTTCGGGGAACAGCTCCCGCAACGCTTTCCGGAACGCCGGTTGTCCGGCCCCCGGTACCAGAACCTTGCCCCTGCTGCCGTCCAGCAGAACTATGTCGCCCTCGGCCAGGATCGCCGTTTCCCCGCCGCCGCCTTCCGGCTTCACCGCCAGCACACCGCCCGGTTCATCCACCAGCCATACCTGGTGTGATTTGGCCATGGAGACCGACGGTTTTCCGAACTCTCTCGAGAGCAGGCTGATGTGGGAGAGCACTGCTCCGCCGAAGGTGATGGTCCCTGCCGCCGCCAGGATGCGGCCGACATCTTCCGGAACCGCGCGCTCGGCAACCAGGATCATCCCCAGGCTGGAATCCGGGTCCAGTCCGGGGCTGTTGCGTCGCAAAGTACCACAGGCATGGCCGGGCGCCGTGCCACGGCCGGTGAATACCGAGAGCCTGCCATCGTCGTCGGTC
>CALZKF010000162.1 GCA_945787955.1 uncultured Acidobacteriota bacterium | reverse complement strand
AGCTGGTGAATCGTAACGCCCATCGGCCGCCTCCACTTAAATTACGGTTTCCCGGACAACCTCTTCAACGGAAGTCGCCCCGGCCCGGATCTTCTCGAGACCGGACATTCGGAGAGTGATCATGCCCTCTTCAATCCCTTTGCGGCGCAGCTCCATGGCGGACGCTCCGGAAAGGACCAGTTCGCGGATATCTTCCGACACCTCCAGGACCTCGAACAGTCCGACCCGGCCGCGATAGCCGGTGTTGTTGCAGTTGCCGCAGCCCCGGCCCTTGTAGAGCTGGACGGCGGGCGCCGATTCCTCCGTGAAGCCGATGTCGGTAAGGGCCTGCACCGGCATCTGGATCTCTTCCTTGCACTCCTTGCAGATACGGCGCACCAGCCTCTGGGCGCAGATCAGGTTCACCGACGTCGCCACCAGGAACGGCTCGATGCCCATGTTCATGAGACGATTGATGGTGGACGGGGCGTCGTTGGTATGCAGGGTGGACAACACGAGGTGGCCGGTCAGGGCCGCCTTGACCGCAATCTCGGCGGTTTCAAAGTCCCGGATCTCACCGACAAGCACGATATTCGGGTCCTGGCGCAGAAACGAGCGCAGGGCGGCGGCAAAATTCAGGCCGATGGCATCCTTGGTCTGGACCTGGTTGATGCCGTGTAGATTGAACTCCACCGGGTCTTCAGCCGTCATGATGTTGGTCTCGGGGGTATTCACCCGGCTCATGGCGGAATAGAGCGTGTTGGTCTTGCCGGAACCGGTAGGGCCGGTAACCAGCACCATGCCGTACGGCTTGAGGATCTGGCGCTCGAACTTGGACAGCGACTCCCTTTCGAAGCCGAGCTTGGTCATGTCCAGCACCAGGTTGTCCTTGTCCAGGAGCCGCAGCACGATTTTCTCGCCGAACAAGGTGGGCAGGCAGGACACGCGGTAGTCCATTTCCTTGGTCTTGCCCCCCAGCTTCATCTTGATCTTGATGCGGCCGTCCTGGGGGAGGCGCTTTTCCGAGATATCCAGCTTGGCCATGATCTTGATTCGACTGGTGATGGCATCCTTGAGCTTCATCGGCGGGTGCATGATCTCGTACAGCACCCCATCGATGCGAAACCGGACCCGGAAATCTTTTTCGTACGGCTCGAGATGGATATCCGATGCGATTTTCTTGATGGAATCGGTCAGGATGATGTTGACCAGCTTGACTACAGGGGCTTCCTCGGTGGCCGCCTCCAGCGCGTGGGTATCAAGCTCTTCGTCTTCCTCCAGAACCTCAAGTGCTTCCGCCTCGGCCTCGGCCATCTCGTCCATGACCTTCTTGAGTTCCATTGCGTGGGAAGAGCCGTAGTACTTGTCGATCGCCTCCCTGATGGCGATCTCGCTGGCCACCACCGGTTCCACGTTGTAACCGGTCATGAACTTGATGTCGTCCATTGCGAACACGTTGGTCGGGTCCGCCATGGAGATCGTCAGCGTGGCGCCGGTACGGTTGACCGGGACGACCAGGTATTTCTGTGCGACTTCGGAGGGGATCAGATTGATCACGCTCTCTTCGATCTCGAAGTGGCGCAGGTTGATGGATGGAACGCCGTACTGCTCGGAGAGCAATTGGGTTATATCGTCCTCCTGAACGTGACCCAGTTGCACCAGATTGAACCCGAGCTTCTCACCGTTCGCCTTCTGAGACTCCAGGGCCTCCGACAACTGATCCTGATCGATCAGGCCGGCTTTCAAGAGCATTTCACCCAGCTTTACCGCCATCCGCGTCCCCTGGTCTGCACACGGGCCGCCAAACCGGATCGGCCCGATCCTTTGTGAATTGGTTGAAAACCTGAGCGAATGTAAGTCCGTGAATTCTGGATGTCAAGCGGTGTCACAAGGTGACAAAAATGAGCACCCAGCAGCAGATTTGTACCGAAATAAAAGGCTTTTGGGAGACGGGATCAGGCGCTTACCTTCTTCCCGGGACCCAGAAAACGCTCCATGAAGGCGGTGGACAGCCGGCCGCGCACGAAGTCTTCGTCGGCCAGGATCCTGCGCTGCAAGGCGATGTTGGTGTGGATACCCTCGATGACGAACGATTCCAGCGCCCGGCGCATCCGCAGGATCGCCTCACCCCGGGTGTTCCCACAGGAGATCACCTTGGCGATCATGGAATCGTAATACGGCGGGATGACCGCCTCGGCGTAGGCGGCGGTGTCCACACGGATACCGGGCCCGCCCGGAGGGTGGAACGTGGTGATCCGGCCCGGCGAAGGCGCGAAGGTCTCGGAATGCTCCGCGTTGACCCGGCATTCGATGGCGTGGGCCGCGATGCGGACTTCGTCCTGAGCAAAACCGATCGGCTCGCCTGCCGCGACACGGATCTGCTCCTTGATCAGGTCGATGCCGGTGACCATTTCGGTGACCGGGTGTTCAACCTGAATTCGGGTGTTCATTTCGATGAAGAAGAACTCGCCCCGTGCGTCCAGGAGGAACTCCACCGTACCCGCGTTGGTGTAATCCACCGCTTTGGCCGCTTTGATGGCGGTCGCCGCCATCCGGGCCCTCAGATCTTCGTCCAGAGCGGTGCTGGGCGACTCCTCGATCAGTTTCTGATGCCTGCGCTGGATGGAGCATTCCCGCTCGAAGAGATGGACCAGGTTGCCGTGGGTATCCCCCAGGATCTGGAACTCCACGTGGCGGGGCTCGAGAATATATTTCTCCATGTAGAGCTCGGAGTTTCCGAAGGCGTTCATGGATTCGTTGGCTGCGGAGGTGAACAGCCGTTCCATGTCGTCATCGGACTCCACGATCCTCATCCCCTTGCCGCCGCCTCCGGCGGAAGCCTTCAGCAGTACCGGATAGCCGATCGGCCCGGCCAGCTTGAGAGCCTCCTCCACATCCGGAACGATGCCGTCGCTTCCCGGGATGGTGGGAACGCCTGCACGGTCCATGGTCCTGCGCGCCTCCGCCTTGTCTCCCATGCTCCGGATGACGGCAGGCTCGGGACCGATGAACGTCAGCCCGCACTCTTTGCATACCTCGGCGAAATGGGCGCTCTCGGCCAGAAAACCGTAACCCGGGTGGATGGCGTCGGCATCGGTGATCTCCGCTGCTGCGATCACCGACTGCACACTCAGATAGGAGTCCTTGTTGTGAGGCGGTCCGATGCAGACCGCCTCGTTGGCGAACCGGACATGCAGCGAATTCTCGTCGGCGGTGGAATGGACCGCCACCGTCTTGATGCCCAGTTCCTTGCAAGCCCAGATGATGCGCAGGGCAATTTCACCACGGTTTGCGATCAGGATCTTGCGGAACATGTCAGGAAGGTCGAATTCGGAACAGGACCTCTCCGAATTCCACCGGCTGACCGTTGGTGGCAAGCATTTCCACCACCTCGCCGCTGTATTCGGATTCGATCTCGTTCATCAGTTTCATCGCTTCCACGATGCACAGGACCTGACCGACGGTAACCCGGCTGCCGACCTTCACGAACGGTTCCGCGTCGGGGGTCGGTGCGGAGTAGTAGGTGCCGACGAACGGCGTGGCAATTTCGGTGAGCTCTTCCGCCGGAGGGGCCGGCGCCTCCGCGGCGGCTGTCGCGGTTGCCGGCCCTGCCGGGACGGCGGCAACAATCTCCTGCACCGCGGCAGGCGCCTGCAGCGCAGGCTGGGCCGCCGCAACGGCCTGATGGGGCTGCTTGTCCTTCATCAACGTCAGCTTGAACGACTCTTCCTCGTACTTCAGGGTGGAGACGTCGCTCCGGGAGAGGATGTCGATGAGATCGCTGATCTGTTTTACGTCCAAAGGGGACCTCCTCAGTCGGGGCCGGGCGAGGGGAAAAGGGTACCATCGACACGCATTTTTCCACAACCTCCGATGCTGTCGAACATGACACTCGACTCCAAAGGCAGGAATGCGCCCGGATCGTTGGCGTGGAAGAGCACAACGGTCCCACTTTGCACTACCAAAGGTGTAGGGATACTCGACCCCGATCCCGCCTGAAGGATCGTGGTACCTGTGGCGTCCGTCCCGGGTGGCGAACCCGGCCGTGCCGTATTGCCCTGAACGTGCCGATGAACCGGTTCCGGGGCTAGTCCGCCAGTTCGGGCCGGAGGGTCCTGGCTGCTCTCATGAGTTCCCAGCGCACCCTCCCGGTGATACCACCGGGGCCGACCACGGCCAGCAGGCCGTAATCGGCAGTCACCATCCTGAAAATCAGTTTCCGCCCTGCGGTGGTCACCACCAGTTCGGACGGCGGCTCGAAAGCTGCCTCTTTCCCCGCCGCTTCCAGCTTCCGCATGATACCAGCATAGGACACCGCCATGAACTCCAGGGGAAAATCACCCGGGTCGCCGGATCGGGCCACTTCCATGCCATCCATCCCCACCAGGAAAACACCGTCGATTCCGGCCACGGAGGCAGCGGCCTCCTTCAGGGTGTCATTGAGCATCATCCTCTCCTTGATGATCGGAAATTCGGCTCAGCCAGACCGCAAGCCGCTCGATACGGGGGTCGGCGCCGCCTTCCAGCACTTGGCGGAATCGAGCCGCCAGATCTTCAGCCTTTGCCTCCACCGGCGGATCGGTGGCAGGTTCCGTTCCCGCCGCAGGCCGCGGCCGGTCGTTCCCGGCAAGCTGGTCGAAGAAGTCTCGGGCTTCATGGTTCCAGGGTTCCCGCGCGAGGATGGCGCGCACGATCCGGCGCGCACCGGACCGGTCACCCTGCCCTGCCCGTATCCTGGCATGGGTCAGCGTGCTGAACCCGGCCGGCCGTCGATCACTGCTCTCCATAAGCAAAAACCCTCCCACCCCCGGAGGAACCATTGTAGGGGTGGAAGGGTTCGAAGGAAAGACCTGGTGTCGGCGCCGGCGGGTCAGACGCACCCAATGTTCAGCTGTTCCAGGATCACGAGTTCGATGACCTCTCCCGATTCGGTCACCGCGTCTACAGTCATGGTCAGGATCGCGGAGGTATTCGCCATAGCACCCGTGATGTCCTGAAAATAGATCGGCTCGAATTCGATCGTCTGTTCTCCGTTGGCGGGAATCGTTCCCGGCGAGGGCAGCAGCCGGTCCGGAGGTACCGTGACCCCGGGTACGTCGGGCCAGGAGTACGAGACCACCCAGGACCGTACGACGATGTCGTTGGCTGGAGACGTAATCGCACTGGCATTTTTCGGCAAATTCGAAAAATCCGCCGACCAGGGTGTGATCGTATAAGTACAACCTCCGGTGGCTTCATCAAACTGCCCTATGATGGCCGGGCTGTCGGTAACGGCAACCTGTAAAATGACGTTGCTGTCCGGATCGTCCAGGGCACTGTTGCAACCGCCGGCCACCAGGACCAGCACCGCCAACAGTGGCAGTGCGATTTTCATGAAAAAGTTCTTACGCATCAGTCCGGCCTCCATTACCCGATTCTCATGATCTTCGGGGTGATGAAGATGAGAAGTTCACGATTCTCGTTTCGGATACTCGTCTGCTTGAACAGCCACCCGAAAACGGGGATCTTGCGGAACCAGGGAACCCCGGTCTCACTGCTGCCTTCGTTAACTGTGAAAATGCCGCCGATGACCGTAGTGCCGCCGTCGGCCACCAGGACCTTGGTCTGGGCCCGCTGTGTGTTGATCGGCGGGACGTCGCCTACCGTATTGTTGAAGTCGGGCGAGTTGTTCTCAACCGTGATTTCGAGGATGATGGTACCTTCCGCCGTGATCTGAGGAGTGACGGTCAGCTTCAGGGAGGCCGAAACGAACTCTACGTTGATCTCGGTGGCGGTGGTGTTGACCACCGGTATACGGACACCCTGCTCGATCTCCGCTTCTTCGTTGTTCTGGGTCGCGATCTTCGGCGACGACAGGATCCGGCCCTGGCCGCTGGTCTCGAGTGCGTCCAGTGCGATGTCCAGGGTGAATGAGTCCAACACGTTGCCGAAGCTCATGGAAAGAGCGCTGGCGCTGGAGACATCACCGGTTTCTGTGGAGCCCAGGTTCAAGCCGTAACCGACGGCGGCGTTACTGGGGAAAGCGAGACCGGTGGATGTGCCGTGGGCGGCGTCGGCGGCGGCATTGACGCCCCACTGCACGCCGATGTCGCGGCTGAAGGTGCGCGAGGTTTCGATGATACGCGCCTCGATCATGACCTGGGGAGTCTCCGTATCCAGGGTGTTGATCAACTGATCCAGCGGTTCGATCCTCTTGGGAATGTCGCTGATGATCAGGGTATTGGTGCGCTCGTCGATTATGACCTTGCCGCGGTCGGTAAGGACACCGCCGTTTCGAATCACTTTCTCGACGTCGTCGGCCTTGGCGTAGGAAAGCGTCCTGGTGATAGTCACCGGTTCGACTTCCAGTTCCTTCGCCTCCTTCAACTGTTTACGCTGGGCAGCCTCCTGGGCCAGCTTGGTGGTGGAGGCGATCCGGATGACGTTCATTTCCAGGACCTTGTCCAGGGCGTTGTTCTTCAGGATCAGATCCAGAGCCTGGTCCCACGGAACGTTGTCCAGAACGATGGTGACCCGACCGTTGACGCTGGGATCGAGCACGAAGTTCAGCCCCGAAAGATCATGGAACAGGCGGAAGACCTGCTTGATGTCCGCATCCACCAGGTTCAGGGAAATTTTCTTCCCCGTGTAGACGGTGGCGTCGGTCACGATCTTCTGGGTCCGGAACGAGGACGGCAGCACCGGCTCGGGGGGAGATGCAGCCGCAGGCTCGGCAGCCAGCTCCGGAGCGCCCGACAGGAGTTGCTCGATGGCGTCCATGTCCAAGGCCCGCTCGTCGTAGGCGGTCGCAAGGACATCCGGCTCCTGCATGGGCGCTTCACCCACCTCCGGCAATTCCGGCTTGGGCTCCACGACCACCGCGGATTGCTCCACTAAGGGAGCGCCGAACAGCACCGAGATGGTGCCGTCACCGTTATCCACGACCTCGTGGCTGACCGGATGCTCCAGGTCGAACACGACTCGGGAAACCGGGTTCGGCTCCACCGTGTACTGTCCCGCCCTGGCGCGCACCACACCTGCTGCGCCGATCGAGAATGAGTGCCGTTCCAGCTGGCTGACCACCCCGTGGAGGTCCAGCACCAGCCGGTCGGGGTCTTCAAGATTGAAGGCCTCGTACCCGCCCATTCCGTCCATGGCCAGCGTCACCACGGGCCGCTCGGCCGAACCGCCGCTGACACGGAGGTCCAGGAGGTTCCAGATCAGCCCTTCCTCGTTCGGGGCCGTTTCGGTCCCGGCGATGGCGGCCTGGAAACCGGTAGCAGCGACAAGTACCACCGCCGCCGCCAGGATCCACACCCTCTGCTTCATCATTG
>CALZKF010000161.1 GCA_945787955.1 uncultured Acidobacteriota bacterium | reverse complement strand
TCTTGGCTACCTTCTTCTTGGCCTTTCTCTTGGCTACCTTCTTCTTGGTCTTTCTCTTGGCTACCTTCTTCTTGGTCGCCTTCTTTTTCCGTACTGCCATTGTAGGATCACCTCCTTTTCTCTTTTGTCATGCAGGGTGTTGATCTCCTGCATCACTTGGAATATAAAGATGCAAAAAAATCGCTGTCAAGCACTAAAACGCGTTTTTCGAAGCACATGGAGCTCCTGCAACGCGAATGGGATCAACGCCGTCGACGGTGACGTCGTGTAGTTGCCGGTTGAAATGAAAGTCACTGTCCCTGGAAACCCCTATGTACACTGTTACAGGCGCGAACGTGTTGTTCGGCGGGCATGTAAGTCGGGTTTAGTGTGAAAGACCGGGAACGGTTGGAATCGGTTGTTTGGAGCCGGCACAGAAAACTGCAAAAAAATGCAAAAAAAACTTGCCTCAGGTTTCTGCGCGCCGTTTCCTCGGCCTCCTGCGCCTCGGTGCGATGTCGATTCCATAGCTCTGTATCTTGCGCTGAAGCGTGCGGACGCCGATTCCCATAAGCGATGCGCTGTGTGTCCGGTTGCCTCCGGTGTGCTCCAGAGTCAGGCGGATCAGCTCCCGCTCCAGCTCTTCCAGAGTGGTCCCCGGCCGTATGCCGGAGTCCGAATGAACCGGTTCGGTTTTGAGGAGCAGACCGGGGAGATCATCCTGTTCGACCCGTGCCCCACGGGTGGATACGAGCACGCTCTCCAGGACGTTTTTAAGCTCCCTCACATTTCCCGGCCAGGAGTAGGCCTGCAGGTGGGCCAGCGCCTCCGGGGACATCACCTTGCGGGGAACCGCATTGCTGCTTGAAAGCTGATCCAGAAAGGTCTCAACCAGGTAGGGGATGTCCTGTTTGCGATCCCGCAGGGGCGGGACCGGGATGACCACCACCTTCAGGCGGTAATACAGGTCCCGGCGAAACCTCCGCTCGGCCACCATGACCTCAAGGTCGGCGTTGGTGGCGGCGATGACCCTCACATCCACCCGGATGCTGCGATCTCCTCCGATCCGCATGAATTCCCGTTCTTCCAAAACCCGGAGAAGCTTCGCCTGTGACGACAGGTCCATCTCACCGATCTCGTCCAGGAACAGGGTCCCGTGGGTGGCGATTTCGAACTTGCCGCGGGATCGGGCGATGGCGCCGGTGAACGCACCTTTCTCATGTCCGAACAGTTCGGACTCGATCAGGCTGGACGGCATGGCGGCGCAGTTCAAGGCGATGAACGGCGCGTCGCACCTGGGGGAATTGAGGTGGATCGCCCGCGCTACCAACTCCTTGCCCACACCGCTCTCGCCGGTGATCAAGACGTTGGAGCGCATCGGCGCTACGCGGATCGCCCGGTCCAGGGCGGCGCGCATCGCAGGGGAGCGAACCTCCGGCTTGCGGTACTGGGACTTCTTGGCCAGTTCGTCCTGAAACCAGGCGATGCGGGAATCCAGATCGTTCCTTTCCAGGACGCGGCCGAGCCGGGCGCGCAGTTCCACCGGGTTCAGCGGGAGCAGCAGGTAATCCTCGGCGCCGGCTCGAAGACATTCGATGGCCAGGGCGATCCGCCGTGGTGTGACCAGCGTGAAAAGCGGAAGCCTGGGGAACCGGTCGCGGATGGTTCGGATCCAGGTCACGCCGACTGTCCCGGCTCCGTCGGGAAACAGGGCTACGGCATCATGGGACTGGTCTTCGAGGGAACGCAACACGCCAGGTCCCAGAGGCAACTGCTGGACCTGGTAGCCCTCGCCGGTCAGGACTCTCGCGGCGTCGGCCCGGTCTACAGGCCCACCCTCGAGGAGGAGGATTCGAGGACTGGTGCTGTTTTCCTTATCCTTCACTGTTACGACATAGTAATCAAAACAGGTTTATTGTGCCAGTGTGGCCGGTTTAAAATTTTATCGGTCATGGTGGCCGAGTAAAAATGCCTGTGGATCATCATTTTCCTGCGTCGGAACGAGGGTGGAGGGCGACAGTTGAACAAATAAACCCTGTGATTCCGAGACTTGTACCTGCTCAGCAGGTCCAATCCCACGTTCTGGTATGGAAATTGACTATATAACGATTGCCGACAGCAGGATTCCCAGCCGCATGAGGAGATCGCCGATGCCCCGCACCACCCGCAAGAGCCTGACGAAGACCCTGGAGCCGACCCCGATCGTGAGCTTTGATTTCGAGGACCGGACTTACCAGATCGACCCGGCTCGGCGTAAGGTTTATCGCCGGTTTGTGGAGATCGAAACATCCAAGGCTTCCGAGATCTTCTCTACCTGGCGCGCTGCCACCGCTACCGCCTGATCCGTTTCGCCCCTCCCGGGCTCAGGTGCGACGTCCCGGCATCACCGGTACACTGAATGCTATGCGCTTGACCCGGATGGTTATGATTCTGCTGGCGACCTGCCTCTCTTCGCTGTCGGCCGTACCGGCGCAGCAGGCGGGATCCGCACCTGCTCCTCTCCTGGAATGGTTCTCCGACGGAAACAGTCCTGCCTGGACCATTGCCGGCGGCAGTTGGCCAGGCTCCTCCCGGAGTACGGCGGTCCCTTTGATGGCGATGCCGTGGTTCGAGGACGCTTCGGATCTTTCCATCGATATCATCGGAGGAGAACCGTTCCGGGTGGCCGACCGCCGGGGCCGGATCATACTTCTCGATTTCTGGGCTTCGTGGTGCGTCCCTTGCAAGAAAGAACTGCCGGCGCTGCAACGCCTCCAGGATAAAGAAGGCGAGAGCGGCGTGGATGTGGTGGCGGTGAATGTGGATGAACCGGACCAGGTCGCCCTTGCCATGATTTCCGATCTCGGCCTGCGCCTGCCGGTTGGACGGTTCAATGATCGCCTTGCCGGGCTGCTGGATTCCGGGAAGCTGCCTTCGGCACTGCTCCTGGACGGTGAAGGCCGGATCCGAAAACGTTGGGGCGGCTACCGTGAAGGCCTGGTGGAGGTATTCCGGGGGGAGATCCACAAGCTGCTGGGAGGGGAACCGGACGGTCTTCCCATCATGTTGGGCGCAGGAACGGAGAACGGCAGCCGCTACAGCGTGCGATGGTCTCGGAATCTAAACCGGCCGGTGGGTGGGCTGGCGGTTCTGGCCACCCCCGGGGGCGAACCGGTGGTAGCCGCAACAGCCGGGCGGGAACTGGTGAGCCTCAGAAAAGACGGCAAGATCTTGAGCCGGCTTGATGCTCCGTCCGGGATGGTGGCACTGCTGGCCGCCGATCTCAACGACGATGGCATTAAAGACCTGATCGGTTTCCGCCGTGGGTCACAGACGGTCGCAACATACGATTTCGCCACCCGGAACGGGAAATCATGGGATGCCCCGGTCGGGCTGTTGTCCATCATGGTCGGCCGAAGCGATGACCGGCCGGTAGAACTGATCGCCGGCGCCCTGGACACGGTCTACCGTCTGTCTCCGGACGGTGCGGTGTTGGGTACCGAAGGCGACACTCCGGCGGCGGGAGCCTGGTCGCTGTTGACCGGGCCCGGCCTGGGCGGGTTCGGTGTCGGTTCCGACCAGGTGGTTGCCGGTGTGGCGGGAAGGTTCGGCGAGTCGGAAGCCCGGCAGGTCGCCCTGGCGACCCGGGACGGCAACCTCCTGATTCTCGAGGCGGGGACCGGCAGCCTGGAGTACCGGGCGAGTTGGGCAGGGATCACCGCTCTGGCCGGCCAGGACCTGGATTCCGACGGAATCGACGAACTGATCGTGGCATCCGGCAGCTTCGTAACGGTTCTTGAGCGCAATATGCAATAATTGTGCTTAAATTTGCAAACTGCTACCCAATTATCGCAAAATATGCATCAATCAACGCGCAGTCATTGACGTCCACCTGCTAGCGGTGTACCTTCCCGGCCATGCCGGCACGCTGGGGCCGGGAAAGGGTTGGGGCGCGTGGCATCAGGGAGTTCCAGTTCGGCTGAGATCGGTTCGCTCCTTAAACGGTGCTCCGATGAGCATGTCAGGTTCCTGCGGCTGCAATTCACCGATGTCATGGGTTCCAATAAAAACGTGGAGGTCCCCGCCGGCCAGTTCCGGAAGGCGCTGGCTGGGGAGATCCTGTTCGACGGCTCCAGCATCGAGGGTTTTGTCCGGATCGAAGAATCGGACACCCTGCTTCGGCCGGATCTTGAGACTTTCCGGATTCTTCCATGGGAAGATGGCCGTGGTCGCATCGCCCGTGTGATCTGTGATGTCACCCTGCCTGACGGCTCCCGGTTCTCCGGCTGCCCACGCACCGCCCTGCGGCAGGTGGTGGAAACGGCGCACTCGCGAGGGTTCACTCCTGTTCTCGGTCCGGAGATCGAGTTCTTCCTGTTCCATCGCAATGAAGACGGCTCTCCATCCACCAATACCCAGGACACCGGCGGGTACTTCGACCTGACACCGATGCACCGGGGCGAAGAGTGCCGCGGCCGGATCGTAAATGCCATGGAGGAAATGGGCTACGCGGTTGAGGCGTCTCATCACGAGGTGGCGCCGGGGCAGCACGAGATCGATTTCCGCAGGGCCGAAGCGGTTCAGATCGCCGACACCATCGCCACGTTCCGGCTGGTGGCCCGCAAGATCGCCCTGGAGTACAACCTCCACGCCACCTTCATGCCGAAGCCGCTGGACGGCCGTAACGGCTCCGGCATGCACCTGCACCAATCCCTGTTCCTGGACGGTGTCAATGCGTTCCACGATCCGGAACGACCACTGCAACTATCCGAGACGGCGGTACATTACATCGGCGGTCTCCTGGCCCACGCCAGGGGAATGTGCGCTGTGACCAATCCGCTGGTGAACTCCTACAAACGGCTGGTCCCCGGTTTCGAGGCGCCTACCAACATCGTATGGTCCGAGCACAACGTATCGCCGCTGGCCCGGATTCCGGCCCGGCGCGGCGACAGCACCCGGGTGGAATTGCGCATGCCGGACCCGTCCTGCAACCCGTACCTGGCCCTGGCCGCCATGATCTCCGCCGGCCTGGACGGCATCGAGAACGGGAGGGATCCAGGCGAACCGGTGAACAAGGATGTGTTCAAACTGTCCTACCGGGAGCGCCGCCGCCTTCGCATCGATGAACTGCCTCTCGATCTCCGCGAAGCGGTCAAGGAACTGAAAAAAGACCGCACCATCTCGGGAGCCCTGGGGAAGAGCATCATGGGTTGCCTGGTTGAAGCCCAGAAGGCGGCCTGGCAGGAATACACCGGCACGGTGCATACCTGGGAGCTCGACCGCTACCTGGGCCGGTACTGACATGGCGGCGCGGGACAGCTGGCGCAGCCTGGAGCAGGAGATTGTGGACTGCCGGCGATGCCCGCGCCTGCGAAGACACTGTCTCGAGGTCGCCAGGGTCCGGCGCCGGATGTACCGGGACCAGGAGTACTGGGGGTTGCCCCTCCCCGGTTTCGGCGACCATGCTGCACCGATCGTCATGGTCGGCCTGGCGCCGGCCGCCCACGGCGCCAACCGCACCGGCAGGATGTTTACCGGGGATCGCTCCGGCGACTGGCTGTACGGCGCTCTCCATCGCGCCGGACTGGCCAACCGACCGGAATCGACCTGGGTCAACGACGGCCTGAAACTGGACGGTGTGTTCATCAGCGCCGCCGCCCGGTGCGCACCGCCTCTCAACAAGCCGACCCGGGCCGAGATCGATAATTGTGCCGGCTTCCTCGACCGGGAGTTCGACCTGATGAAGCAGGTCCGGGTGGTGGTCGCCCTGGGGAAGATCGCCTGGGATGCGGTCCTGCGCCGGTCCGCCGCCGTATCGCCCTCCACCATGCCGAAGCCGAAACCGAAGTTCGGGCACTGCTCCCGAACCGCCCTGCCGATCCGGAAAGGGTCGGGGCCGGTGGCGATCCTGGGCAGTTACCACCCCAGCCGACAGAACACACAGACCGGCCGGCTCACCCGGCCGATGTTCGATCAGATGATTCAAAAGGCCATTCATCTCGGTGGCATAAAGGAGAAAGCGATATGACTCCCCGCGATTTTTTTGCCTTCGCCAAGAAGAACAAGGCGGAAATGGTGGACCTGAAGTTTACCGACTTCCTTGGGACCTGGCAGCACTGCAGTTTCCCGACGTCCACATGGGACGCCAACACGTTCAAGGATGGCGTCGGTTTTGACGGTTCGTCGATCCGGGGCTGGCAGGCGATCGACGTCTCGGACATGCTGGCGATCCCGGACCCGGGCACGGCGGTGATGGATCCGTTCTTCAAGGACCCGACGGTCAGCGTCATCGCAGACGTGTTCGACCCGATGACCCGCAAGCCGTATTCCCGGGATCCCCGCTACATCGCCCAGAAGGCGGAGGCGTTCATCAAGAAGAGCCGCCTGGCCGATACATGCTTTGTCGGCCCGGAGCCGGAGTTCTTCATCTTCGACGAGGTGCGCTACGAGCAGACCCAGCATCGCGGGTTTTACCAGATCGATTCGGTGGAAGGGGCCTGGAACACCGCCCGGTTCGAAGAGCCGAACCTGGGCTACAAGCCGAGCTACAAAGGCGGGTACTTCCCGGTGAGTCCCACCGACACGTACCATGACCTCCGCGGCGAGATGGTCAAGGAGATGCAGAAGGTCGGCATCATCGTGGAGGCCCACCACCACGAGGTCGGCACCGCCGGCCAGGCGGAGATCGACATGAAGTTCGAGCCGCTCCTGAAGATGGCCGACAATTTCATGTGGTTCAAGTACATCATCCGCAACGTGGCCAAAAACCACGGCAAGTCGGCCACCTTCATGCCGAAGCCGATTTTCGACGACAACGGGTCGGGGATGCACGTGCACTTGTCCCTGTGGAAGGCGGGCAAGCCGCTGTTCGCAGGCAAGAAGTACGCCGGCCTGAGCCAGATGGCGCTGTATGCCATCGGCGGCATCCTGAAGCATGCCTCGGCGCTGCTGGCGTTCTGCGCCCCGACCAGCAACTCGTACCGCCGGCTGGTTCCCGGTTTCGAAGCGCCGGTGAACCTGGCGATGTCGGCCCGGAACCGCTCCGCCGCCGTTCGGATCCCGATGTACTCCAACAGCCCGAAGGCCAAGCGCCTGGAGTTCCGCTGCCCGGACCCGACCAGCAACTCGTACCTGGCTTTCTCCGCCTTGCTGATGGCGATGGTGGACGGTATCAAGAACAAGATAGATCCGGGCGAGCCGCTGGACCGGGATATCTACGAGATGACCCCTGAAGAACTGCAGGACGTCCCCCATACCCCGGACCGGCTGGAAACCGCCCTGGAGTGCCTGGCGGAGGACCACGAGTTCCTGCTTCGTGGCGGCGTGTTCACCGAGGACGTGATTTCGACGTATATCGAATACAAGATGGAGAACGAGGTGGAACCG
>CALZKF010000160.1 GCA_945787955.1 uncultured Acidobacteriota bacterium | reverse complement strand
TTGGAAAAAATGACTTCCGTCCGGCTTGAGGTCGATGCCGTCCACCGGCGGACGGTGTGCTGCACGGCGTTCAACCGCAAGACCTGCCGGGTGAGGTGGCTACGGCTGGCTATCCGCATTCTGCGCTACACGCTGCGGTCTACGAACGGTCCCGCACCGACTCGCCCAGGTAGGTGTACCTCCCCAGGCGTTGACGGTAATCCGCAAGGATTCGCTCCCGCTCGCCTCCGCCCAGGTCGCCGCGCCCTTCCATTGCCGAGACGACACGCTCGACTCCTGCCGCCAGTTCCTCGTCGTCATGGCCGAAGATCCTGAGGGTGTCCCGTGCGGCATGCCCACGGCGCTGATTGCGCAGTTGAGTCGTCCCGTCCTCGTCCAGCAGGACCTCCGCTTCATGGACCCGGCCGAACAGGTTGTGATGGCATCCCATGGTGTCCTGGTAGGCCCCGACCAGCAGGAAGCCGATGTAGTACGGCTTGCCGGGGACCAATTCATGGACCTCGAGGGAGTCCTTGATCTCCCGCAGGTCGATGAACTTGTCAACCTCGCCGTCGGAATCACAGGTGATGTCCACCAGGCTGGCCTGCACCGTCGGCTCCTCGTCCAGGCGGTGCACCGGGACAACCGGGAAGAGCTGGTCCAGGGCGAAGTGATCGGGCAGCGACTGGAACACCGACAGGTTGCAGATGTACTTCCTTCGAAGTCGCGTCTCCAGATCGGCAAACTCTTCCGGCATGAACCGCGCCCTGCGCGCGTAGGCCATCGCCTTGTCGGCGATGGACCAAAACAGCGTTTCGCCGTCGGCCTTGTCCTCCAGGTCCAGCATGCCGTGGTCGAACAGTGAGTACATCTGGTCCCTGTATTCCAGGCCGTCGTGGTAGTACTCACGGTAATTCTTGATGTTGATGCCCTGCTCGGTCTCCCTCAGATCGTGTATCACCTTGGGCGGATCCTGCTCGAGACGAACCGTCTCGGTATCGGTGCCGGACAGGGAACCTCTCACATCGGTGACCAGGATGCTGTGGTAGCCGGTAAGCATCCGTCCCGATTCGCTGACGATGATCGGGCAGGCAACCTTCTCCTGTTCACAGACCTCACGGATGCCGAACACGATGTCGTTGGCATATTCCTGGATACCGTAATTCACCGAACCGTCGGCGGATGTCCTGGATCCGTCGTAGTCGATGCCCAGGCCGCCACCCACATCCATGTACCGGATGCCGACACCGGCCTGGCGCAGCTTGGCGTACACCCGGGCTGCTTCCCGAACGGCGGTTTTGATCTTGCGGATCTGGGTTATCTGGCTGCCGATGTGAAAGTGCAGCAAACGGATGTTCTCACCTAATCCGGCCTCGCCGATCCGCTTGATTTCCTGGAGCAGCTGCAGGGTGGTCAATCCGAATTTGGAGGTGAACCCGCTCGACTTCTCCCACAGTCCGGAACCCCTGGCCTGCAGTTTGATCCTCAGGCCGATACCGGGGACCTTGGACCAGCGGTCGGCGGCGTCCAGGATCTGGTCCACCTCGAACGGTTTCTCGACCACCACGATGACATTGCGGCCGAGCCGGGCCGCCATCGCCGCGCTGTCCAGATAATCGGAATCCTTGTAGCCGTTGCAGATCAGGAGCGATTCCGGAGAAGTATCCAGACCGATGGCGCCCAGCAGCTCGGCGCCGCTGCCGGCCTCCAGTCCCAGCCCGTGTTTCCTGCCGTAGTTCAGCAGTCCCTGAACCACCGGCGACTGCTGGTTGACCTTCACCGGGAACGCCGGCAGATACGGTTCCGGGTAGTCGAACTCCCGTCTGGCCGCACTGAACGCTTCCACCAGGGAGTGAAGCTGAGCTTCCAGCAGCTGCGGGAACCGGAGCAGCACCGGGGTGCGGTACCCTTCTTCCTTCAGTTTTTCCAAAACCTCCAGAACGTCGATGGAGCCGCCGGCCTCCCCGCTGGGCTGAACCGCCAGATTGCCGTTGGGAAGGATATGGAAATACCCGTTGCCCCAGGAACGGATCCGGTAGGTGGACATGGAGCTTTCCACGGTGTAACGGTCGGTCTTCCCGCGTTTCTTTTTGCCCATGGCAGGCCCTCGGCCGGATCAGGTCGGTGGGGAACCGACAGATTATAGACCGGCTTACGGCGAAATACGCTACGCTCCAGCTTATGAGCAGGGACGGCACACCCGGCGGCGACCGGATCCGGGCACTGGTGGAGATGGTCCCTGCCGGATCCCGGGTTGCGGATATCGGCAGCGACCACGGCCTGCTCCCCCGGATCCTGCTGGCCGAGGGACGGGCCAGCTTTTGCATCGCCACCGAGATAACACCTGCCGCCCTGGATCGGCTGGTGAACCGGATCGGCGATCACCCCCTGCCCGCCAATTTCGAACTCAGGGCAGGAAACGGACTGGCGCCGCTCCGGCCGTCGGACCGTCTGGATGTCCTCGTCCTGGCCGGGATGGGGGCCCGCACCCAGGTCGACATACTGTCCGCACCGCTGCGCATCGACCTCGGCAACTGCCGGCTGATCCTCCAGCCCCAGGGCGAGCCGGCTGTTCTCCGACGCTGGCTGGTCGGGAATCGATACCGGATCGTCGAGGAACGGCTGCTGCAGGTCAGTGGCGTCTTTCACCTGGCCCTGGCGGCGGTGCCGGGAATCCTTGAGCCGCCGGTGGATCATCCGGCACTGACCGAGGCCGATCTGATGGTTGCCGGGCCGCTTTTGGTCCGGTCCGGCGAGCCTCTGGTCCGGAAATACTGGGAAATCCAGCTCCGGCGACTCAAGCGGCTGTCGGGGCCCGGCACCCGGGGTCCCGGCGGACGGCAGGCGGCACGGGACCGGGAACAGGCGGAGCGGGTGCTGGAGGCGCTCCCAAGTGATGCGTTATAGTAACGGGTCGAGCGGACTGTCAACCCGCCGGGAGAACCAGATCATTATGGGGCGGAGTTTCTATATCCTGAAAGCCGGCACCATTGTCCTGGCCTGTACGCTACTTACAGCTTCCACCGGTACGCCGCAACCCGGCGTGGACGGTACACCGCCGGATATCCTGCTGATTACGGTGGACACACTCAGGGCCGATCATCTCTCCATCCACGGTTATGGTCGTGAGACTTCGCCGACCATAGACCGCCTCATGGCAGGCGGAGCGATTTTCGATCAGGCACGGACGGTTGAGCCCCTGACCGCACCCGCCCTGGTCTCCATGCTGACCTCGGTACCGCCCCACCATCACGGTGCTACTCGTAACGGTCTCCAAATGCGGAGCGGATTACCGTCCCTTCCCAGGTCCCTGGCGGCGGCCGGGTATGAAACCGCCGCGGTCGTGGGGAACTGGACCCTCAGGAACAAACTCACGCGGATCGGGGACCATTTCCAACACTACGACCTGGTGCTGAACCGCCGGCGCTGGTTCGGGCTGGTGCGGGGTGAGGCCACCGCCGAGGACCTGAACCTGCGGACATTGGATTTTCTGGAGAGCCGGGCCTCCCGAACGGAAAACCGCAAGCCGCTGTTCCTCTGGGTGCATTACGTAGAACCCCACGCCCCGTACCGCCTGTGGCGGGACGACGCCGACAGCATCGGCTTGCCTAAAAGAAATTTAACGAAAATGGACCGTTACGACAGCGAGATCCGATTCGTGGATCGTGAGATCGGGGAACTTCTGGACGACCTCCACAACGGCGGCCACCTTCGTGATCCGATTATCGTGTTCACCTCGGACCATGGTGAGAGCCTGGGAGAACACAACTACTGGGGCCACGGCCGGCACCTGTACGAGTCGGGCCTGCACATCCCGATGTCCATCACCTGGAATGGTCACGTGGAGCCGATGCGGCTTTCGGCGCCGGCCTTGAACATCGATCTGGCGCCGACCCTTCTAAGCCTTGCCGGTCTGCCGGTCCCCGACCGGTTTACCGGTTACGACTGGGCCGAGACGCTGGCAGGCGGCGGCCAGCAGCCCCTGGACCGGGTCACCCGCTACCAGGCCCACAAGGGGGCGGTCATAACAAATCACAAGTCGGAGATGGCCCGAAGGTCCGGCCTGCTGGAGGTCGGCATGATCCACGGCTGGAAGAAGGAGGTGTTCCGCATCGGGAACAACCGGCGCAAGCTGTTCGACCTGGCGAACGATCCTGGGGAGACCCGCAACCTGAGCTCCCGGGAGCAGGAGCCGACCGGCCTGCTGGTCGACTGGATGGAGTCGGTTTACGATGAACTGCTGGCCTTCGAGGATATGCCGCCGGAAATACTGGACCCTGAGAGTATCGAGCAGCTCAAGTCCCTGGGGTATGTCGACTAGTCCCGGGGCGGGTCCGGCAGCCGCCCTTCCAGGGCCGCCTGAACGACCTTTTTGGAATCCTCCGGAAAATCAGACCGCAGCACCCATTCCAAGTAGCCCCGGTTGCTTTCGCAAACCGAAACCAGGGTCCGGTCCCGGTATTTCCCGAAGGTGAACACGATCTTCTGCTCCTTCCACAGGAATTTGCCCGACCGGTCCACCGCATCCGGATGGACCGGGTTGCACCAGGCCTCCAGCGCCTCAACCGTGTCGGGCAGGTCGTCGTAACGGGCCAGCTGTGCATCCAGCACCTCCGCTGTCGCTGCTACGTCTCCCCGGGCGCTGTGGGCGCCTTCCGGTTCCCGGCCCAGGAAAAAGCGCACCGCGGCAGAAAGATCCCGGCGCTCCTTGCGGTGGTAGATGGTCATGGCGTCGACCACACGCACACCGGCCATGGGGAGGTCGAGTCCTGCGTCCCGCAGTTCCCGGCGCAACAGCGGGATGTCGAAGCGCTGAACGTTGTAACCGGCCAGGTCCGCCCCTTCCAGCATTGCCAGGTACACCCCGGCCCGGTCACGGAACCTGGGGCAGTCCCGGACGTCATGGTCACTGATGCCGTGGACCGCAGTCGCCTCCCCGGGAATCGGCCGTTCCGGGTTCAAGCGCTCCACCAGCGACTCCTGCCTCCCGTCGGGGAACTCCTTGAGGATGCAGATCTCCACGATCCGGTCCGATCCGGCATCAATACCGGTGGTCTCCAGGTCGAAGAAGGCCAGTGGCCGCGTCAATTTCAGGTTCTTCATGGCGGGTCCCTCAGGAGCGGCAAGC
Source organism: uncultured Acidobacteriota bacterium (assembly GCA_945787955.1). Lineage (GTDB taxonomy): Bacteria > Acidobacteriota > Polarisedimenticolia > Polarisedimenticolales > Polarisedimenticolaceae > Polarisedimenticola. The sequence continues at coordinate 8,138 of CALZKF010000160.1, read as the reverse complement.
CTATCGATCCTTCCGTCCCACCGCAACGTCAGACTTCCCATAGGCGCAAATCCGGCGCCGGCCTGCTATATTTCCGGACGCTGATGTTGAACCATGGAGCGTGTGGATGTACGAATTTAACATTCCGACACTGGAACCGTCCGAGCTGAAAATCCCGGAGGAAATGGACGGGCTGCGGGAGCTTGTCTACAACCTGTGGTGGTGCTGGTCTCCCGAGGCCCATCTCCTGTTCCACCGCATCGACGGACCCCGCTGGCAACATTACCGCAACCCGGTGGAACTGCTGTTGGGTCTGGAGCCCCATCGTTGGGAACAGCTTCAGAGCGACCCCGTATTCATGGGCGGTCTGAACGATGTAGTCGGGCAGTTGCGGCGCTACGTCCAGGGTGACCCGCCGCCCTGGTTCCGGCAGGCGTTCCCCGAGTTCCGGGACGGACCGTTCGCCTACTTCTCCACAGAGTTCGGCTGGCACGAATCCCTTGGGATCTACTCCGGCGGCCTGGGGATTCTGTCCGGCGACCACTGCAAGTCGGCCAGCGACCTGGGGTTGCCGTTTATCGGGATCGGCCTGATGTACCGCCGCGGCTATTTCCGTCAAAGCATCGATCTGGACGGGCTGCAACAACATTTCTACCCGGACTACGACCTCAGCCGCCTCCCTCTGGAGCCGGTAGCCGGGGCTGACGGCCTGGAACTCCGGACTGCTATCGACTTCCCCGGCCGTGAGGTGCAGGCCAGGGTTTGGCGGGCCCAGGTCGGCCGGTCGCCGGTGCTGCTCCTGGATACCGATGTACCGGAGAACCGGCCCGAGGACCGGCCGATCACCGCCATGCTGTATGTCCGCGGCCGAGAGATGCGGCTGTGCCAGGAGATCGTCCTCGGCATAGGCGGCGCGCGGGTACTGGACGCTCTGGGGATCGAGCCGTCGGTCTGGCATATGAACGAGGGCCATTCGGCTTTCCTCGGCCTGGAACGGGCGCGCCGGCGTGTATCCCGTGACGGCCTGTCGTTTCTCGAGGCCCTGGAGGACTCGCGGCAGGATGCGGTGTTCACCACGCATACCCCGGTTCCGGCGGGGAACGAGTCGTTCCAGAACAATCTGATCCGGAAGTACTTCGCCGGGTACGCCGAACAGTGCGGCATCGACATGGATACGGTTCTCGCCACCGGCCGTGTGAACGATGACCGGCCGGACGACGGGTTCAACCTGACCGCTCTGGCGATCCGGTCCGCAAGCGCGGTGAACGGCGTCTCCGCCCTTCACGGCGAAGTCGCCGATGGGATCTGGCGTCACATGGGCCGGGACCTGCCGGAGGACGGCCGCCTGGTCGGCTCCATCACCAACGGAGTTCATACGCCGACCTGGATCGGACCGGAGATCGGGGCCTTGCTCCAGGAGCACCTGGGGTCCGATTGCCTGATGAACCTGCTAAGCCCGAGCTTCGCCCAACAGGTTCTGGCGATACCGGACGAGGCGATCTGGTCCGCCCACCAGGAGCAGAAAAAAAGATTGATAGAACTGACGCGGGACCGGCTCATGGAACAGTTCGCCCGCCACGGCCGCGCACCCGACGAACTCGCCGCGATCCAGACCCATTTGAGTCCGGATCACCTGACTCTCGGTTTCGCGAGACGGTTCGCGACGTACAAACGGGCTGCCCTGATCTTCCGTGACGTGGAGCGCCTCAAGCGCATCGTCGCCGGCGACGACCGGCCTGTGCAGATCCTGTTTGCCGGTAAGGCCCATCCGGCGGACCGGCCGGGACAGGATCTGATCAAGGAGATCTGCCTCAGCACCCTGTCCCCGGACTGGAAAGGCCGAATCCACTTCATCGAGAACTACAACATGCGCATCGCCCGGTTCCTGGTCCAGGGTGTGGACGTCTGGCTGAACACCCCCAGGCGGCCCCAGGAGGCCAGCGGCACCAGCGGCATGAAAGTGTCGCTGAACGGCGGGTTGAACTGCAGCATCCTGGACGGCTGGTGGTGCGAGGGTTACGACCCGGCCCACGGCTGGGCGATCGGCGACGATCAAAACAGCGGCAACCAGGACGAGCAGGACGGAAAGGACGCCGATGCCCTCTATCATGTCCTGGAAGATATGGTAGTGCCGGCTTACTACCAGGAAGGGGGCGGCCTGCCCACCGGCTGGATCGCCAGGATGAAGCGACACCGAGAAGTACTACGTCCCCACGGCCCGAAAATAGAACCGGGGGACCGTGTACCACGGTCCCCCGGCGTTCCTTTCACGAGGCGCTGCCTGCCTGCGTTCAGGGAGCAACAGGTTTGGTATCGCTGCGTTCCACGTTCTCGACCGTACTCGGGCTGGCGTTAGCCTCGGTAGTGAATCCGCTGGGTTGCACCCAGTTGGAACCCATCGCCTCACCCTCGGTGGTTAAAACACCGCTTCCGCCGCCGATGACCTGGATCCTGTAGGTCGTGCCGTAATCCAGATCCTGGGCTGGTGTAACGGTGACTGTCACCCCATCGGCGGCCAACACCGGCGAACCGGATATCTGAGCGATCGGGTTCCCGCCCGGGTTCAGCAGTTGCACCGTGCCGGTGTTGATCGATGCCGGATTCATCGGTACGTTGAACACCACAATCGGACGGGCGGTGCGGCTGACACCGGAAGCCCCGTCCACAGGTGTGGACGAAACCACGATCGGCGGCACGATCGCATCGACCGTCAACCTGGCGGCTGCGGACACCTCGCTGCCGGAGGCGTTGGACACCCGGCAAGTGAACAGCGCACCGTCGTCGGATGCCGTAGTGGGCGGAGTTGTGTAGGTCGCGCTCACGGCTCCGGCGATATCCGTACCGTTCCGGCGCCACTGATACGATATCGGAGCGGTTCCGCCGGCGGTGACCGAGAACGCCGCGGTCTGCCCTTCCTGAACGGTGGTATCTACCGGGTTGGACGTAATGTAGGCCGGGACCTGGGGCTCGATTACCGTTAACAGACCGGTGCCGGTGCCGAACACCCGGTCGGCGTTGACGATGTCCAGGTCGGTTGCACCCAGAGTGGCGGAGAGCGCGACACTGATGTTGGCCGTCAGGTCGTTGCAGGAGTTCACCGTCACCGAGTTCACCGTGATCCCGGGCTCGACAAATTCCACAGTCGCACCGGACTGAAAATTCGTCCCGTTGACAGTCAATGCGTAATCGGCTCCCTGCTGGATGACGTTCGGTGTCGCAGCGGTGACTACCGGTCGGGCCCAGCCTGAGACTTCGACCGAATAGTCAACGCTTTCCAATCCCTCGGTATCGTAAGCCTTCACCGCGGCGAACCACATGGTGCAGTCGGCCAGACCGGTAAGGGTGTAAGAAGTGACATTCCCAACATCCACCGACTGGTCATAATTACCCGATACATTTCCGTAATAGATACGGTATCCGGCCAGATCGGCGTCAGCCACGGAATTCCACTGAATCCCCACCGTGCCGGCCGCGCTGATTGTGGCGGAAAGCATGAGAAATGTCAGTGCAATAAGAATGAAACGGGATAAATGACTTTTCTTTGACATGGATCAGCTCCGTTTTCATCGGACCATTCGAGAGGTCGTTCCTGTCGGAGATGTCTAACAGCGAAATCCATGCCACCTTGTTGTTGCCGGTAAACCGACGAATTCTAAACAGGACTGTGAGAGTCCGCTATCCATAAGGGTTTTCGGGAAGAACGATCCTGTAAGCAAGCGAGCGCAGCCCTCAATCGGACTTCCTGCTCCAGAATTTCCATGAACGGCGTCCCCCGGCAGGAGGCGTTTCATGAACCACATCGTGCACTGCAACGCGCGAGATCAGTTCACCGACCCTCTCCAGGAATTCCGGAGGACCGGCAGTCAGGCCGGATACCGGATCGTGCGGGTTCAGCGCCACCGCCAGAAGCGGTGTACGGTGCACAACCTGGTACTGCCCTCCTCCCTTGAGCCACGCCTTGAAGTAGATCGGGGCGACCCTGATGCGGGTGACGTCCTCCGCAACGAATTTACCGGACATACCGGCCTGCACCAGCGGCCGCACCAGGTCGTCGTTCAACTTCCCCGGAACGATCACCGTCACCGTCGAAGGCGCATCCCCTTTTGTGATCCAGCGTGCCGCCGCCGCCGGATCCCTGGTCAACGTGCGCAGCACACGGCCCTCGACGTCGGCCACCACTATTTCGTTCCGGGAACGGGCAACTTCGTAAGAGGTCCTGGTGCGGGGGTCGCACTCACCCAGGTCCAGGGCATCGACCTCATAGCCGATGGCGGCGACCGCTCGATCTTCCGATGGGGCGATGCCCAGACCGGCGCAGAGGACCACGCCGTCAAACAGGCCGGTTTTGAGAAAAGCCTGGTGTTCCCAACCGGCGGTCACCACCTGGCGCAAAGCGCCGTGCATCCTGAGGAGGCCGGTTACCTTGTGAATCTTTTCCGGCTCCGAAGGGCCGAACAAGGCGACCTCGCCTTCTTCCCGAACCTGCGCCACAGCCAGCTCGCCCAGTGAACTCATGATTCCTGTGTCCTGGAGAATATCGATACCGCCGCCGCCCTGGGAGAGAATGTCCCGCGTGGTCAACACCACCGTGCCGGCGGGCAGCGGCACCACTGTCGGCAATTCCTGGGAGTAGTCATCGTCACGGACCAGGCGTGGAGCCGCTCCGATCCCCAGGGGAGTACCGGCGGCCGCCGCCTCCCTGGCCAGCCCTTCCACGACAGTGCGCTTGCCTGCGCCCCGATGAAGGCCCAGCACCAGGATCCGGGGTTGTTTTCCGGTGGTGATCTGATGCAGGAGTCCGGGTGCTGAAGGTGTTGCATTCATTACAAAACAATTTCGCTTCCGGGGGGGCCGTTATGGAGGCGGCGACCGGATTTGAACCGGTGAATAAAGGTTTTGCAGACCTCTGCCTTACCACTTGGCTACGCCGCCCCATGCCGGCAGGAGGTGGAAATATAGACGTTTGTTCCAGGGTGGTCAAATTTCTACTCGGTCACGGCTGCACGAGACCGGATTTCGGTGCATCATAGTCTTATGAACCAGACGCTGGCACCGGGACTGATCATCGCCGTACCCCATATGCAGGACCCCAACTTCCGGCAGACGGTGGTCCTGTTGCTCGAACACAACGAACACGGCGCGGTGGGGATGATCCTGAACCGGGAGAGCGAGATCCGCCTCGAGGAGCTCTGCCGGGATCACGATATCCCGTTCGCAGGCGACCCGGAGAAACGGGTTCGGGTGGGCGGACCGGTGCAGCCGGAACGGGGCCTGGTTCTGTTCGGCGAGCCCCACCATGATCCTGAAGGGAACCGGGTGCTGGACGGCCTCAGCCTCAGCGCCTCAACCCATACCCTGGGAAATTTGTGCAACGTCAAGGACGGCCATTTTCAGTGCTACTCCGGATTTGCCGGCTGGGACGCAGGCCAACTGGAACGGGAGCTGGAAGAAGGGGCCTGGATCACCGGCGCGGTCGACCCTGAGACCGTTCTGGATCTACCGCCGGACTCCATGTGGGATCAAGTTCTCAAGGACAACGGTATCGATCCGACCGCCCTGGTGCCCGGCGGTTCCGCCGAAGCCTGATTACGGCAAAAACTTCGATGTTCGGCTCAGTTTGTTGGGCAGGTATTCGTCGATGACGTAGTTCAGCCCCCACTTCGCCAGGGCCTGCTGTTCCGCTCGCACACCCATCTTGATCATCTGGCGCAACGCCTTCTCCCAGGGTTTGTGGAGCCGGAAGAACGGGTCGTTTTTCAGGGCGTCCCTGGCCCGTTTGACGTCCACGTCCTTGAGAGGATGGGTGGGCAGCTTGTAGTCAATTATGTCCTGGGGGGTCACTCCCAAAAAGCGGGTCTTCGGCACGCAGAAGAACTGGTTGACATGAGCGGCGTTGCCCGATCCGACCTTCAGGGTTCTGTAGATGTTGGAGATGCCGTACGGGTCGCAATCAACGAAGGCGTACACCGGGATCCTGCACTGGTCCGACAGCCGCCGCACAAATCGCCGTGTGGCCCGGGTCGGCACACCGGCCATGGAAATCAGTATGCAGTGGGACTTCTTCCAGAACTTGTGGGACTGCAGGCGTTGGAACATACCGCCGGTCTCGATGCACAGTACGAACTTTGCCGGTGTCTCGAATGTCAGCTGCTCCACCAGGGACGGAATGGAGTAGGCGCCGGAACCGAACTTGGTACAGTCGATCTTCTCGGTTTTGCCGGTTTCAAGATCGGTATCGTACACGATCAGCTCGCCGGCAACCGAGCCGCCGTGCTCGTCGGGAACGTAACGCAACTGCTCCCGGGAGACGCCGTGGACCGAGAACATCGCCTCGATGTCGTCCATCACCGTGTCCGACTCGCTCTGCTCGTCGAACATCGCCTCGCTCCAGTTTTTGGATTGGTAATACGCGTCCCGCTTGGTGGCGAAATCGGAGGTCTCGATCAGTTCCTTGGAAAGCGCCATCATCTTCATGGTCTGGGCAAAGGTCTTGGCGGTGTTGACCGTCAAGGTCCTGAGAGAGCGGCCCTCGCCGATCTGGAAGTACCCACGCTTGGGATCGTATTTCACGTTGGACAGGGAACGCACCGGAAACGAGACCTCCGGTTTCTCCTTCCTGTCGATCTTATTTGCGATCTCGGTGGCGGCCCCCTTGATCGCCTTGACCGTCACCCGGTCGAGCCGGGCCTTTTCGGTTTTAGGTGACTTCATCGTTTTCCCGTTGTCTTACCCGGGCTCCACCATAGGCCGGGGTCGTGCATTATGACACGCCCGGACGCGCTACATCACCAGTCCGGCCGGCTGTTCCTCCCCGGCCTCCGGATTCCGGGCGTGGCGCGTCAGCGCCTCCTCGAGCCATTCCAGGAACCGGTCGGTCGGCATGGCTCCGCGGGAACGGCTGATCACCCGGCCCCGGGCGTCCAGCAGCACCAGGGTAGGATAAGTGAAAGCCTGATATTTTTCCGCCAGTTCCTCGCCGGTGAACCCCCGCACCGGTTCGACGCCTTCGGCGTCCACCCTCACCGGGATCACACCCTGAAGGCCTGCAACCACTCGCGAGTCCCGGAATGTGGTCTGATCCATCCTTTTGCAGTACCCGCACCAGACCGTATAGAAATTTACCAGCATCGGCTTGCCTTCGTCTTCGGCCGATTCAAGGCCGGTGGCGAAATCGGTCCAGGCGACCTGGCTCAGGCCCGGCTCACCGGGAGAGGTGCGGCGGGGGGCGCTCGCCTGTCTGCCGGTGACCGCCAGGGTGAATAACGCCACCGCAAGGACCAAAATCAGGCCGGCGACGACCCCCAGGACCCGACCGGGTATGGAACGGGCGGCGCCGCCTTCAGGCCAGGACCGCTGGACGTCGCCGGTCGCCGGGATGACCAGCAGCACCGTGAGCAGGATGCCGGACAGGAGCACCAGGATGTCCACCACGCTGCCCCGGGTGAGGGTCAGGCCGACACCGATCCAGGCCAGCAGCAGTCCGGAGGCGGCGCCGATCCACCTGGCCCACGGCCTTCGCATGGCCAGGCCCGCCACCAGCAGGGTCATCAGGCTTCCGATCAGGATCTCCAGGAGGCGAAGCCCGCCAGCCAGGCTGGGCAGCCCGGCCAAAAACGCCACGGCCAGTACGGCGAGCAGCAGGATGCTGAATATCAACCCAAGCGGCATTTCAAATCCCCTTCTCCCCGATCGGAACCCGGGAGATATACTGCACTACAGGTCTGCCTGCAACGCCGGGCCGGCACGACGTATCCGATCATGATGAACCCTGGAGGCCGATCATGCACGTGCGAATCGCCCTGGCCCTGGGAGCGGCGCTGCTTGCCGGCGTCGCCCCGGCCGCCCAGCAGGCACTGGAGATTAGCGTCCATGCCAGGGAACTCGTTCCCGGGGAACCGGTCCGTGTGGTGGTTCGGTCCGGGGAGCCGCTGCGCTCCGCCTCCGGCAGGTTCCTGGAACGGGATGTGACCCTCGCCCCCCTGGACGGGGAGGACGGCCTGCAAACCTGGACCGGCTGGACCATGATCGGGCTGGACCGGGAGCCGGGAGAAACCGCTCTAGATATCCAGGCGGTGGCATCCAGCGGGGAGCACCGGGTGGCGACCCGGGCGGTGACGGTGAAGGCGAAACAGTTCCCCGAGGAAAACCTCCAGGTCTCG
>CALZKF010000159.1 GCA_945787955.1 uncultured Acidobacteriota bacterium | reverse complement strand
GATCGAACTGCTTGCCGGCCTGCTTGCGCAACTCCCGGAGGGCGGCCTGGACCGCCATGCCCTTGCGGTAGATCCGGTCGGTGGTCATGGCGTCAAAGGCGTCGCCGATCAGGATGATCCGGCCCATCAGCGGAATATTATCCCCTTTCAGACCCTCGGGATAGCCGGAACCGTCACAGTGTTCGTGATGATGCCGGATGCCGGGGATGACGTCCTTGAGTGCCGGGATGTGTGCCAGCATGCGGCCACCGGCTCCCGGGTGTTCCTTCATGATCGTGTATTCGCCGTCGTCCAGCCTGGACGGTTTTTTGAGGATGTCGTCCGGTGTGGCGATCTTGCCGACGTCGTGGAGGATCGCGGAAAGCAGCAGCGGCTCCATGCGGTCCCGGGGAAGATCGATCATCCGCCCGAGAAGCAGGCCGATCCGGGCCACCCTCAGGGAATGGCCGTGAGTGTAGGCGTCTTTGGCATCCACGGCGCCGGCCATGGACACGATGATGTTGAGGAACATGGAGCGGATTTCCCGCTCCAGCCTGGCGTTCTCTATGAATATCGCCGCCTGGGAAGCCAGGGCATACAATACCTTTTGTTGCTGGGTGGTGACCTTGCCCACCCGCCGCCGAACATCCAGTTCGATACCCCCGACCAGTTTCTCCTTGGCCACCATCGGCACGAACACGGTTCCCCGCTCCAGGTCCTCATACATCCGGATCGCCCGGGTCTGGCCGGCGTTGCCGCCGTTGCCGTCGATGCCGAGCTGGGGAAGCTTTTCGGAAATCCTGAAGCTGTCGCCCAGAACAGGACCGTCCCGTTCATATCCTTCAACACCCCGGACCTGCAGTGATCCTTCCTCCGGGTCATGGAGGAGCATGACCCCCCGATCGGTGCCGATCGCAACCATCGCCTGGCGCAGCATGATGTTAATCTCGTCGTCCACCTTGAACGGCGAGGTGATGGCCGAGCCGATTCCGAACAGCATCTGGAGGTAGAAATCCCCCACCTGTCTCTGGGTTTCGATCGATTCACAGGTCCGGATGTTGATCCGCAGCCGGGCGACCAGTTCCTTAGTGAAGAAAGGCTTGGTGAGGTAGTCGTCGGCGCCGGCGTCGAATCCGGCCAGCTTGTCCTTCAGCTCGTTCCGGGAAGAGAGCATCAGAACCGGGATCTGGCTGGTGGCGGTATCGCTTTTCAGCTGCCGGCAAACGTCGTAACCGTCCATCTGGGGAAGAACGATGTCCAGCAGGATCAAATCCGGCCGGATATCCCGGGCCATGCTCAGCGCTTTTTCACCGTCCCCCGCCAGGGAGACCCGGAAACCTTCCGCCTCCAGTTCCTCACGCAGGATGTTGCGGAGAAGATCCGAGTCATCCACCACGAGGATGGAGCGGTTTTCCGGGATACGGGTGCTGGGATTCATGAGTTCCACCGGTCAGGGAAGATAAACCGTTCCAGGAAAAAGCGTAGGTACGCCGCCGGCGGAAGTCAAGCGAACAGCAAAATGAGTACGACGACGCCCCACATCAGAACGGCGGTTCGCAGGGGGCCGTCCCGCAGCACCAGGACGGTTGGGCTCTCCCCCTCCCCCCGGCGATGCACCAGGTACAGGTACCTGAAAATGCCGTACAACACGAACGGCAAGGTCAGGCCCATATAAGGTGTCCCAAGTTTTTCGGCGACTTCCGGCGAAAAAACATAAAAAGCGTACGACAGGACCGTGGAGGCGGTGACCACTCCGATCATCTGGTCCAGGAACCCTACCGAATATTCCGCCAGGATCGGCCGCTGGGCCGGCGGGAGGTCCGCAAGGCCGTCCAGCTCCTGCCGCCGCTTCACAAATCCCAGAAATAGGGCGATCAGGCCGGTACAGAGGATCAACCAGTTGGACATACCTACCGAAACCGCCTCCGCGCCGCCCCAGGCCCGCAGGAGAAAACCGGAGGCCACCAGCATGACGTCCAGGATGACGACATGCTTCAGACCCAGGGAGTAGACAATGTTCGCGACAAGGTAGGCGGTCAGGATTCCCGCAAAGCCGATTCCCAGAAACAGTGCGCCGGTCAGGCTGGATACGGCCAGGACAACGGCCAGGGCGGCGGCGGCGCCGACCGCCAGTTCACCGGTGGCGATAGGACGGTTGCGCTTCTGCAGGTGCAACTTGTCCCGCTCCCGATCCGCCAGGTCATTGGCCAGGTAGACAGCCGAACTCAACAGACAGAAACAGGCGAAAGCGGCCAGGGCCCGCAATACCGCATCCCCGTCGTCCAGGCGTTGCGCAAACACCAGGGGCGCAAGCACGAACACGTTCTTGACCCATTGCATCGGTCGCATGGAGACCAGGGCGGCTGAAACGAATCCTCTTGCCATCGGCACCTCGTTTGCGAGTAGCTATAATACGGCACCATGCCCCCGAAGGAACCGAACAGTTGAATGCGGTTGTCGATGTCGTCATCCCCGCCCTTGATGAGGAACGGTCCATCGGCCGGGTGCTGGCGGACATCCCCCGGACCGTGGTGCGGCAGGTGATCGTGGCGGACAACGGCAGCACCGACGGCACCGCCCGGGTAGCCGCGTCTCTGGGCGCGATGGTTGTTACCGAACCACGACGGGGTTACGGCTCGGCCTGCCTTGCAGGCATACGCAGGTCCGCCTCCCTGGACCCGCCGCCGGAAATCGTGGTCTTTCTGGACGCCGATTACAGCGACCACCCGGACCAGATCGGCCGGGTTCTGGAGCCGATCATCGCCGGCCGGGCCGACCTGGTCATCGGCTCCCGGGTCCTGGGAACCCGGGAACCGGGAGCCCTGTTACCCCAGGCCCGGTTTGGAAACCTGGTGGCGGCAGCGCTGATCCGGCTGCTGTACCGGGTGCGGATTACCGATCTGGGGCCGTTCCGTGCCATCCGGGCCGATGTGCTGGAAGCCCTGGACATGGCTGACCGGGATTACGGCTGGACGGTGGAGATGCAGGTCAAGGCGGCGCGGGCCGGGCTGCGGGTGGAAGAGGTACCGGTCTCCTACAGGCGCCGCATCGGACAATCAAAGATAACCGGGACCCTGGCCGGTTCCGTGGCGGCCGGCTGGAAGATCCTGGCCACCATTTTTCGCTATGCCCGGTCGTGAATAGTCGAGAGTTCAAGGATTTCGTAATTTTTGGTGCCGGACGGGATTTTGATGGAGACCTCGTCCCCGACCTTTTTCCCCATCAGGCCCTTGCCTATGGGGGAGGCCACCGAGATCAGGCCGTCTCGCGATTCGGCCAGTTCAGGCACTGCAAGCTCGTACTGCAGTTCCTTGTCGGTATCGAGATCCAGGAGTTCAACCCGGGAGCCCAGGGAAACGCGGTCCCGGGGGATCGAGGCCATATTCACCGCGCCGAGTTCGGAGAGGCGGGTGCGCAGTTGGCCGATCCTGGCCTTGACGTACGCCTGGCGTTCCAGCGCAGCGTGATACTCGGCGTTTTCCTTCAGATCACCCATTGCCAGAGCCGCCTTGATCTCCCTGGGAAGGTCGATCCGGAGCTCCCGCTCCAGACTCCTGCATTCCTCGCTCAGCTGATCCAGAACCTTCTGCATCGGACCTCCGGCAGACGGGGACTCGGTTTGCTCGAAATACCGGGCCTAAACGGGCAATCTACAGGATTACGGCAGCGGCGGCAAACAGCCGGCACTACCCAATGATACCCGGAACCACTATACTTGTACCGATCACATCATACTGGTTTGCTCATTGGGAGAATCGACGGGATCATGAATAAGCGACAGATCAAATTCCTGCTTCTGGGTCTTGGCATCCTGGGATCCATGGGTCTACTCCTGGCGGTCGGCATCGGCCAATCCGGCGGACTGTCCTACTACCTCACCGTAGACGAATACCTCAACGAGCGCCCCCAGGGCCTGGATAACTACCGCGTCAACGGCAAGGTCGAGACCGGAACCATCGTCCGGCTGGAAAGCGGCCTGGACGTCACGTTCAACGTCACCGACGGAGCCGCCACCTTCCCGGTCAACTACCACGGCATCGTGCCGGACACTTTTGTGGATGGAGCCGACGTGGTGGTTGAAGGCGACATGGACGACAGCGGCGTGTTCGTCGCCCATACCATGCTGGCCAAGTGCCCGTCGAAATACGAAGCGGCGGAAGGTTCCGGCGAGGACGGCCAGGCGACGTACCAGGATCATATGGATTCCCTCCAGGATCCTGAGTAGACCAGGAGCCCCTGAGCAGACAGGGGCAATCACAAGGGTCCTAACCGCTTAACGCCGGCAACGGCGTCTGCGCAGGAGCATATCCCCATGGTAACCATCGGGCATTACAGCCTGCTCATCGCCCTCCTCGCGGCAGGATGGGCGGTAGTCGGTTCTTCCCTGGCGTTCACCGGCATGGGCCGGGGTTTTCAAAAAAGCGCCGAGCGGGGCATCATCGCCGCCACCTTGATGATCGCGGTGGCGGTGATCTCCCTGGAATACGGATTCCTGACCGACAATTTCGCCCTGGATTACGTCTACCACTACTCCAGTACGTCCCAACCGATCCAGTACAAGATCGGAGCGCTGTGGGGCGGCCAGTCCGGCTCGCTTCTGCTGTGGTTGTTCATGCTGGCGGTCATGGCGGTGGTCATGGTGTGGACGAACCGGAACAAGAACCGCACCCTGATGCCGATGGCGACGGCGGTGGTCGGCGTCACCATGACGTTCTTCCTGGTGCTGGTGAACTTCATCGAGAGCCCGTTCATCCTGAGCGAGATGCGTCCCGACGGTGTCGGCCTCAACCCCCAGCTCAAAAATTACTGGATGATGATCCATCCGCCCTGCCTGTACCTGGGATATGTCGCGTTCACGATCCCTTTCGCCTTCGCCGTATCGTCCCTGGCGACACGGCGCACCGGCGACATCTGGTTCCGCACCACCCGGCGCTGGACCATATTTGCCTGGTTCTTCCTCGGCATCGGTATTCTGCTCGGCTCCTACTGGGCGTACATCGAACTGGGCTGGGGCGGCTACTGGGCCTGGGACCCGGTGGAAAACGCCTCCCTCATGCCCTGGCTGACCGGGACCGCTTTTTTGCACTCGGTCATGATCCAGGAAAAGAAGGGGATGCTGAAGGTCTGGAACATGAGCCTGATCATCCTGACCTTCTCCCTATCGATCTTCGGGACGTTCCTGACCCGCAGCGGGATCATCAGTTCGGTGCACGCCTTCGCCACATCCAACATCGGCCCGGCGTTCGGCATATTCCTCGGCATCGTGTTCTTCGGGTCCCTTGCGCTTCTGGCGGCTCGGCTGGGTGATCTCAAGTCCGAGGCCAGACTGGAATCGTTCCTGTCCAGGGAGACCACCTTCCTGTTCAACAACATGATATTCGTCGGCATCGCGCTGACCGTTCTGTTCCTGACAACGTTCCCGATGATCTCCGAGCTGGTCACCAACCGCAAGGTCACCATGGGCCCGCCGATCTTCAACAACGTGAACATACCCTGGGCGTTATTCCTGTTGTTCCTGACAGGCGTAGGACCGCTGATCGCCTGGCGCAAGGCGACCAAGGCGAACCTGCGCCGGAACTTCTTCTGGCCGACGCTGACCGGTGCAATCGTGTTGGTCGCCGCCCTCATCCTGGACTTCAAGGCGTTCTTCGGCGCCCTGTCAGGTTTTTTCTCGGCCCTCGGCTCTCTGGACGTGGCAGGGATGTTCGACCAGCTCAAGGCGGTCTACCCTGCCCTGACCTTCGGCATCGGCGCCTTCGTGGTCGGCACCGTCCTGCTGGAATACAGCCGGGGAACCAGGGTCCGGATGCGGCAGCGACAGGAAAGTGCTCCCGCCGCCATGTTCCGGCTGGTGTGGAGCAACAAGCGGCGCTACGGCGGCTACGTCGTGCACTTGGGAATGGTGGTGATCTTCATCGGCATCGCCGGTTCCTCGGCCTACCGCACCGAGAAGGTGGAGACCCTGGTGCCGGGCCAGACCATGGAGGTCGCAGGCTACACTTTGCATTATGACCGCTTCGCCCTGGAATCCAGGGACGATCATTACGGCGCGGTCACCTGGGTTACGGCGGAGCGGGACGGCCGTGAGCTCGGTACGATCCTGTCGGAACAGCGCTTCCACCCCAACCGGCTGTTCGACGAGTTGAAGAACGCCTTCGATTTCTCCAAGGCTCTGCGAGGCGGCGACCCGATGGTTTACGAGCAATCGGTCCTGCGCCTTTACTCCCTGGTGCAGGATCTTGAGCCACGGGTCGGCCGGGAGGTCAAAACACCGTCCACCGAGGTCGGCATCCTGGCCAACCTGTCGCTGGCCAGCCCTGCCCGGTTCGGCGAGGACCTGTACGTCACACCGCTGTGGGTCGATCCTGTGAGCGGCCAGGCCAACTTCCGGATCTTCGTGAATCCGATGGTGAACTTCCTCTGGTTCGGCGGTCTGATCTGCATCTTCGGGGCAACCATCTGCATCTTTCCCGATCCGAAAGACCGGCGGCGGCTGCAGGCAGCACTGGACCACGAGGAGCGGGCCGTTGCGTAAGTATCTGATCCTGATCATCCTGCTGGCCTCCATACTACCGGTCCTGGCCTCCAAAGGCGCCGCTCCCGCCGGTGTGGACCGGGACGAGGTCGTGTTCGTGGCCGGTGAGATCCTGTGCGACTGCGGATGCCATCCCCAGTCGGTTTACGCCTGCGCATGCGGCCGCTCCGACGAGATGTGGCTCATGCTGGGCGACCTGGTCGCCAAGACCGGTTCCGGGGAAGCGGCCCTGGCGACCTATGTGGAGGAGCACGGGGAAAAGGTCCTGCTGGCTCCCAGGGCGGAAGGGTTCAACCTGTTCGCCTGGCTCGGGCCGCTGGCCGGCCTGCTGCTGGCCGTTGTGGCCGTGATTCTGATCCTGCGAAGGTGGAAAGCGAACCCTGAGGAGCACACCGAAAACGGGACGGAACTGGACACCACGTTGGACGCAGGATACCTTTCCCGTCTGAACAAGGACCTGGAGAATATGCAATGAACCTGGGACTGGTGACTTCGGCGGCCATCGGCCTGGCGGTAACGGCCTGGGTGTTCTCCCCCCTGTTCGCCCGAGACGCCGGCGAGCTGGAAAAGGCCCGATCCGCCACCGGTGAGCGGGCCGACCTGTTCTCCCGGAAGGAAATGGTCCTGGCCTCCCTGAAAGACCTTGAAGACGACCGCGAAACAGACAAGATCAGCGAACACGACTACATGCAACTCAAGAACAAGCTGACCGCACAGGCGATCGAGATCATGAAAACACTGGATGATGAACGAGAACCCCAGCAACCCTGAGCCGGTACTCCCCGCAATACAGGTCGAGGAGCTGACCCGCCGGTTCGTCAGGACCACCCCCGGGAGATCCGTCGCATGATCGGCGTCATCTCCCACAGCAGTTACCTGTACGACGACCTGCCCTGCCGGGAGAACCTGGTATTTTTCGGCAAGCTTTACGGCCTCCCCCATCCGGGTCAACGCGCAGAGGAACTCCTGGACGAGATGGAACTCTCGGAGAGAGCTCAGGATCCTGCGGGAACCTTGTCCCGGGGCATGACCCAGCGCCTGTCCATAGCACGCTCCCTGGTCCACGATCCTGAGGTGGTGTTTCTGGACGAACCGTTCAGCGGGCTGGACCCCCACGCCGCCTCGGTGCTCCGCACCACCATCGGCCGGTTGCGGGAACGTCGCAGGACGGTGGTCATGGTGACTCACAACATCCCCCTGGGATTGAAACTGTAGGATCGCTGGCTGTTGATGAACCGGGGGCGGCTTGTGGACCAGGGCGGTTCTGAAGGCCAGGACCCGGAACGCTTCCAGGAGCTCCATTTCCGGAAGGATGCGACCTCATGACCGGAGCCGGCTTCTTCCGGGCTGCAGGCGTCCTGGCGGCCAAGGACCTGAGCATTGAATGGCGGACACGGGAAGGTCTGTCCGCCATGGTGCTGTTCTCCCTCATCGTTCTGGTAGTGTTCAGCTTCGCCTTTGACCTGGCGACCATCAAACAGCTGGGACCGGCCCGGCTGGTCCCCGGGATCCTGTGGACCACCCTCGCATTCGCCGGCGTCGTCGGGTTCACGCGCTCGTTCCAGGTCGAGGCCCGGCGAGACTCCATGACGGCGCTGCTGCTGGCCCCGGTGGACCGGGGAGCGCTGTTCGCCGGCAAGTCCCTCTCCAATCTGGTGGAGCTCCTGATCCTGGAAATCGTGGTCGTCCCGCTCTCAGCCGTGTTTTTCGGCTACGATCTGATGGCGATGCTGGGACCGATGGCGGTGGTGGTGTTTCTGCACACCCTCGGGCTCGCGGAGATGGGAACACTGCTCGGCGCAGTGGCGGCCAAGGTCGGCAGGGGCGAGGCACTGCTCTCAACGTTGCTTTTTCCGGTGACCATGCCGCTGTTCATTTCCGCGGTCAAGTGCACCAACGCCGTACTGGAGGGCGAAGAACTCTCCACCGTCTCCAACTGGTTGCTGGTAGCGCTGGGATTCGACCTTCTGTTTCTGTTCGTCGGTCTCCTGACCTTCGAATACGTGGTGGAAGAGTGAGGAGATAACCGTATGACTTCCGGCCAAAACAGATGGACATTGGCTCTGACGGCCCTGGTCCTGATCGCGATGTTCGTTGCGATCTGGATGGTGTTCCAGTACGTCCCGAACGAGAGAGTCATGGGACCGGTCCAGAAGATCTTTTATTTTCATGTTCCGGCGGCGATGATCACTTTTCTGTCGGTCTTTCTCCTCATGGCGAGTTCCATCACTTATCTGTGGACCAGGAACCAGCGCTGGGACCGGATTTCCCTTGCCTCAACGGAAATCGGGCTGATGTTCTGCACCCTGGTGCTGGTCACAGGCCCGATATGGGCCAAGGCGGCGTGGGGGGTATGGTGGACCTGGGAGGCCAGGCTGACCACTACCCTGATCCTGTGGCTCCTTCTGGCCGGCTGCCTGATGGTGCGGGGTTACGCCCAGAACCAGGACCTGGGGGCCCGCCTGGCGTCGGTGCTGGGCGTCATCGCCGCCCTGGATGTGGTTATCGTCTACAAGGCGGTGCACTGGTGGCGGGGTCAGCATCCGATCGTGTTCAAGTCCGGAGAAAAGAACCCTCTGGCGCCGGAGATGTACACCACATTCATGTATTGCATCGGGGTGTTCATGGCGCTGTTCCTTTTGATGATGATCCTGCGCGTAACGGTTCTGGCCCTTGAGAACCGAACCCAGGCGCTGGCGGAACGACGTACGGGAGAACTGTCGTGAAAAATTTCGATTTTCTGTTCTGGGCCTACAACGTGATCTGGCTGGGTATCGGCGGTTACATCGTCTTTCTGGTGCTTCGACTCAAGGCGGTGAGCGAGCGACTGCAGCGCCTGGAGAAAAGCTCCGGGGACTGACGGCTCAGTAGTCTATAAGGTCGAATTCCTTCAGATCGGCCCGGGCCATCACTTCCTCCGGCGCCGCCTCGAAGGCCGCCTTGAAGTTCGGGTCCATGTCGACTTCGCCGGCGCGATACGCCCGGTACTGCTCCCGGATCGCCTTGTATTCCTCTTCGTCCATGCCGGCGTTCCGCAGCGGACGGCTCCGGGCGATGCGGATTTCCGCCATCTCGTAATTGTACATCCGGACCCTGTCGGTCTCGACGGTGTCGGTCAGTTCCTTATGAAGCGAATCCCTTATCTTGGGGTATTTCTCCAGCACTTCCCAGACGGCATAGCGGGCGTCTGCGAAGATGGAGATCCTGGCCTGCAGCGGGTCGGTTTCCGAAACGGCCGCAGGCTGCTTCACCGGCGGCTGTTCGGTGATACCGGCCACCGCCGCCGCCGTTTCACCCACCTCCACAGGGATCGGGATCGGGTTGTCGGTGGTGGTGGCCGATACCACCTTCTGTGGCGCCTCAGCGACGGAAGTCCGGAGCCGGTTCGCCATGAAGTACAGGGCGGACAGTCCGAGCAGGACCATCACCCCGATAAT
>CALZKF010000158.1 GCA_945787955.1 uncultured Acidobacteriota bacterium | reverse complement strand
TGATCGCCGCGGTCAACGTGGTCTTACCGTGATCCACGTGACCGATAGTGCCGATATTCACATGCGGCTTCGAACGATCAAATTTCTCCTTGGCCATCGGAATCTCCTCTTCTGTCTTTGCGCTCGCGCTTGACCTTCCGAACCGTACGCCTGATATTCACTCAACACCGAAAAAGCAGCTTGGAGCCCATGACCGGACTTGAACCGGTGACCTCTTCCTTACCAAGGAAGTGCTCTGCCGACTGAGCTACATGGGCGCCCTGGAACTCCCGGAAGAGTGCCTCGGTTCTCCTGCTTTTTCGATCTGCACCACAAGCCCCATGACCTGTGAAAAAATCCTCTATATCTGGAGCGGGAAACGGGATTCGAACCCGCGACCCTCAGCTTGGAAGGCTGATGCTCTACCAACTGAGCTATTCCCGCTGAATCAATCCTGCTTTGTTACCCCGAACCGGCTGTATACTTTATGTGGTGGAGGGAGAAGGATTCGAACCTTCGTAGACCTTAGGCCGGCAGATTTACAGTCTGCTCCCTTTAACCACTCGGGCACCCCTCCACTGGAACCGCATTCCGCCGCTCGAATCCCTATCAATAGCACGATTCCCTGCTTTCGCGCTATGGCTCTTCAGATCGCCGCCATGACGAACCAGCGATCGGTTGGGTGGAGCTGGCGAAGGGACTTGAACCCCCGACCTGCGGTTTACAAAACCGCTGCTCTACCAACTGAGCTACGCCAGCGCGCCGACAAACGGCAAATGTTAACAGCGAGTCCTGGAGGCCGCAAGGGCCAGACACTAATAATTATCTGGAAACACCATCTTTTCTCTGCCTCAGGACCTCGTAGAGAAGGATCCCTACCGCGACGGAAAGGTTGAGGGATTCCACCTCCGCCTCCAGCGGGAGCGCCACGCGATAGTCGCACTCCATTGCCACGCTGCGGCTGAGCCCCCTGCCTTCTCCACCGGCCACAAGAACCACCGGGACGGTGAGATCGACCTGATCCCATGCAAGTTCCGCCCTGTGATCCATTCCGATTACCGAAAAGCCGGCATCTTTCAGGTCCCGGATAGCCCGAACCGGCTTCCGGGCCCGCCCTACCGGCACCCGTTCCGCAGCGCCTGCGGAGGTTTTTACCGCCCCCGGCGTGACTCCGGCAGCTGTCTCCCCGGCCAGGATGACCCCGTCGGCTCCGGAAGCGGCGGCGCTCCGGAGCACGGCCCCCAGGTTGCGGGGGTCTTCTACGCCGGAAAGAAGCACCAGCAGAGCATTTCTCTCCATGGAAGCCTGTGCGATAGTATCCACATCCTGGTAACGAACCGGAGAAACAACCGCCACCACTCCCTGGTGGACCGCCTGTCGGCCTGCCTTCCGCACCAGTCCTTCACGGGGGAGACGGGTTATCGGGATCCCCAAGCGCCGGGCTTCTTTCAGGATCCGCCCCAACCGGTTGTCCTCGGCTTCCCGTGCGACCAGAATCCTCTCCACCTGCCGGCTGTCGGCGGCCAGCGCCTCTTCCACAGGGTGGATACCGTATAAATATTCACGGGGAGCGTCCTCCCGGTCCCGCCGGTTCCTATCCATCGATTTGTCGAATAGTGGACTGAATTCGGTCCTTGATCGATGGGATCGACCCGGGGAAGAGGGTGCTCCCGCTCCCTATCAGCGGGACCAGGCGATCCAGTTCCGGACCGGACACCGAACCGGTCAGGGCGACCCTGATGGTGTGGAACAGACCTTTGCCCTTGACCCCCGAACCTGTCTGGACCGCCTTTTTGTAGGCTTTCCAGGTTTCAACATCCGTTGGAGCATGGTCCGTCACGGCCTGAAGCATGGCTTCCAGCACCCGATGGGCCTCCTCCCCGGCCAGCAAGAGCTTCATATCCGGATCGGCCGGGTCGAAGGCGCCCCCCTTGTGGAACAGGGCGGATGATCGCTCCTTGACCTGATCCATGCGGTCGATGCCGTCCTGGACCAGACGTGCCAGCCCGTTCCGCCACTCGGCCGCCTCCGGCAGAAGGGCCTGATCCGGCAGGCTGCCCTCACCGACCAGGGAGCGGGTGGCAGGCCCGGCCAGATCCGCAGGTGAGAGGGCCTGGATATGCCGGCCGGACAACCAGTCCAGTTTGGCAGGGTCGAAAATCGAGGGTGACCGGGAGACCCGATCCAGGCTGAAACTTTCGATCATTTCGTCCGGCGTCAGGATGTTGCTGTCGTCACCCTGGGGCCCCCATCCCAGGAGTATCAACGCGTTCAGCATGGCCCGCGGCAGGTAGCCCTTCCGGCGGTACTCGGCCACCGAGGTTGCTCCGTGGCGTTTGCTGAGCCGTTCGCCGTCGGTCCCCCGCACCATCGGCAGGTGGGCAAAATCCGGCAGAGCTGCTCCAAGGGCCCGGTAGAACAGCACCTGGCGCGGCGTATTTGAGAGATGATCATCTCCCCGCAGCACCAGATCGATATGCATTGCGGCGTCATCGACAACCACGGCGAAGTTGTAGGTCGCCCGGCCATCCCTTCGAACCATGACCGGATCACCCAGTTCCCGCGCGAGGAATTTCACCGAACCCCGCAACCGGTCGTGAAACCTGACTTCAGCGGACTCCGGGTCGTCAGACGGAAGCAGGGTCCGGAATCGAAGGGCGAACGGCTCACCGGCTTCTTCCCGCCGCCTGGCCTCCATCCCGTCCAGGCGGCCGCAGCGGCCAAGGTAGCGGGGAACCTCCCCCGCAGCCTTCAACCGGTCCCGTTCCGCCTCCTGTTCCTCCGGCGTGCAGAAGCACCTGTAAGCCTTACCGGCCGCCAGCAGCCGGGCCGCCGCCTCCCGGTAAACGGCGTGGCGTTCCGACTGACGGTACGGACCATGGTCACCGCCGGCGTCGGGCCCCTCGTCCCAGGACAGGCCGAGCCAGCGAAGATCCTCGAGAATACCGTCCTCCGCTCCTTTCTGGTGGCGATCGGTGTCGGTGTCCTCAATCCTGAGAACGAGGGTGCCTCCGGTCTGCCGGGCGACGATCCAGTTCATCAGGGCGGTGCGTGCATTTCCAAGGTGCAGGGATCCGGTAGGCGACGGGGCGAATCGGACCCGCAGCGGCCGGCGATTCAAGGCAGGTCCCGCCGGGCCAGCAACGCCACCGCCTGGCACCCGATCCCTTCGGAACGACCCAGGGCACCGATGCCTTCGAGGGTCGTCGCCTTCAGCCCGATGCGGGAACTTTCGAGATCCAGAAGCGACGACAGCACCGCCTTCATCTCCCCGAGACGGGGGCCGATCCTGGGGCGCTCCGCCAGTACGGTGATATCAACGTTCACGACCCTGTAACCGGTCCGTTTGACCAGGTCCAGGACGGTCCGGGTCAGAGCGGCGCTGTCTGCACCTTTATAAGCCGGATCGGCAGGCGGGAAATGCTGGCCGATATCGTGAAGGCCCGCGCCTCCCAGAAGCGCATCCATGACGGCATGCAGAACGACATCGGCGTCGGAGTGGCCGAGGAGTCCGGCTTCACCCGGGAACGGCACGCCTGCCAGCACAAGCGGCTGCTCTCCGCCAAAACGGTGCACATCGTATCCGGAACCGATCCGCATGCCGTCATCCCCTCCCAGCCTCCGCCTCAGGATCTCCAGATCCTCCCGGGTGGTGATTTTAATATTCTCCCGGTCTCCCGCCACCACGTAAACGGTCCGCCCTGCTGCTTCCAGAGCACCGGCCTCGTCTGTCACGGACCCGGATGGGGACGCTTCCAAGGCTTCAATCAACCAGTCCGTTCTGGCGCCCTGCGGCGTCTGGGCCGCCGACAGCCGGGACCTGTCCGGAGTGTTCAGAACGGTGCCTGATGGTGAGACTTCCTTGATCGTATCGCTCACCGGCAGCACCGGAATCGCTGCGCCATGCTGCAGGGTCGCCTGCACCACCCGGTCCACCAGTTCCGGCGAAGCGGCCGGTCTCGCGGCGTCGTGGACCAGGACGTGGACCGCCCCAGCGGCGGCACGGACCCCGTTCAGACTGGATTCGGCCCGGGTCGTCCCGCCTGCGACAACGTCCACCACCCCATCCAGTCCAAGGATCAGGGCGCCGGTTTCCGACCCGATCTCGGACCGGTCGAGGACAACCACCACCCCGTCCACGGCGGGATGGCCGTTCAGGCAGCGGATCGCGCGTTCCACAACCGAGCAGCCGCACAGGTCGAGAAATTGTTTAGGCGCCGGCCCGCCGAAGCGGACGCCGCCTCCCGCGGCCACCACCACACCCAGCATGCCGTACTGTTTATCAGGGGAACTCAAGATTCGATGTTGCCGTGGAGCTTTTCAGATCTCCATCAGCTCCTTTTCCTTGTTCTTGCAGAGTTCGTCCACGCTGCCGGTATGACGATCGGTCAGCTTCTGGACTTCGTCCATGGATCGGTGGGCGTCGTCTTCGGAGACATCACCGTCTTTCTGTAGTTTCTTGTATGCATCGTTGGCGTCTCGCCGGATCTGGCGAATGGCCGTTTTGGCGTCTTCGCCCAGGCCGCCTACCTTTTTAACAAGCTGCTTGCGCCGCTCCTCGGTCAAAGGAGGGATCGGTATCCGCACGATCCTCCCGTCGTTGGACGGGTTCAGACCGGTGTCCGAGGACAGGATCGCCTTTTCAATCGCTGCGATGGTTGAGGGATCGAACGGCTGGGCCAGGATCATGGTCGGCTCGGGGATGGAAAGCTTGGCTACCTGGTTCAGCGGGGTCGGTGTGCCGTAGTAATCCACCTTAACCCCGTCCAGGATCGCGAGAGAGGCTCTGCCGGTCCGTACCGCGCCCAGCTTGTGCCGGAAGTCCTCAAGGGTGGCATCCATACGTTTGTCGGTCTTGCTCAGGATCTCTTCATGCATTCTGTGGTTCCCCCACCACCGATCCGACTTGCTCACCTTGTACGATCCGCCGGATGTTCCGCGGATCGGCGATGTTGAACACGACGATCGGAAGGTTGTTGTCCATGCAAAGCGATATCGCGGTGGTGTCCATCACCCGCAGACCTTTTTCAAGGACCTCCAGATAGTTCACTTTGGGCAGGAGCCGGGCATCAGGGTCCTTCATCGGATCTGCCGTGTACACCCCATCCACCTTGGTCGCCTTGAGCAGAACCTCCGACTTGAGTTCCATGGCCCGCAGAGCAGCGGCGCTATCGGTAGTGAAGTAGGGGTTTCCGGTACCGGCCGCAAGGATCACGACCCGGCCCTTCTCCAGATGGCGCAGAGCGCGACGGCGGATCATCGGCTCGGCGACCTGGTTGATCTCGATGGCGGACAGCACCCGGGTGGTAACCTTTTTCTGCTCCAGGGCGTTTTGGAGGGCCAGGGAATTGATCAGGGTCGCCAGCATCCCCATGTGATCGCCGGTGACCCGGTCGATGCCCTCCGCAGTGCCGGTAGTACCCCGGAAGATATTGCCGCCCCCTACCACCAGGGCGATCTCCACTCCCATGGCATGAACATGAATGATCTCGTCGGTGATGCCCGCCAGCACTTCCGGGTCGATCCCCGATGGCCGGTCCCCCATGAGGGCCTCGCCGGAAAGTTTCAGCAGAATCCTGCGGTACGCCAGATCGTTGTCCTGCTCCATGCGCTACTCCAGACGTGCAGTCCCACAGAATCCCCGGGACGGCGTCGCCGCCAAGGATAACACCGTTCACCAGCCGCAGTGACAGGGATCAGGAATCGCCCAGGACGTACCGGGTGAATCGGGCGACTTTCATGTTTTCGCCGATCCGGGATATCCGCTCGGTGACCAGATCCTGGACACTCTTGTCCGGGTCTTTGACGAATGGCTGCTCCAACAGGCAGATCTCGGAGTAGTATTTGTCGATCTTCCCGTCGACGATCTTCTCGATGACGTTTTCCGGTTTGCCGGTCTTCTTGGCCTGATCCGAGAATATCTCGCGCTCGGCGGCAACTATCTCTTCCGGAACGTCCTCACGAGAGACGTACCGCGGGCTGGCGGCTGCGATATGCATGGCAATATCCTTCACCATACCCTTGAAATCTTCGTTCCGTGCGGTGAAATCGGTCTCGCAGTTGACCTCCAACAGCACGCCGACCTTGGAGCCGGTGTGGATGTAGGAATGAATCAGACCTTCGCCGGCGGCCCGGCCGGCTTTCTTGGCTGCCGTGGCCTCGCCGCGCTTGCGGAGGATCTTCTCCGCCTCGTCCAGTTTGCCGTCGGCCTCGGTAAGCGCTTTCTTGCACGCCATCATGCCGACACCGGTCTTCTCGCGAAGCTCCTTGACCATTGAAGCGCTGATCTGCATTTCGGACTCTCCCTACTTCATTCAAGGTTGCGAACGGACCGGTCGTGCCGAAGGCACCAAAAAGCCCCGAGCGGTGGAATGCCGCGTCGGGGCCCGGTTCCGCTCGGACTGTATTACTCCGAATCGGATTTTGCAGGAGAAACGGCCGCAGGTGCCGGATCTTCCGCCGCAGTACGGGCCGGTCCCCCGCCGACGCCGCGTGATGCGTGGGCGTGGGCACGGGTGCGCTCGCGACGGGCTTCCCTGGCCCGGACGCGATCGGCAATGCTTTTCTTCGTTTCGGCTCCTGCGCCCCGGGAGCCCTGCTCGGCCTTCTTCTCGAGACGATGGGCCTCCCAGAGGTTGTGCCCTTCGATGATCGCATCGGCAAATCGGCCGGCGAACAGCTTGATGGCCCGGATGGCGTCGTCATTTCCGGGGATCGGGTAATCCACTGAATTCGGGTCGCAGTTGGTGTCCACGATTGCGACTACCGGGATACCCAGTTTGTTGGCTTCGGCGACGGCGATCTTCTCCTTCATCGGATCGACCACGAACAAGGCGCCGGGGAGGCGGTCCATCTTGCGGAGACCGGACAAGGCCTTGTGCAGCTTGCCCCGCTCCTTTTCAAGCTTTGACAGCTCCTTCTTGGTCAACGCCTCGGCCTTGTCCCCGTTCAGGGTCTCCTCGATGCCGGTGAGGCGCGCCAGGCTCTTTTTGATGGTGGTGAAGTTCGTCATGGTACCGCCGAGCCAGCGCTGATCGACGTAGTGCTGGCCGCAGCGCGTCGATTCCTCGACGATCGCTTCCTGGGCCTGGCGCTTGGTACCGACGAACAGTACCGACTTTCCGGTGGCCGACAGATTGGTTATGAACGCCAGCGATTCACGGACCTTTTTCAGGGTCTTCTGGAGATCGATGATGTAGATACCGTTACGGGCACCAAAGATGTATTCCTTCATCTTCGGGTTCCACCGCCGGGTCTGATGGCCGAAATGTACGCCGGCCTCCAGGAGTTCCTTCATACTTACCGAGGTCAAGAATCGTCTCCTCTGTTCAAGCTACCGCTTGGAGAACTGGAAGCGCTTGCGGGCGCCTGGCTGTCCGTATTTCTTCCGTTCGACC
>CALZKF010000157.1 GCA_945787955.1 uncultured Acidobacteriota bacterium | reverse complement strand
ATTCCGGCCCAGGTCGATCGTTCCTTCAGCCGATCGCAGACTGGCGTTGCCATTGTAAACCGCAAAGGTCGAAAAATCGTCGGGGTTGGCTGTGACCTTGAATTCGGTCATCCGATCCGAGTCCGAATCAACCCGCAAGGTGCTGGTGGCTCCGGCGATATCCAGGGTCAGCCGTTCATCCGACGTCGGACTCAGCTCCCCATGCAGTGCGCCATCCAACAGCACTATCGTCGAGGTGCGCCGGTGCGATCGTGCCGCCCGTCGGTTTTCACGGATCACCACAAGAGAATTTTCGCCCAGTCTGAGCCGGCCTCCCTTGCCGAAGGAGATGGTCGCACCGGAACGGGCATAACTCTGTACGGCATGACGGTCATAAAGCTGGGCACCGGGTTCGGCATTGCTCCAAACAATGCCTTCAGCCGCTTTGACCTTGACGGTATGGTGGACGGAGGACAGCAGTGCCGTGAACGACGCGTCTTCCGGTTGTCCGTCCATTTCAAAATTCAACTCACCGCCGCTCCCTGGACCGGTATCGCGGAGGAACCCGCCCAGGCCGGTGGCATCCGGAAAGCTGATACTGTAGATTCCGACGAAGATCGCGAAAAAGAACGCCACAATAGCCAATGCGGCGGCCAACTCGCCGATGATTACGAGTGCACGCTTGAGCCGAGATAATCGATCTTCGGCCATGGTTTAGTACACCCCCTGCACACGCAGGAACCAGCCCTGCATGGAGTAGTCATTCTGCGAGAACTCGTTGTCGGAAAAGTCGGTGAAATTGTAACCGGCGCCGACGCGAAGATGCTTCATCATCTCTCTTGAGACCTCGAGCAGCCAGCCCTGTCGGCTGTCATCCGTCTGGCGTTGCGAGAGGATGCGGTACTCGGCTCCAAGATCGTACTCTCTCCACATTTTGATATTGAAGCGCTGGATCGCAAGGATCATGTCGGTGTCGATCGGCGCCAGTCCGCCCACGCTTTCCTGCTGCGAGCGCAAGGCGCCCTTGGCCAGCCATTCGATACGGTCGGTGATCTCAAGCGCCGACTCGACCGAGAACACGGCCATCTTGCGGTCGTACGGATTCGGGTTGACCAGCGTGATCGGACCCCGGTCATAGAGTTGGGTGTAACGCGCCAGGCCGTTGAACCGATCGCTTTTCACCGGCCGGTATGCCAGACCGATACTGCGCTCCTCCAGCTTGGCCTGTTCGGTGTCCAGCTCACGATTCCGGGTATTGCTGTAACGGTATTTCGCAAGCAGGGTCAGATCGTCACCGAGCTTGTAGTCGAGCTGGTTGAAGGTTACGAGCTGAACCCGACGCCGATCGCCTCTGTCGGAGCGGACCTCGCTGCGAGACTGCAAGCTGAGATTCCGCGAATTGGAATAGTTCACCCCTGCGGCGATGGTGGACCGGTCGGTGTCCCCGTTGGTAGTCGATTGGATATTGGACTTCTCTCCACTAAGCGTTATGCGGAAGCCGGGAGCGACATCCCATTGCCGTTGCAATCCGACCAGGGATATTGTTTTCTGGCTGTCCTCGGCATCTTCCCACTGATACTCCGTGTAAACCGTGCTTTTCTTGCCGATCGGAGATTTGGCTCCCAGTATGGTGGACGTCTTTTGCCCGCCCTGGTCTTCGATCAACCGTTCGGTCAGGTAGATACTGCCTTTGCCGAGCGTGAGGATCGCACCGGCCTGGGCCGAACTTCCCTTGTCTCCGTCACTGGCTGTGGCCTGGAGCGCAAGGGACGGCAGGGCCTGGTACTGCGCACCGACCGTGGTTCGGCTGTTATCCACACCGCTTAGAGTCTGCTGGTATTCGACCTGCGCCGTCAGTTTCTCGAACGGCTTGACCCAGAATTGAGCGGCGGCGGTGCTGGTGTTGCTCAGTTCGTCGCCTGCGTTATCTTCGCTCTGCTTTTCCTGATACTCGGCGGTCACGCCCCAGCGCTTCCGGCGATGATCCCACTGCACCGTGCTGATCGTAGTCAGGTCCACGGCCCCCGGCAGCATCGATGCCGATCCGCTGCGGTCTTCCTGGTCGTGGCGAACCCGGACGGTGTCCGAATCGCCGATTTTGAACGACGCCAGGATACCGGACTTGGTCGTGCCCTGCTCGAGGAAGTTGCCCCGGGACATGAACCCCGGATCGAGTTGTTTGACGTAAAGATCGACCTGGGCACGGCCGGGTGAGCCGAACCATTCACCGATGTCCAGTTCCGCCGCCGCCTTCCAGGCCGATCCGTCCTGGACACCGCCGACCGCAACCTCGGTGTAGGTCAGGCCGCCGTCATCACTGGTGAAGATCAGGGAATCACTGCCGGAGCTTTCGGCGTACTCCGCCGTAATGCGCGTGCCTTTGGCCAGACGCAGCTCGGCGTCCACGCCGGTCAACTCGTAGTCGCCGCCCTGCACCTGGTCGTTGACGTAGGTTCCGCCGATGGCCACGTGGTCACCGATCTGTTGCCGGACACGACCGCCTCCCGCCGTTTTCTCAAACCCGTCCACGCGGGTTTCATAATCGATCTCCACAAACACCGGATGGCCCGCCAGAACCTCTTCGTCGACCAGCGACCCGCTCTCCTGAACGCTGGAGACCGGACGATGGAACATCACACGGCCTTCCTCGTACTTGACGGTGTAATCGGCGTTCTGGCGCTGACGAACCCGGTTGAGCACCAGGCCGGTGTTTTTGTCGCGCATCACCAGGTACACGCTTTCACTGCCCTCGATGACGTCACGCTGGCTGAGGTAGTACAGCGATCCGCCGGTGGCGCGCAGTTCGTCCCGTACGTGAGCCTGCCGCACCTTGGCGGTGAACAGCACAACCCTGGTATCCGGCTCCCCATATTTTGTTGTCGACAAGGACTTGTAGGCCACACGCCCGCCGTACAACGTACGCTGGTATGCGGCCAGTTCGGTATCGGTCAAGGCCAGCGGATAGTTCCCGACAACGCCCTCTATGGTGTCACTCTCCACGGCAAGGTACAGCTTGCCCTGGCTCTCGGCATCGAAGACCACGGTGCTGTCGTCCCCGTAGATCGGGTAGAACTTGTCGGGATCCAGGTTTCTCAGCAACTGCCGGCTCTCACCCTCGGTCAGGTCCTGGAACATCGATCCGAGCTCACTTCTCCCGCTGTCGAACGCCGCGGTGATGAGGTACTTTCCTGCGACACGGCCTTTGAGGTAAAGCGCGACACGGCCTTCCGTGTAGAAATCGTCCCCGTCGTCCAGTCCGGCAGCTTCCACGAGACCGTCACCCTTGAGCTGGCCGACCGTGCCGTCGGCGAACGCCAGGATGAACAGTTCGTGCTTGCTCACATCGACCTCGCGCGCGATAGTACCGACGCGGCCTTCCGGATCCGTAACCTGGACCACCAGGCGGCTCTGCCCTGCGGGTAACTCAACGACGGTAGAGAAACGGCCGTCCGAGCCGGTTCCGATTTCCTTGCCGTTGATCTCCAGCTTGTTCCCCGGAGTGGTACTGCCGCTCAGAGGCAATTGTCGTGAGTTGAGACGGGCGCCGGCCGGCGGCAACTGCACGGTCAGATGGGGGATCGGTTCGGAGATCACCAGCAGCTCCCCGCCGTCATTGCGATCCGAGATATCCAGCCTCAGGTTGGCGATGCGGTTGTAGCCCGTGCTGTTGCCGGCCAGGATTCCGATGGTGCTCTGCCCGACCTGTACGGGCGCATGGGCGAGGAATCGTCCTTCCGAGTCGACTTCGACGGTTCGCCCGTCCACTTCCACCGTATTGCCAGGTTCGGTCCTTCCCATGACCCGGCAGGTGATCCCCGATCCTGTTCCGGTTGGGTCCGCCTCTGCGGTGCACCCGTTGTTGGAGCCTCCCCGGACCACGATGAAGCGGCCATCCGGGTCGATGATTTCAAGAGATGGGATTTCGACAACCGCCTGTACCGACCTGCCCTGTGAATTCCCGATTTCCACGTCCAACCGGTTCACATGCGGGTCGTCGACTTGGGTGCTGTAGCGTCCGCGATCGCCCACATCCAGCGCTGTTCCGTTCAGTCGGACCGTCGGTCGTGTGCGGTAGCGGTCCAGAATGACCGCCTGATCCTTGCGGGTCCACTCGCCCTTGATCTCCACACGGCGGTTGAGCTCACGCCCCTCGGGAATATTGTTACTGGCGATCGGCCGGGCTTCGCCATACCCGCGAAGGATGAAGCGATCGGCCGCAAGGTTCTCACTGTCGATCAGGAACGCTGCGGCCGACTCCGCACGGCTTCTTGACAGCTTGATGTTGTAGTCTTCGTCCCCTACGGAATCAGTGTGACCCTCGATCACGACCTTTTCCCGGGGATACTGCCGCAGGATCGTCGCCGCCTCGATCAGCGCTTTTTCGGCTGCAGGGCTGAGGACCGTTTGATCGGTTTCAAACGCACCGCCCGCCAGGGTCAAGGAGACCAGGTTGGATCGATTGACGCCGAGCAGCCGCCGTGAGGTCGCCGCATGCGTTCCATCGGCATACTCCAGGTCCATCTGGTACTGGTAAATTTCGCCGCCAAGGGCCAGAGTGCCGTCGGCCAGTTTGCCGTCCCAGTTGATTTCCGCCGCCGGAGCGCCGGTATCCTGAATACGGTGCACCACCTCCCCGGCAGGATCCATGATACGAAGGGTCCAGGACTCCACCGTTTCGAAGTCCTGTCCCACGGCCTTGAATACAGCCGGCTTCTCGAGACCGGCATCCCGGACCAGGACCATATCGTCCACCGACACCAGCCGGAGCGCTACGTCACTGGACAGCAGCGGAACCAGTGACCCGTTGATCAGCAACGAGAGAGCCTCCGCGTCCCCGCGGACATCCACCGGCGGCTGCCGGTCCTCGGCAGAGATGCTGACACCGGTTTCACCTTTTTGACCGATGCTTGCCACGTCCTGTTGTGTGACAACCCCGAAATTGGCCCTGGCCCACAGACCCGGGGTGATCCACAAGACACGGTACCCTTGGGTGGTCAGCCTGGAACCTGGCGGCAGGCTGTTGCGATTGAGCTTGACCATGCGTTGCCCATCCGTAACCGCCGGGAGATGATAGCGGCCGTGCTGATCGGTCAGTGCATAGGTACCGTCATCCAGGGCGACCATCGCCTTGGCAACGCCGACTTCACCCGGACCCTGCAACCCGTTTCCATCAAGATCCTCGAAGACCTTGCCGATGATGATCGACTGGTCGAAGACCGGGTCGGCGATGACCGTCACTCTGGCCGAAACGGTGCTGCCTACAGGGTTTCCTCCCTGCAGCGGGGTCGCGTAGTTGACATGATCCCCGAGCGCTGCGCCGCTGCCGACGCGAAGTACGTACTGCAGCCATGCGCTCTCGTCAGGAGCCATATCCAGCGGTCCGAATTCCAGGGGACGCGGCCCGGTCACCGTGATAACGGTCACGATATCGTCGGCTGTGCCGAGCTGGCCATCGGTACCGGCCCGAACCATGCGTGCCGAATCGTTCAGGTACTTGAATCCGGCCGGGATCAGGTCACTCACAGTAATGCCGCCGAACGCGTTCGTGGTCAGATTCTCCACGGTCACGGTGTAATCAACGGCACCGCCGATTTTGACCTCGGGCTTGCCGGCCCGCTTGGTGAGAAGTATCGGGTTGCCTCCAGGCGATGTGCCTTGTTCCGCGTAGTCGTCCTCTGCAGTCACACCGTTACCCGGGCTCGAATCAGGATCGATTTCGTCGGCCGCCGTGACCTCGGCGACGTTCAGATACGGGCCGGCTGCTTCCACCGTCACGGTGATATTCAGCGCAATACCGGATCCGGAGGGCAGCGCACCCACCGACCAGACGCCGCCCGCATAGGTCGTGCCGCTGGACGCCGAGTCGTCGCTGACGTAGGTGTAACCTGCCGGCATCGTGTCGGAGATGACAACCCCGCTCGCATCGCTGGGACCGGCGTTGGCAACCGTCAGTGTGAATACGACGTTGGAGCCGACATCCGGTGCTGCGTTGTCCACCGTTTTGGACAGCGACAGGTCCGCGATCGGCACCGGTGCGGTAGACACGGTCGCCTCGTCGTCTTCATTCTGCCCGACACCGTTCCCCGGTGTGGAATCCGGATCGGTCTGGTCCGCCGCCATGATCTCCGTTTCGTTGATGTAATTGCCGGCCCCGTTGACCGTTGCCGTGATGTTCAGCACAGCCGTTCCGCCTGCGGACACGGTTCCGACAGTCCATACCCCGGTGGCCGCAATGTAGGATCCGCCGCCGTCGTCGCTCACGAATGTGTACCCCGTAGGCAATGAATCGGCAACCACCACACCGGTCGCAGAATTCGGACCGGCGTTGGACACGGTTAGAGTGAATAAAACATTGGAGCCTATTCCAGGTGCTGCGATGTCCACGGTTTTGGTAAGGGAGAGATCCGCGTCTCCCGACAGAACCGTGTCGTCGTCGGTGGCGGTATTGTCTGCCGGTACCGGATCGGTGACGCCTGCCGGTTCGGTTACCGTAGCGGTGTTGGAGATGGTCCCGGTCGCACCCGGCAGGATCGGTGCCGTAACCGTGAATGTCGCTTCGGCGCCAACGGTCAAATCGACCAGGGTCGCGATATCGCCCGTGCTGCCTGCAACTCCGCAGCTGCCGGTTCCGCTGGTGATGGCGCAGGTCCACGTAGTTCCGGCAACATCAAAGAAAACAGGATCGAACGTATCTGCAACAGCTGCTCCGGGGACATCCGAAGGGCCGTTGTTCGTGACGACAATCGTGTACGTCAGATCGGTGCCCGGCGTCGCTGTAACCACACCGTCCGTCTTGGTGATGCTCAGGTCGGCCTGAGCCGCCGGGGTATCGGTGTCGGTAGCGGTCTCGTCGCCGGGGTTGGGATCAGGTACTGCAGTTG
This sequence comes from uncultured Acidobacteriota bacterium, assembly GCA_945787955.1. Lineage (GTDB taxonomy): Bacteria > Acidobacteriota > Polarisedimenticolia > Polarisedimenticolales > Polarisedimenticolaceae > Polarisedimenticola. Next base: position 561 of record CALZKF010000157.1, on the reverse strand, counting down.
TTACCGTTGCGGTGTTGACCAGGTTCCCGGTGGCGGCGGCGTCGATGTTGGCCGTGACGGTATAAGTGACCGACTCGCCTGCGGGGATGTTGACACTGTCGGAGATGTCACCACTTCCGGCTGCCGTACAGGTCGCCGTGCCGCTGCCTGTACAGGTCCAGTTGGCGGAGGTGATCTCGGCTGCGAATGTATCCGCAACGGTGGCGCCTGTGACGTCGCTGGGGCCAGCATTCGAGACGACGATGGAATACGTCACAGAGCCACCCGGCGTGTACGTCGCCACGCCGTCGTCCTTGTCCACCGTCAGGTCGGCCGAACCAGCCGGAGTGTCGGTATCCGTATCGGTCTCGTCACCGGGGCTGGGATCACTGACTGTGGTAGCCACAGAAGCGGTGTTGACCAGGTTTCCGGTGGCGGCGGCGTCGATATTCGCCGTGACGGTGTAGGTCACCGATTCGCCTGACGGGATGTTCACGCTGTCGCTGATTTTGCCGCTGCCGGCCGCGGTGCAGGTCGCCGTGCCGCTGCCTGTACAGGTCCAGTTGGCGGAGGTGATCTCGG
>CALZKF010000156.1 GCA_945787955.1 uncultured Acidobacteriota bacterium | reverse complement strand
TCAGTAGCGGATTTCGAAGCTGGTGTACTGCCCGGTGACCGGGATGTCGGCCTTGTCGATGTCGTCCACCCGTCCGTGACGCGGGCCGGCGAGGATGTCCATGGCCATGGCCCGAACGTCGATGGGAGTCCCTTCGGCGACGATCTCCACTGTACCGTCCCGCAGGTTGCGGACGTACCCGGTGATGCCCAGCTGCTCCGCCGTCTTGAGGACGAAAAATCGGAAGCCGACCCCCTGAACCCGACCTCGGACCACGAGACGCTTCGCGACGATCATCGTTCCCGGTCCACCCAGCAGACGCCGTCTCTGCAGACGCGCCGTTCCGGGACGCCCAGTTCCAGGTAATCCAGGGCGGCCAGCAATGAGGAGCATCCGTTGGGCACACGGTGGAGTTCGCCGGCGTAGGATTCCAGCGCACGGACCGACGTCTCCCGAAATCGGTCGAGGTTAAGGCGTGCCGCCAGCAATACCAGGGTTTCGGTGGCAACGCCGGCGCCGGACGGCAGTGCGCCGTCCAGGCCGGACCGGTTGCGGACCAGCAGGTTCTCGTGGTCGTCGGCGATGAAGTACCAGCCTCCCCGCTCCTTGTCCTCGAACCGGTCCACCAGCACCTGACCAAGTTCACCGGCCGCCTCCAGGTAGAAGTCGCCGCCGCCGGCCTCGTGCAGGTCCAGGAGGGACCGTGCCAGGAACGCATAGTCATCCAGATAAGCCGGGTGGGCGGCGATCCCTTCCCGCCATGAGGCCAGGAGGCGGCCGTCGCGAAGCAGGTTACCCAGGATGAAGTCGGCGCAGCTTGCGGCCGAGTCCAGGTCTTCACGGCGGCCGAACGCCTGGTAGCCGGCGACGAAGCCGGTGATCATCAGACCGTTCCATGCGGTAAGAACCTTGTCGTCGGTACCGGGACGGATACGGGTCGCCCGGGCCGCGAGCAGCCGGGACCTCAGGCCGGTCAGAGTAGTCCGGATCGCCTCGTCCGGTTCTCCGGCAAGGAGGTTCGGGATGCTGTCGCCCTCGAAGTTCCCTTTCGCGGTGATCCCGTATGTCTCGTTGAACAGCATCCCATCTTCATTCCCGAGAACATCCAGAACCTGTTCCGGCGTCCAGACGTAATATTTTCCTTCCACACCTTCGCTGTCGGCGTCCAGAGACGAAAACGCGCCTCCCTCGCCGTGGGTCAATTCCCGGCGGACGAAATCGAGTGTGTCACACACGGTCCGTCGGAACAGCGGCCGGTTGTCCACGTGCCAGGCGTCACAGTAGACCGGCGCCAGCAGCGCCTGGTTGTAGAGCATCTTCTCGAAATGGGGTACCAGCCACCGCTCGTCCACGCTGTAGCGGGCGAAACCGCCGCCGATCTGGTCGTACATCCCGCCCAGGGCCATGCGGGTCAGGGTGCGGTCCGCCATCTCCCACAGGATGTCCTGGCCGGTGCGCCGGTACTGGCGGAGCAGGAAGGCGAGCTGGGTGTCCGGCGGGAACTTGGGAGCGTGGCTGAAACCGCCGTTCTCGGCGTCGAAGCTGCCGGCTATCCGGGCGGCGGCGGCGGCGGCGACCTGGTCCAGCGCCTGTGCATCCAGATCGCCTGCGTTGATCCCCGACGAAATCGCGCGGAGCTGTTCGGTGAGCCCGCCTGCCGCTTCCTCCACCTGGTCCCGGCGGTTGTCCCAGGTCTCGTGGACCCGCTGCAGCAGTTCCAGGAACCCGGGGCGGCCGTAACCGGATGCAGGCGGGAAATACGTGCCGCCGAAGAACGGCCGCTGGTCCGGCATGAGGAACACGTTCAGCGGCCAGCCGCCCTGGCGCGTCATGACCTGCACCGCGTTCATATAGATATCGTCCAGGTCCGGCCTCTCCTCGCGATCGACCTTCACCGGTATGAAGTGCCGGTTCATGTACTCCGCCACCTGGTCGTTTTCGAAAGATTCCCGCTCCATGACGTGGCACCAGTGGCAGGCGGCGTACCCGATGGACAGGAAGATCGGCAGGTCCCGTTCCCTGGCCTCGTTCAGCGCTTCCGGGCCCCAGGGCCGCCAGTCTACCGGGTTGTAAAGGTGCTGGATGAGGTACGGGCTGGTCTGGCCCAGGAGATGATTCGGCTTACGGACCATCGTCGAGGTTCTCCGTCAGTTCGGCCTGATCATCTATAGCGGCGAAGCTCCGTTCGGCGGTTGCGATGATTTCTCCCTTCTCCACCACCGTGACCAGGAACCGGAATTCGCCTGCGGTCATGACATTGGCCGGCACCATGTCGCGGTACTGCACGCAGCGCTCGCCGCCGTCTTCGAACTGCAGGCGGGGGAACTCGGCTTCGGTGTCGCCGCTCAGGGTTCTGAGGACCGTGAGACGGTTGCGATTGCCCTTGGAACGGCAGACCAGGCCGACCAGGGCGGTGGGCCGGGATGTATCCAGCGGTTCCCGCTCCCGGTACCCGAGTGGTCCCTGCTCTCGCAGGATGCCGGCCCGCAGGAATGCGGCGGATTCCGGTTGCAGCACCACTACCGGGCTCAGGGTTACCGGCATCTTGTTCGGGTTCGGCCAGTTGCCCTCCAGCTTGCGGGATACGACCTGGTCGGTGGTGATCTCGTGGCCCACCGCCACCAGCTCGAACGGCCCCGGCGGGAAACGCATTTCCTCCTCGAACACCACCCGGACCCCGGGTGTGGCCGCCAGCACCTGGCCGGAAGCGTCGGCCCGGACCTTTTCCTCGGTGACCAGGGAGGCGCCCAGGTCCCATGTAGCGCCCTGGACGGCGGTCCCGGGGACGGTGACCTGCACCAGAGCGGAAAACAGCCCGTCTTCATACCCGGTAGGCACCACCACACCGGAGATGCGGTGGTCGGTGGAAGCGGCGGACGCGGTGGCGAAGCTGGACAGCAACCGGGTTGTTCTCCGGGCCGATTCGCTCTGGATCACCAGCCTGCCCCGGGTCTGGATCTTGACCTTGCGCCGGGACGTGGTCAGCCGCACCGGCATCGGGGTGTCTTCCGGAAGGTCGCCGGGCGGGAAGCTGACCAGGTACAGGCAGGACAGGTCGGTGCGTATCCGATCCACGATCTTGCCGGCCCGTACGCCGTTGAGGAACCAGGCGCCGCCGGTTTCTCGCGCCAGCCCGGCCAAAGTGTCCTGGGCGTCCCGCACACGGATCATGTTGGGGCGGCCGGCGCTGGGGATGGAGCCGGACGGGGCGGTGACCATCGACTCGGAGACCAGCCCCTCGCCCTGTACCGTATAGAACCGGATCCCCAGGGCGGAGGCGCCGTTGATGATGCGGTCCATGGCGTTGCCGGCCATCATGGCGCTTGTGGCCAGGGATGTGCCTGAGAAGTTCTGTCCCGAGATCATCTTGTTGCCGAAGTAAGACAGGTAATGTTCCCCCGGATTCTTGCGCATGGTGTCGGCGAAGTACAGGAACGCCTTGGGTGGGTCGATCTCAGCCAGACGGCCCATGACCATGTGCACCCGGTGCAGCGACTTCTCGGCCTCCCAGATCTCCGAGCGCTGGTGCAATCGGGCGATGCTGATGGCGTGATCCGAGTTCTTCTCCACCTGGAGGGCGTACAGCAACTCCTCGACTCGCTTATCTTCCTCCACCGCCCAGGTCGACCATTGGTCCCGGTTGCGTTGCAGCCGCTCCAGGCCGGCGGCCAGGGCGGCCGGGTCCGAGGTCATCTCCTGGATGACCTCCAGCTTCCGGGCGCCGGATACGATCATCGCCTGGGAATTGCCGTCCATCAGGCCGGGGATCATTTCGTGGGCCAGGTCGATGGCCTCCTGCCGCCCGGCCTGGGTCAGGTGGGGCTGGTCGAAGAAGAAAACGTAGGTCGCCCCCCCCTTCGCTAAAGCAACGGAGGGTAAACCTTCCTCGGTTCCGGGCGAAGAGGACCGGTCCTCCGCGGCAGGTGTCCCGCCAGGATCAGTTGCGGACGCGGAGGGGGAACAGACCCGGTCCACAATGAAGTCCTCGATGAACCGGCTGTCGACCCGGAGTTCGAAGTCGGCGGCGGTGAGCTCCTCCACGAACCCTTTGGGGCCGGTTACGGTGACATCCAACTGGGCCAGCCGGCTGCCGGTCCGCTCCACCATGTCGATGGACCGGGGCTTCTCGTCTGGCGCAGGCATGACCGCCGTCGCCGGCACGATCAGCACCAGGATCACAACCAATTTCAGTATGATCTTCATTCTCCGGTTTCCTCCGACTCCACCGCGTTGAAATCCCGGGTCGACCCGGTCAGCTTCTCATCACCTCGATACAGGTCGATCTCGTACCGGAAGCTCCCTTCCGAAAGGGCGAAGGCGGGGATGACATCCCGGATCTGGATGCATCGATCCCGGCTCGACTCCGGCTCCAGGTCGGGAAACGACACCGATGTGTTGCCGACCAGCCTTCGTTCCACCCTGGTGTCGTCCCAGCGCTTCCTGCCTTTGGCGGTGCACACGAGTCCGACCAGGGCGGTGGGGCGGTCGGTGATCGCCGCCCGGTCATCCCCGAGGGCCAGGGAACCCCGCCCTCTGACATTGCCGTCACGTACGAACACCGCTTCCACCGGCTGCACCAGGGCGATCGGCCCCATGCTGGCCTGATCCGGATCCGGCTTCGGCCAGTCGGTTTCACCTTCGCTGGACGCCACCAGGCCGGTTATATGCTCGTGGGCCACCGATACGACCTGGAACGGACCTGGACTCAGGGACATCTCCTGTTCGAAAATCACCGGCGCTCCAGGGGCGGAGACGGTCATCTGCCCGGAAGCGTCCACCACCTCCGAATGGCTGTCCACCACCGAGGCGCCTACATCCCAGCGCGCCCCGGGCACCGGTACGCCGGAGACCGCGACCTGAAGAAGCGCCTTGAATTCGCCGCCTTCGTAATCCAGGGGGATCAGCGATTCGATCACCGAAATCTGGGGATCGTCGGAACCTGGCGCGGTGAAGGCGGCCAGGAGTCGATCGGTCAGTTTTGTCGACTCGCTCTGGAAAAGCACCTGTCCGCGGGAATGCAGTCGCGCCCCCTTGCGCTTGAGCTTGGCCACAAAACGGTGGGGCTCGTCCATGGAGTACGGCGACGGGTCGAAGCTGACGATGAACAGGCAGTTCAGGTCGGACCGGATGGTATCGGCGATGACGTCGGCGGACGGCCCGTTGATGAAATACAAGCCGCCGGTTTCAACCGCCAGGCTGGCCAGGGTGTCCTGTGCCATGCGGCTGCGGTCGGAAGTCACCGTCGGCACATTGCCGGCGATTGCCAGGCCCCGGCGGGTCAGCCCCAGACGCTGGACTTCGAAGGTCAGTCCCTCGGCCTGAATCGGGTAGAACCGGATGCTGTTGGCCGCTGCCGCCTGCACCACCCGGTCGAACGGAATCCGGGCGGTCAGGGCATCGGTCTGCATCACCGAGAGGGTGGGGACCGCAGCGATTACCTCCGGCGAAAAGAACGCGAGGTACAGCTCCCCGGCGTTGTTTCGCATCGTATCGGCGAAGTAGAGCACCACCTTGGGCGCCGCCAGGCCGGCCAGCCTGGGGAGGGTCGCTTCCAGCCGGTTGAGGTTGCGTTTGGTGAGAAGATGGTCTTCGCGCTGGTGCCGCCGGGCCACCGCGGCAGCGTGTTCCACGGTGTCAATCTCGTTCATGGCGGTGATGACCGAATCGACCCGTCCGGATTCCCTGGTAGCCCATGTGCTCAACTGGGTGGGATCCTGCTCCAGATCATCCAGCGCCGCCAGCAGTTCTGCTCTGTCTTCGGTGAAGCCGGTGAGGGTGACCTGGCGCTCGGCGTTGGAGACGATCATCGCCCGGTTGCCGTCCCTGATCAGCATGGGGATCAGTTCCCGGGCCTGCGCCAGGGCGTTGTGCCGGCCGGCCTGGGTCAGGTGGGGCTGTTCGAAATAGAACAGGTACGATCCGGGACGGGAGACCGGCGCCTGTACAGTCGGCTCATCGGGGCCTTGTGCGATGCTCGCGTCCGGGTAATCGCACAGCCGGTCCAGAATGAAGTCGGTCAGTTTGTGGATGCCGATCTTGAGCTTGAAGTCTGCAGGCTCAAGGGATCGGATCACATCCGGATCACCGCTGATGGACAGGTCGACCTGGAACAGCCGGCTGCCGGTGCGGGTGTGGAGTCCCAGTTTCTTCGGCTCGCCGGTTTCCTGTGCCGCAGCCTGCAGGCACAGCACGAGGGCGAACACCATCACCAGCCCGGATTTGATCGGCCAACGCACCCTCGGCACCCCCGTCGCCTGCCCAATATCCCCGGTCAGGCGATAGAGGGCAAGCCGGTTTACATATTATTACCCCCTCCTGCGGTGCACATGCACCGCGCCGGCCTGATCGGTGGGCAATAGCAGCATTTCCGCCACCTGCACTCGGCCGGGCCGGGTGGCGGCGAACAGCACCGCTTCGGCCACATCCCCGGCGGCGAGAGGGGTCATGCCGATGTAGGTCATCTTCGCCTTGCGGGTGTCGCCGTGGTATCGGACCTGGCCGAACTCGGTATCCACCAGCCCCGGATCAATGGAGATCACCCGAACCCCGGTCCCCAGCAGGTCGATGCGCAGTCCATTTGAGATCGCTCGCACGGCATGCTTTGTGGCGCAGTAGACGTTCCCTCCGGGGTAGACCTGGCTGCCGGCGATGGAGCCGATATGGACCACCGTCCCGGATTCCCGTTCCACCATCCCGGGCACCACCGCCCGGTCCACGTACAGGAGTCCCTTGACGTTGGTGTCGATCATCTCTTCCCAGTCGTCCAGCGCGCCCTCATGGAGTTTGTCCAGCCCCCGGCTGAGGCCGGCGTTGTTCACCAGGATGGCGATGTTCCGGAATCGTTTCGGCAGGTTGTCCACCACCGCCTGCACCGCCGGCTGGTCCCTGACATCGAGCCCGGCCAAGTGCACCGCCCCGGCGCCGGCCGCCATGAGATCCGGCTCCATCGCCTGCAGCCGGTCCAGCCGCCGCGCCGCCAGAACCAGATCGGCCCCTTCCCCGGCGAACGCCCGGGCGCAGGCGGCGCCGATTCCGGAGCTGGCGCCGGTGATAAAAACGACCTTTCCCTTGAGGTTTGTCATGGATGCTCTCCATTTGTGATGGTTCCGGATGAGGAACAAGAGTATAAAAGAAACATGCGCAGGACCATCGTTCTTCTCGTTCTTATACTTCTTCTCTGCTCCGGCGCCGGTCTGCCTGCCTCGCTGGAGGGCGACTGGCTGCTGGTGGAACAGCGCTACGGCCAGGGTGCGCGGAACATCCTGGGGGATGAACTGCCGGTTCGACTATCGATCCATCTCGGATCGGGAGCGCCGGTGGTGACCATCCATGCAGGGGAGCATCCGGGTACACCATGGCCGGTATGGATCGGTCCCGACGGCCCTGCCGCGGTGGACCTGCAGGAACGGACGGTGGACCCGGCGTCAGGTACGGTCAGAGCAAGGTTCACACTGGTTTCACCTAACGATCCCGGATACGCATTCCAGGTGGC
>CALZKF010000155.1:7598-9286 GCA_945787955.1 uncultured Acidobacteriota bacterium | reverse complement strand
ACCTTACAATATTCCCATCAGTTCGATTCCACCCGGTCTCATATTCCGTCGAGGGAGCGATGAAACGTGGTAAACAAGCTTTCGCCTACCCGAAGGGTCGTTCTGTTCGAACAGTGACTTCACCGAGGACTCGTCCGCGCTGAAGGGTAGGCTACCAACATGAATTCTGTTTCCCATCTCACTAACTCCACGCTCTCTCATGGAGAGCATATAGTCGGGTTCCCGGTCCGTGACTCCATCAACGGGTCAGGATCGACGTCCAGGCGGGGCACGGCTAAAAGGGATGGTTTGAATCCGGATCCCCGCCGGCCGTCGGGCTGAACGTACCCGGAGAACCGCAGCGTTGACTCCCATAGCGGTCATCGGTTACGCTTCATTCATAAATCGGAGGAGGCGGACGTTGAGTTTGCCACGATCGAAGGGGTGCTGATGGTTCCCGTGCCTTCGACTCGATCTCCGATTTATTCCGAAAACCGATCAAGTGGACCAACTACGACCCGACGAACAGATTCTCAGCTGGTACCGAATCGGCGGTTAAAGTCCACTGGCATGCGAAACAACCAACGAGCACCATCGGGCAGGCGGCCGCCTCCGGCGCCGTCTTGCAGCCGACCTGGAGGATGTCATGAACACCAATGAATGGAGCGCTACCCTAGGCGGGGCGTTGAGCGAGCTGGCGCGTCAGGCGCTGGAGTACCTTCCCAGAATCCTCGGCGCTCTCTTGCTGGTTCTGATCGGCTGGGCAGTGGCCCGCCTGCTTCGGGCCTGGACGGCCCGCTCGATGGCGCGACTGAACCGCTTGCTGGCGGGGCGGGCGGTGGAGCGGGAACTGAAGGCCTCAGGCGCGGATCGGCTGGCCACGGAAGCGGCTAGCCTCATCGTGTTCTGGTTGGTATTCCTGTTCTTCCTGGCGGCGGCAGGTGAACTGCTCGGGCTCGCGGTGATCACGACCGGCCTGAGTCACGTCGCCCAGTACCTGCCGAACATTCTCGGGGCGGTGCTGGTCATCCTGGTCGGCCTTGTGCTTGCAAACGTGGCGCGACGTGCGGTGGGTCGGGCGGCAGACTCGGCAGGGCTGGCCTACGGGCCGGTGCTGGGCCAGTCGATCCGCGTGGTGATTCTGCTCATAGCCGGCATGATCGGCATGGATCAGCTGGGGGTCGACAGCCAGCTGCTCGTCGTTTCGACGAACATTCTGATTGCCTCGGCGATTGGAGGGGCTGCTCTCGCCTTTGCGTTGGGCTCCCGCACGGCGGTGAGCAACATCCTTGCGCTGCACTACGTGGTGCAGACCTACAAGCCCGGACAGCGCATCCGCCTGGGCGACCTCGAAGGCGAGATCGTCGATTTCAAGAAAAACGGTGTCGTCCTGGCCTGCGCCGACGGGCTCGTGTTGGTGCCTGCGCAGGAGTTCAGCGAACGGCACTCGACGCTCCTGCCCGAGGTGGAGCGTTGAAGGCGGACCGGGATCTGGCCGTAGCCTTCATCGCCTCCCATCCGGTGGAGACCGGGCCGTTTCTCGAGCGGGCTGCGGCGACGGAGAGTGCGGACTTGCTTAGCGAAGCCTCGCCGGCGGTCATCGCCGGTGCCTTGCAAAGGATGGCCCCGTCGGAGGCTGCCGCGGTGCTGGCGCGCCTTCCCACCGCAAGCACCGTGGAGCTCTTTGCGGAGTTCTCCCTCGGCGCCGG
>CALZKF010000155.1:0-7517 GCA_945787955.1 uncultured Acidobacteriota bacterium | reverse complement strand
CGTTCCGGAGAGGGATCGCCTGCTCCATGCAGCGCCGGAAGAAACCGCACGCGCGTTGCGGACGGCACTCTCCCATCCTGACGGCAGCGCCGGATCGCTGATGGACTCGAACGTCCTCGCGTTTCCTCTCGAGATCAGCGTGGGCGAGGCCCGACGCCGCGCCCGGCGACGGTCAAGACGGCCGGGCAACTACCTCTACGTGGTGGACGCCGGCCGCAAGCTTGTCGGGGCGGTCAGTCTGAGCGAGCTGATGAGCGCCTCGCCGAGCGCCGGGCTCGCCTCGCTGATGTCTTCCAACGTTCTGCGTTTGCCGGCCCACGCCAGCGGGAGCATGATCCTCAACCACGCGGGGTGGCGCGAGTTGCACGCGATTCCGGTCGTGGACTCCGAAGGAGTGCTGGTGGGCGTCCTGCGCCGCGAGACCTGCGAGCGCCTGCGCACAGAGCAGAGCGGGCAGGGCGCCGGGAGCTCGGGTGGTCCGGGCATGTCGATGGTCGAGCTGGGCTGGGCGGCGGTGCTCTCGACCATCGACGAGCTGGCCCGCGGGATGAGCCTGGAGCGGGCGGAACGGCATTCGGAGGTGAGCGATGACGACTGAGGTGAAGGAACTGGCGAGTGAACTGAGCCAGGAGTTCTGCCGGCTCTATCCCCGGGAGGCCGCTGCAGCGATCGCAGGTCTTGCGCCGGACGAAATCGTGGACTTCCTGACGAGAAGCACGACCGCAAACGCGGCCCGGGTTATGGAGCGACTGAGCCCCGACATCGCGGCGCGGGCGCTCTCCGGGATGGAAATCGCCGTTGCAGGGAAGGTCCTGGAAGCGCTGGATGTGCCGGCGGCTGCCCACCTGGTGGCACGTCTGCCCGCCGCCGAGCGAGAACCGCTGCTGGCACAACTGCAACCGGGCGCGGCCGACGAGCTCCGACAGCTCATCTCCTACCCGCTGAATACGGCCGCGGCGTTGATGGACCCGGAGGTCCTGGCGCTGGAACCCGAAACGACTGTCCAGGAAGCCTTGAAACGGTTGCGCGTGGTTCGTCACAAGAGGATCCACCGGGTCTACCTGATCGCCGAAGATCGACATTTGCTCGGTTCGGTGAGTATCCGCGACCTCGCCCTCGCCGATCCCTCCACGCCACTGAACCGCCTGGATGTCATGCCGCCGAACGCGGCCCAGGCGATGGCGACCCACGAAGAGGTCGTGGAGGTGCTCGCCCGGAACCGCGTGTCCAGCCTGCCGGTAGTCGACTTTCACGGCCGGCTTCTCGGCGTGCTGCGCCAGGATGCCCTGGAAAAAGTGACCCGGGAAGATGCCACGGTCAACATGCAGAGCATGGTCGGCGCAGGCAAGGAAGAGCGGGCGCTTTCCAGCGTCGGCCTGGCGGTGCGCAAGCGGCTTCCCTGGCTGCAGATCAACCTGGTGACGGCCTTTTTAGCCGCCTCGGTCGTCGGATTGTTCGAATCTACGATCGCGCGCTACACCGCGCTGGCGGTATTGCTGCCGGTGGTGGCCGGGCAGTCGGGTAACACAGGGGCCCAGGCGCTGGCCGTGACGATGCGCGGACTGGCCCTGCGCGAGGTACGGACACGGCAGTGGTTCCGGGTCTGTTTCAAGGAAACGAAGGTGGGCGCCGTCAACGGGATAGCCGTGGCCATCACCACGATGCTGGGGGTGCTGGCCTGGAGCCGCTCCTTCGGTCTGGCGCTGGTCATCGGAAGCTCAATGGTCATCGCGATGATCGCAGCGGGACTCTCCGGTTCCGCCGTACCAATGATCCTGACGGCGCTGAAGCAGGACCCGGCGCAGTCGTCGTCGATTATTCTGACCACGATCACCGATGTGGTCGGCTTCTTCAGTTTCCTGGGTATCGCCACCCTGCTTATGGGCTTGCTTTAAGCCGGCCGTCCATCTCGACGAAACCGAAGCCGCGGGTACGTCCGGTATCCCGGTCGGTGATCAGCTTGACCTCCGTGACCGAGCGGTCGTTCTGTTCGAACAGCGACTTCACCGTGGACTCGTCCGCGCTCGCCAACGTGAATCCTGTTGCCCATCTCTCTAACTCCTTGCTCCCTGGCCGGCAGGACGGTTCAGGCCGTGGCCCGGCAATCCATCAGTCTTTATAAGTTATCGTCGGTTTACGGTTGGGCAAATATGGAAAATGACGACTCCTGACAATATTGGTTATTGCTTAAAGAGTATATGTATCGTATTTGGTACGTATGTGGTCGAGCAAATGGCATTGAGAGCTGGAGGTGCCATCATGAAACCGAATCAAGGCGGGTTCACCCTCATCGAACTACTTGTGGTGGTCGCCATAATCGGTGTCCTTACCGCCATCGCAGTTCCGGGTCTGAATTACGCACTCAGGAAAGCTAACATCAACGCCGTCACCGGAGAAGGCAAACAGATCTACCACGCGTTCACCGCGTTTTACCTCGACAACGACAGCTATCCCAATGCCGAATCCGACCCTGCATTCCAGTTGGATACTTTCGAGCCTCTGCGCAGCTCGGGGTACTACCGGGGCGACGTCACACCGCGGTTGTTGAACAACCGGGCCGACGACTTCGACTCGCCCAACGATATGGGATCGAACCAGGAGTTCTGGCTCCAGCTGACCCCGAAGGCGGATCCGGACGTCCAGATCATCATCGCCAACTCCGACGACGCTCCCATGGCCAACGGCCAGTGGCTCGACGGGGTCTACCTGTTCGATGAGGGTACGCTGACCCGGATTGGAGATTACCGCTGATCAGAGCACATGCGGCCGGTGCCCCGGGCTGGAAACAGGTTTTGAGCCGCAGGCAACAACCGGCGCCATCACCATTCTTCATTCCACGATGGAGACTGCGCAATATAAAAGGGGCGCCCACTGTGGGCGCCCCTTTCGTTTTACGGTCGTATCTGCGTTCGACTAGAAGCGCCGTCCGCCGCCGCCGCCGCCGCCTTCATTGCGCTCGCGGGCTTCGTTGACGGTCAGAGCACGGCCGTCCATTTCGAAGCCGTTCAGCTCGCGGATCGCCTTGTCGGCGTCCTCGCCGTTGCTCATCTCGACGAAACCGAAACCACGGGGGCGGCCGGTCTCACGGTCGGTGATCAGTTTGACCTCCGTTACCGCACGGTCGTTCTGTTCGAACAGTGACTTCACCGAGGACTCGTCCGCGCTGAAGGGTAGGTTGCCAACGTATAGTCTGTTTCCCATCTCACTAACTCCTCGCTCTCTCATGGAGAGCATTTTGTCGGGTTCCCGGTCCGTGACTCCAACAGTGGGTCAGGATCGATGTCCAGGCACAGCACGATAATGGCTCCGCTTCGGACCAGCAAAAACTCGTTTCTGTACGATTGATTGCGACCGGGGACCTGCGGGCAAAGTATAGGCAGGGATCGATTTTGTCAACACGGGCATCAGCCGGACCGCTGTTTTCCCTAAAAAGGCAATAAATCCTGTCGGTTTTGCGGCGAACGCCGGGAAATAGCCGTCCCGGGCCCCTCCCGCCGAACCGCCGCCGCCGGCATGGGGTATTCTGCCGCTGATGACCGATCTCGCGGCACGGTGGACCTGCCCCCACCAGGAAGAATGCGGCGCCTGCGCCATGCTCGGCATGAGCTATGCCGAGCAACTGAAGCGCAAGCGGGAACTGCTTGGACGGGAATTGGGCGCGTACGCCAGCCTGAAGAATGCCCGGCTGCTGGATGCGTTGCCCTCGCCCCAGGGCTGGGGCTATCGCAACCGGGCCCGCATGGCGGTCGGCCTGTCGCGCCACGGCGGCGCCAAACTCGGTTACTATCGCGCCGGCACCCGGGAAATCGTTGATGCGCCGGAGTGCGGCGTCGTGTTGCCTGAGTTGCTTGAGACGACGCGGCGTATCCGCAACCTGTTGACCACAGCGCGAAACATCCCCCGGGACCTGCGCCACCTGGACCTGCGCTGCGGCAGCGACCCCCGGCGGCAGCACCTGACGCTGGTGTTCCGCGCCGCTGAGATGCCGCGTTTCCCGATCGATGCCCTGCAGCGCGCGGCGCCGGCGGTGGACGGTATCTCCATCAACCTGAACCCCGGCAGCGGCCCGCAGGTGATCCGGGGTTCGATCCGGCACCTGTGGGGCCGGCGGGAAATCTGGGTGCGTCATGCCGGGATGAAGCTGCGGGTTTCTCCAGGCGCGTTCTTCCAGGTCAACCTGTCGATCCTGCCGGCGATCCACGAACTGATGGCAGGCTACCTGACAGGCGGCGGACTGCTCATCGATCTCTATGCAGGCGTCGGCACCCACGGGCTGGCCCTGGGACACAAGTACCGCAAGGTGCTGTTCGCCGAAGGGACACGTGCCGCGGTGGCCGATCTCAAGTCCACCGCCCGGGCCTTGGGACGGAATGATATCGAGGTGCTGCCGACGGCGGTGGAGCGCTCCCTGGGCAAGCTGGGCCAACGGCGTCCCGACGCCGTGGTGCTGAACCCTTCCCGCGCCGGGGCCCTGGAAGCGGTACTGGAAATGGTCGGCGCCTCGTCGGCGAAGCAGGTCATGTACTTGTCGTGCGAACCAAAAACGCTCTGCCGCGACCTGGATCTGCTGGTGCGCCGCGGTTACGAGACGGTTTCGGTGCAGCCGGTGGACATGATGCCCCAGACGAACCAGGTCGAAGCGCTGGCGTTGTTACGGGCGGTCAAGGCGTAGGCTGCCCGCCAGGTCCGCAAATACTTGGCCGGCATGTCGAGTTCCCCGTAAATTCATGGTGCCCACCGGGTTCATAGAAGCCTGTTTATAGGGAAACTCCATGAATCTTGCCGGATGCCGCTACAACCTGTTCCCGGCCTTGATACTGTTGCTGCCGCTGTCCGGCGCCGTGCTCGCCGGTACGACCGCACAGCCTCCCACAGGCCCCGAGTCTCCGGCGCAGGGTCCCGCCTACCACGACTACGACGCCTTGACCGCCGCCCTTCAACTGGTTGCCGCCGACCATCCGGAGATCACCCGATTGATCTCGGCCGGGCCCAGCGTGGAGGGCAGGGAACTGTGGTGGTTGAAAATCACCGACAACCCGGATGTGGAGGAAGATGAACCGGGGTTCAAGTACATCTCCACGATGCACGGGGATGAACCGGTCGGCACCGAGCTCTGCCTGCAACTGATAGAGCTCCTGACGGACGGTTACGAGACCGATCCGAGGCTGACGCACCTCATCGACGAGGTCGAGATCTGGGTCATGCCGATGATGAACCCTGACGGGAACGCTCGTCGCATGAGGCTCAACGCCAACCTTGTCGATCTCAACCGGGACTTTCCCGATCACTGGCGTGATCCGGTCAATACTCCTCTGGGACGCCAGCCGGAAACGCAGCATATTATGAACTGGCAGGCGGATCATTCCACCGTTCTCTCGGCCAATTTCCACACCGGCGCCCTGGTGGTGAGGTACCCTTACGACAACAACGAACCAGGGACCAGCGGTTACGCCGCCGCTCCCGACGACGACATCATCCGGGATCTCGCCATCGAGTACTCCGACGACAATCTCCCGATGTTCAATGGAGAGTTCATCGACGGGATCGTCAACGGCGCTGACTGGAGCGTTCTATCCGGCGGGATGCAGGATTGGAACTATGTCTACAACGGAGATATCGAAGTTACCGTCGAGCTGAACGATCGAAAATGGCCGCCGGCCAATCAACTGGACCGGCTGTGGCTGGAAAACCGGGAATCGATGATCGCCTACATGGAAAGGGCTCTGACAGGTGTCCGCGGCGTGGTCACCAACCAGGAGACCGGTGAACCGGTATCGGCCAGGCTGATCATCGAGGGACGAGACATCCCGTTCTACACCGACCCGGAGGTGGGTGACTTTCACAGACCGGCGGTGGCCGGGAGCTTCACCCTGGTCGTAGAGGCCGGCGGTTACGGCGGCCGCACGGTTCCGTTCACCATCGCCGATTCGGAAGCTGATGCGGTGCGCGTCGATGTGGCCCTGGTGCCGAACCCGACCGATATCGGGTACGCCGGGAACCGGGTCGCAGAGGATTCCGGAGCTGACGGTTGGCTGGATCCAGGGGAGAGCGGCAGGATCGCGGTGAGTCTGCACAACGGCGGGCGAGTGGCCACCGGGCTCAGCGGCTCGCTCAAGAGCCTGACGCCCCACGCCGCCGGCACCGATGTCTCCATATGGCCCGACCTCCACCCGGACGAGGAAGCGGAGTCTGTACCGCCTCATTTCGGGGTGCTGGTCTCTCCCGGCACACCTGCCGGCCACATGCTCTCTTTCGCTGTGGAATGGGAATCCGCGGAAGGGCAGGGCGGCACGACGGAGGCGTTCTTCGTGCCGGTTTCCGCTCCGATTCAGTATCTGCAGCAGGCGACGGACCTGCCGCAGGACATCGTGGACAATCAAACGATCCTGAGCACGATCGACATACCTTTCGACCAGCGTATCGACGAGGCCAACGTCAGGGTGGATATCACCCACACTTTCATAGGTGACGTTCAGGTGGTCCTGGTCGCCCCAGGCGGAGAAGAATACCGCCTTCATGACCGGACAGGCGGCAGTAGCGATGACCTGAATACCTGGTACGACACCGAGACCGAACCGGTGGACAGCCTGGATCCGCTCGGCGGAACATCGAGCCTGGGAACCTGGACTCTGAGGGTTACCGATGTCGCCGACAAGGACCAGGGAACGCTGGACAGCTGGGCCCTGGAGTTGTACACCAGCCCCTTCGAGGACCCGCTGGCCGAGGTGGTGCTGCGCAACGTGGACAAGACCGAGAACGGGAACGTACGTATCCGGTGGTGGGCCGGCGGAACCGCCGATTCCTACAAGGTGTACCGCTCCGACGATCCTTCATCCCAGAGCGCATTTGCCGACGTCACACTCGAAGATCCCGATGACACCGACACACTGTTCGAAAGCGCGTCTCCCGGTGACGTGTCGTACTGGATCGTCACCGGGGTGGGGCACACCGGGGAAGGGCTGTGGGGTCATTACGGGCGGTAACGGCCCAGGCTGCCAAGCCGCAGACTAACTCAGAGACCGTCCTGGTTGAAGGGCACGGCTGTCCCTCCGTACCTTGAGATACCAACTCATGCTCCGGTTGTGGAGGAAGTTGCGCACAAGATCTTCAAGGCATTCCATGCAATACCCGAAACCTGGGTTAGACTTGCACCAATCGAACTGCAGGGTGAGGGGGAATTTAACCGATGTCTATCGAGACCGGACAGCACCTGCTGCATTACAAGCTGATTGAGAAGATCGGCGAAGGCGGGATGGGTGTGGTCTGGAAGGCGGAAGACACCCGACTCCACCGTAATGTGGCGCTGAAGTTCGTTCCTGACGAAAAGGACCGGGATACTGCAACGGTGGACCGGCATCTGCGGGAAGCCCGGGCCGCCTCGGCGCTGAACCACCCGAACATCTGCTCCATCTACGACATCGGTGAATCGAACGGGACGCGGTTCATCGTCATGGAACTGCTGGAAGGCGAGTCCTTGCAGCTGTAGATCGGTGGGAAGCCGTTGGCGGTGGACCAGG
>CALZKF010000154.1 GCA_945787955.1 uncultured Acidobacteriota bacterium | reverse complement strand
GACGATCAAGGTTCCGTGGCTACTATCGCTGGCAGGCTCACTGGCCGCCATCATCGTCATGTTCCTGATAAGTCCGACGGCGTGCGTCATCGCCATCGGACTGGAACTGGCGCTGTACACCTATCTTCGCAAGCGGGCGCTGGAGCGCAGGTGGGGTGATGCCTGGGCCGGAGTCTGGATGTCCCTGGCCCGGTTCGCTCTCCTTCGACTCAGGGAGCACCGGGATGATCCCAGGAACTGGCGACCGAACATTCTGGCTTTTGTAGGCGATGCCGAGAAGCGTCTCGGCCTGGTCCGCATGGCGAACTGGTTCAGTCAGGGGCGGGGGATCGTCACCGCCAGCCATCTTATCGAGGGCGACCTGGCCACCGACGACATCGAGGTCCAGCGTATCCGACTCGAAATGGACCGGGCACTCACCGATGACGGTCTGGTCGCCTTCGCCGAGGTCGATGTGGTCCGGGAATTCGAATCGGGGGTCGTCGGCGCGGCCCAGGCCAACGGTATCGCCGGACTGCAGTCCAACACCGTTCTGGTGGGCTGGCCCAAAAAACCCGGCCGGCTGGAGGCCTGGCTGCGAATCATGAGAGCGCTTTCCCGGATCAACAAAAGCACCCTGATCGCAAGGCTGAACTGGGTCGAGGAGCCTGGGCGGGCCAAGCGCATCGTCATCTGGTGGGGCGGTCTGGAGAAAAACGGGGACATGATGCTTCTCCTGGCCCACCTCCTGCAGCTCAACCCCGAATGGAGCGACTCACGGATCATCGTGCGCTCCATTGCACGCAACGAGGAGGAACGCCAGTTCCAGGACAAGGGACTCAAGGCGATGCTGGATGAAGTCCGAATCGAGGCCGACACCGACGTCATCAAGCAACCGGAGAATCAGTCCATCGCCGAAACGATCAAGGCCCATAGTGCGGGAGCCAGTATCGTTATCCTGGGCATGCAGGACCCCGACCCGGGGACGGAGGCGGAATACGCCCGGCGGCTGGACGAGTTGTCCTCGGGCCTGTGCACCACGGTGTTCGTGCATAACGCCGGGAAGTTCGCCGGCAAGCTGATCTGAAAGAATACTTACGTGACCCTGCCTGGAGTTGCTATGCTTTTACTCAATCCACACATGCTGACCCGCGAGTATCCGGACGAGAAATCGGCGGAGATCATGCGCAAGACGGTGGAGTTCTTCGAGACCAAGGGCCTGGCGAAGGTCAAGGAGGACGATCGCAATCATCTGTGGTACTCGGACTTCCTCGATTTCATCAAGCAGGAGAAGATCTTTGCCACCCTGCTCACTCCGCCCGAGTACGCCATAGACAATCCGGACGCCCGTTGGGACACCTGGCGCAACTGCGAGTTCAACGAGATCCTCGGCTTTTACGGACTCTGCTACTGGTACACGTGGCAGGTTTCGATCCTTGGTCTCGGCCCGATATGGATGAGCCCTCATGATGCTCCCAAGAAGCGCGCCGCCAGGCTGATAAACGACGGTGCGATTTTCGCCTTCGGGCTCTCGGAGCGGGAACACGGCGCCGACATCTACTCCACCTCGATGCGCCTCGCCCCTGCCGGTGACGGCAAGTACCTGGCCAACGGCGAGAAGTATTACATCGGCAACGGCAACGAGGCCGAGATGGTTTCCACCTTCGGCAAGATGGAAGGAACGGACGAATACGTCTTTTTCGCCGCGAACTACCGCAAGGAAGAGTACGACTGCGTGCGCAACGTCTGCGCCAGCCAGAACTACGTCGCCCAGTACACGCTGAACGACTACCCGGTCGCCGAGGACGACATTCTCTCCAAGGGTCAGGACGCCTGGAACTCGGCGCTCAACACGGTCAATGTGGGCAAGTACAATCTGGGCTGGGGATCGATCGGCATGGCGACCCACGCCTTCTACGAGGCGATCAACCACGCCGCTGCCAGACGCCTGTACAACATGTACGTGACCGACTTCCCCCACGTGAAACGGATGTTCACCGACGCCTACGTCCGCCTTGTGGCGATGAAGCTTTTCGCCCTGCGCGCCGCCGACTACATGCGGGTCGCCTCCCCCGAGGATCGCCGCTACCTGCTGTACAACCCGATCGTGAAGATGAAGGTCACCCGCCAGGGAGAGGAGGTCATCGACCTGCTCTGGGACGTGATAGCAGCCAAGGGCTTCGAAAAAGACACCTTCTTCGAGATGGCTGCCCGGGACATACGCGCCCTGCCCAAGCTGGAGGGCACCGTGCACGTCAATATCGCTCTGGTGGTCAAGTTCATGCCGAACTACTTCTTTGTGCCCGGGGATTACGCCCCGGTCGAAAAGCAGGACGGGGCTCGGCACGACGCCTTCCTGTTCGACCAGGGAGCGTCCCGCGGGCTGGGCAAGATCAGGTTCCACGACTACGCCGCCGCCTTCGCTTCCCGGGACCTCCCCAACGTGAAGCTGTTCGCCGGGCAGGTGGCCGTGTTCAAGGAGATGCTTGCCGCCGCCGCACCCGACGAGGCGCAGCGCAAGGATGTCGACTTTCTGCTCGGTCTCGGGGAGATCTTCACCCTGGTGGTCTACGCCCAGCTCGTTCTGGAGAACGCCGGGATCTATGACGTCGAGGACGACGTCATCGACCAGATGTTCGACTGTTTCGTCCGGGACGTGTCGAAGTTCGCCCTGGACCTGCACGGCAAGCCGAGCGCTACCGAGGCGCAGGCCCAGTACTGCCGGAAACTGATCCGGCGGCCGACAGCGAACCAGGAGCGCTACGAACGTGTCTGGGGCGAGCACGTCTACGCGCTCAAGGACCTGTACCGGATGAACGACTGAGGGCGCAGACTCCTAGAAGCTGGCAGGCTCGCAGGTCGCTCGGTTCTTCTTTTCGAACTTGTCGACTTCGCACCTTGTCAGACCGACCAGTTGCGTTGAGCCGTCCTTGAAAGTGCATTCGAAAAGAATGGTCGGCCCGCATAGCGGCCCTGGTCGCTTAGGCCGTGCGGCCGCGTCCGTCGTCAGCGCGGCGATGCCGATCATGATCATTCCCGATGCGGCAAGTGCGCAGAGCGCTTTGGCCAGGCCTCTGTTCACGTTTCCCATGTATTCTCCCTCCATTCGGTGTTGTGGTATCAAGCGATTATACTACAGCGGATCATGTTTTGATCGGTACGCAAAGTGAAGTCGAGTCTCTCCGAGAGGCTATTGTATCAATTCAGGATTAAGTGATTAAAATGGCTAAAACATCCCTCGGTAAAGAAAAAATAAAAATTCTGCTGCTTGAAAATATCCACCCTACGGCGGAAAAGAATTTTCAGGAAGCCGGTTATGCCAATTTGGTACACCTCGGGACATCTCCATCCGAAAAAGAACTGAAGGAAAGAATCAAAGGAGTTCAAATCCTGGGCATCCGCTCGAGAACGAAAATATCAAGCGACGTTATCGAATCTGCAGACAAGTTGATGGCAATCGGGTGTTTCTGTATCGGAACCAATCAGGTTGACCTTCAGGCGACCTGTACCCGCGGCATTCCGGTTTTCAACGCACCCTATTCAAATACC
Source organism: uncultured Acidobacteriota bacterium (assembly GCA_945787955.1). Classification (GTDB taxonomy): domain Bacteria; phylum Acidobacteriota; class Polarisedimenticolia; order Polarisedimenticolales; family Polarisedimenticolaceae; genus Polarisedimenticola. The sequence continues at coordinate 4,130 of CALZKF010000154.1, read as the reverse complement.
CGGAGCGTGGCAGAACTGGTTCTCGCCGAGGCTATCCTCCTGTTGAGAGGAGTTCCCGAGAAAAGCGCTTTGGCGCACAAGGGAATATGGCAAAAAACTGCCACGGATTCGTTTGAAATCCGGGGAAAGAAACTGGGCATCATCGGGTACGGCAATATCGGTAGTCAGCTCAGCGTTCTCGCTGAATCCATGGGAATGCAGGTTCACTACTATGATCATCTGACGAAACTGAGCCTGGGCAATGCCGAGCAGGTCTCCGATTTGAACGATTTACTGTCCATGTCGGATATCGTGAGCCTGCACGTACCGGAAACACCGGCTACCCATATGATGATAGGGAAAGACCAGATCGCATCCATGAAGGATAAAAGTGTGCTCATCAACGCATCCAGGGGCACGGTAATTGATGTCGCCGCTCTGGCGGAAGCGCTCGAATCCGGACGTTTACTGGGAGCCGCAATTGATGTGTTCCCCAGCGAGCCAAAATCAAAAAGTGATGAATTTATATCGCCGCTTCGAAAATTCGAGAACTGCATTCTAACCCCGCATGTGGGCGGAAGTACGATTGAAGCCCAGGAGAACATCGGCGTTGAAGTGTCATCAAAGCTGATCAAATACAGTGACAACGGTTCAACCATATCAGCGGTGAATTTCCCGGAAGCCGGCCTGCCCTCTCACCCCGGCAGTCATAGAATCCTGCACATACATGAAAACAAACCTGGTGTGCTCTCGCAGATCAACCGCATCTACTCGGAAAAAAATATCAATATCAGGGCGCAATACCTCCAAACAAACGAGTCCGTCGGTTACGTTGTCACTGATATCGATGAGGAGTTTTCAGCTCTTGCGTTGAAGGCGCTGCAAGAGATCGACGGTACTATCCGAACCAGAATATTATTTTGAAATTCAGGGTCGCATGCTCCGCATGCGGTCCGTGTTAAATGTAACGAGGATCATCATGAGTCCCTCCAATCGCCAAGGCTGGTTTTTCAACGTCATAGTTACGGTCTTGTTGATCGGGGTCGTCGTGGTTATGGGTCTGCTGATCCTGCAAAATCGTGATCTCAAGGCGAGATTGGCGGCGATCCAAACCGAAGCCGCCGATGTCCCGGAGCTTGAGATCGGCGATGTGGTCGATGGGTTCAACTTGCCGGCGCTGGATGGAACGATGACCCGGCTGGACTTCAGCGCTCCAGGTTCGGAAACGCTGCTGCTGTTCTTCTCGCCCGACTGCCCGGCTTGCGACGAGAACTTCGCCGGCTGGGTCGATATCGAGCAGGGGCAGCGCCACGAGAACAGGCGAATAATATATATCTCGACGGTGCCGGAGGAGCAGACCCGGCGGTATGTCGCCGACAAGGATCTTGAGAGCGAGGTGCTGATCGCCGATCGGAGCGTGCTCGATCGCTACAAGGTATTTCAAATCCCCGCGACGGTTCTGGTCGGAACCGGCGGGGTGGTCAGCGGGGTGTGGATCGGCATTCTTCCGGACACGGTCGTGAGCGAACTCTGAGCGACCGTTCCGTCGGACCGAATCAGAACTCCAACACGCCGATGGGAACGCAGTTCCTGGCGTTGCGGCAGTCAGCCACGCACTGGTTCGGGTAGACCTTACCTTTGTCGCACTCCACCGGAGCATAGATCTGCGGGCAGATGCACCTGCCGCGTGCTTCCGTCGGCGTCGTAAGCGCCAGCACACCAAAGCCGATGGCTGCAACGATAGCCAACATCGCGATGGCACTGATTACTCGTTTCATTTGTGATTCCTCCTGATATGGCCAGGCACTGTTCCATGCCGGACTGTTCGGCAATCAAACTTCCTTGCTCACCATTTGTCAAGGTCCGGGCGTATTCCGCCCGGATCGCGGGTCGTTTCGGTTATGACGGACAGTCTCCCGATTCTGCCTGCCTGTCGCCGACGAATTCGTCCAGGTCGGTCAGGCAGACAGCCGGATCATAAGTGCCGAGTTGGTTGACAACGAGTCCACGCCGCCGTGACAGGTAGAAGAAACCGTGGCCTGAAGCCGGTCGGTCGTTGTCGAAGGGGTTTGGAGTAATCGCAGTATCGGGATCGATTGCCGAGTCCAGGCAAACCACCGGCCCCAGGCTCGTCCCTCCCGTTCCGTCATACCCGAGGTTCGCCAGGTCGCCACGGATCAGGTCGAATGCCAGTCCGGCCGCTTCAACCGGGAGAGCTGCGGAAAGTTCGCTGGTTTCATGGACGAGTATCGGTGTGGCGGTGGCGGTGTGGTTGGCGAATACGGTCCGGTCGAAACTTATGACAGCGCCGGTACCGCTCTTGGCGATCTGTAAGTCGAGCACCGGCAGCTGGTGGCGGAACGATGGAGTGAAATCACCGACCAGGACTGCTCCCTGGAACCGCTCAGCCTGGTCTCCCCGGTCCTCGAACAGTTCCACCCAGGCAGGGACCGTCGGCTGGTCGCCCAGCACGTTCAAGACCGTGGCCGAAAGCAACGCTGGCGGCAGGGTGGTTGAAGCCGGAAGACTCAAACCGCCTGCCACATTGTCGAATACCGAATTACAGGCAAGGCGGGACCCGGATTCGGGTGTGGTGGACGGGCCTGGATCAGCCACGATCCCGAACCCGTTGTTCCTCTGGATCCGGTTTCTGCGCACCAATGTTTCCGAGGCGCCGTCGATGAAGATGCCATGGGTGCGGTGATTGTCCGGCGCCGGACCTCCGATCCGGTTGTCGCGCAACTGGGCGCCGGTGGTGTCCGGATCCAGGTAGATTCCGATTTCGCTGCAGGCAATCCGGTTGTTGCGGATCATGACCCCGTTGGACCTTTCCACATGGATGGCCGCCGTATTGAAGCCCAAGCAGGTCGTGCCGGCGGTCTGTCGCAGTCCCAAATCGTTATCGGAAACTGTGGCGAGGTCGGATCCGGCTCCCAGCAGGATTCCGCCACCTGGGCCGGAGATGCGGTTGCTTTCAATTAAAACGGGATTGGTGGACGCGGTTCGAATCGCCTGGTCGAGACCTGCTCCGGCGGCGCCAAAAGCATCGGTGCCGAACCAGTTGTTGCGGACCAGGTTCCACGAATTGATCGAACCTGTGCTGTTCCGGCCTTCGATGACAATGCCGGTTCCAACGCCCTGGAACCGGGAGAATTGAACCGTGTTGCGGGTCGGAGCGTCAGGCTCCAGGTTGGCCCTCTTGATCCGGATCGCAGCGGAATCGGCAACCAGGCCAGCGGTCACGCCGAACACGCAGGACGAGATGACGTTGTTGCGGGCGGCATTGCCTTCCAGCAGGAGAATCTCTTCACCGCTGAAATCGACGAACTCCAGGCCGGAAACCTGGTTGCCGGCGGAGCGGATGGCGATGGCGCGTTGTACACCGAGGATACCGCTGATTTTCAGCCCATGATCCGGTGGCGGCGCGACGCTGTTCTGCCTGAATCCGATGGCCAGCCGGCCGTCCGTCAGATCGGGGAGCGGGGCCACCAGTTCGATGGTTCCGCCGTCGATCAGGAATTCTATGGAATCGGCACCGGGTGACGATTCGGAAAGCTCAATCGCCCACCGCAGGCTGCCTACCGGCGCCGGGATGTCGTCGATCAGGTCCGAAACCGGAATCAGTTCCGATACGGCTGGTGATGCGCCCAGCAATAACAATGCCCCCAGGCAAGCCAGGCGTAAGGGAGTCGGTTTGCGAATCATTATGCGCATTCCTTTCTCCCAGACAGCCGACCATACCTACACCATCTGGATGGGCTCAGTCAAGAAAATGTCGAAAAACGCCTGTCGGAGACACCCGACTTGACCACCGGCAGGCCGAAACCTACGTTTTCGGAAGATCCTTATCTGACAGGAGCTTCCCGATGAACGCCAAGTCATGCCTGCTGCCGGTCACCGCTCTGCTGCTCGTCGCCACCGTCGGTTGCGGCGGGGGAGCGCGACGTTATCAAACGGTGCAGATCCCGCCGAGGGTCGATCTCCAACAGCACGAGATGATCGGTCTGATCGAGTTCGATTCGGAGGATGAGGGCGAACTCGCTTCCCTGGCCTCGAAGCGGTTTGTCGATCTGGCCCGTCGGGACCAGGGTCTGGTACGGATGATCGATCTCGGGACGGTTGAAGATGCGAAGCGGGCCGTCGGCGTGCAG
>CALZKF010000153.1 GCA_945787955.1 uncultured Acidobacteriota bacterium | reverse complement strand
AAATTCCACCATGGAATGGATCACGCTCTGGGGGTGGATAACCACCCGAATGTTCCGGGCAGGGATGTCGAACAGCCATCGGGCCTCGATCACTTCCAGGCCTTTGTTCATGAGTGTTGCCGAATCGATGGTGATCTTCGGCCCCATCTTCCAGGTCGGATGCCTGAGGGCCTGCTGCACCGTCACCGCGTCCAGATCGGATCCGGGAGTATCCCGAAAAGGGCCTCCGGATGCTGTAAGCCAGATGTTGCGGATTTCCTCTCTGGCTTCGCCCCGCAGACACTGATGGATGGCGTTGTGCTCGCTGTCCACCGGGAGGATCGTCGCATGGGACCGCCGCGCGGCCGAGATCATGAACTCCCCGCCTACCACCAGCGCTTCCTTGTTGGCCAGAGCCAGATCGATGCCCTCCGTCAGGGCGGCATGGGCAGATTCGAGACCGATCGCACCTACCAGGCCGCAGACAACCAGATCGGCGCCTGTCTTCGCCGCGGCCTCCAGGATGCCTTCCCTGCCGAAAACGATCCGGCAGCGATCGCCGAACCGCCGGGTAGCATCGCCGGCCGTGGCGGCATCAGCCGTGCAGATCAGTTCGGGCCGGTAGCGCAAGACCTGTCGCTCCAAAAGGTCCAGGTTTTTCCCGGCTACCAGCGCCACCACCCGGTATTCGCCGACCCCGTGGTCCACCACGCTGAGGGCGCTGGTTCCGATGGACCCGGTGGAGCCGAGGATCGACAACCGCTTCACTTCGGGGACTCCAGGAAGAAGATGTAGTAATAGTAGAGTATCGGAGCGGAGAAGATCAGGCTGTCGACCCGGTCCAGCACACCGCCATGGCCCGGCAGCAGCGCCGACGAGTCCTTGCTTCCGGTGGCGCGTTTCAGCATGCTTTCGGCCAGGTCTCCCAGAATCCCCATCCCTCCAAGAACCACGCCCAGGATCACGGCATGGCCTAACGGCAATGCGCGATAGAACCAGAAATGAGCCACCAGAGCTCCGGCCACCGCCGCCGCCAGACCGCCTGCAGCGCCCTCCCAGCTTTTTTTAGGGGAAACGCCCGGGGCCATACGATGCTTGCCGAAAAGGGTGCCGACGTAAAACGCCCCGGTATCGGAGAACGTGACGCAGATGAACAGCAACAGCAACAGGTCCTGGCCGAGTTCTCCGGGAAGGATCCGGATGGCGATGAGATAGGACAGCATGTAGGCAAAGCAGAACACGGGAAACAGGGTTGACATGGAACTGGACAGCATTTCTTCCGGCTTTTTCCGGACGAACAGCGGACTGACCAGGATCAGGATGACCGCCGCCACCAACGGCACTTCCGGACGGACCGCCGGTGCGATGCTGCTGGCCATCCAGACCAGGGCGAGCGTGGCCAGTGCGCCCTGGAGCCGGTGCGGACGGTACCCCTTCCCGCGGAGCAACTCGTATGCTTCCATGACACCGATGAGGATCACCACCCCGAAGAGGATCTCGAACACCCAGGACGGGGTCTTCTTGACCACGAGGAGCAACCCGACAACCAGGACGAATGCGGTAACAACTCTCTGCATCGGCTGAAGGTGTCCGGGTCAGCCGCGTATTGCGGCGGGAGGCTCCACGGCGTCCTCGTCGGGAGCCAGTCCGCCATAACGCCTTTCGCGGTTCTGGAAGTCCAGCAGGGCCTCGAAGATGTGCCGGCGGCGGAAGTCCGGCCACAGTGTTTCCGTGACGTGGATCTCGGCGTATGCGATCTGCCACAGCAGGAAATTGGAAACCCGGATTTCACCGCTGGTCCGAACCATGAGATCCGGATCGGGGCAACCGGCGGTGTAAAGCCTCTTCCCGAACAGCTCCTCGGTAAGGTCGTCCGGGTCCTGGCCGCTGCGCAGCAGGCTGCGGCAGGCGTCCACTATCTCCGCCCGGCCGCCGTAGGACAGGGCGATGTTGAACAGCAACCCGGTGTTCGCCGCCGTCGCCTCCTCGGCCCGGGTCAACTCGCTCCGGACCGAACCGGCCAGGTCGCCGATCCGCCCGATGACCTTGAAGCGGATGTTGTTCCGCATCAGCGTGTCCAGTTCCTTCTGAATGTATTCCTTCAGGAGGCCCATGAGCGTATCGACCTCGGCCCGGGGTCGTTTCCAGTTCTCCTGGGAAAAGGCGTACAGGGTCAGAGCCTGGAGCCCGAGGCGAGCGCAAACCTCCACCGTCTCCCGAACCGACTTGATGCCGGCCCTGTGCCCCGCGACCCGGGGCAGGCGTCGCTTCCGCGCCCAGCGGCCGTTGCCGTCCATAATGATGGCGATATGGGACGGCAGCCGGCCAAGGTCCAGTTGGTGCAGCAGTTCCTCTTCCAGGCTGCCGGGCCTGGCGAGTTCGGAGGGTTCACTGTTAACTTTCTGATTCTTCATGAGATACAGCCCATTGCTCAGGCAGTTGCCTACGTCACCGGCTGCCCGGACCACTGCACGATAGTAATCCTGAACCGGGTTCGCATCAACCGTTGAATCCGTTCGGATTCCGCCGGTGCCAGTTCCATGCGGTCCGGATGATCGATTCCAGGTCGGGGAAACGGGGTTCCCAACCCAGTGCTTCCCGGATCCGGCCGGCTGACGCAACCAGGACCGCCGGATCGCCGGCCCGCCGGGGCGCATCGGTCACCGGCACCGCTTTGCCTACCACCTGTTCCACCGTACGGATCACGTCCCGGACCGAAAAACCCTCTCCGTTGCCGAGATTGAAGGACGCGCCATCCACCGTTCCCTGGTCCATGGCGTCCAGGGCCAGGACGTGGGCGGCGGCCAGGTCGGAGATATGGATGTAGTCCCTGACACAGGTGCCGTCCGGGGTCGGGTAATCGGTGCCGAACACTTTCAGCGGGCTGGCAGGGTTCATGGCGGCCCGGACGATCAGGGGCACCAGGTGGGATTCGGGATCATGATCTTCGCCGATGTCGCCGTCCGGATGGGCGCCGGCGGCATTGAAATATCGCAATGCGACATAACGCAGGCCATAAGCCTTGCGGTACCACTCCAGGGCGTTCTCGAATGCGAGCTTGGTTTCCCCGTACGGGTTGGTGGGGGCTGTAGGGTGGTCCTCGGTGATCGGGACCTGCACCGGCTCGCCGTACACGGCGGCGGTGCTGCTGAACACGAGGCCCTTGACCCCGGCATCCCGAACCGCATCCAGGAGAGCCAGGCTGTTCACCAGGTTGTTGCGATAATACTTGGCAGGGTTCTCAACCGACTCACCGACCTGGCAGTTGGCCGCCATGTGCACCACGTACTCCACCTTGTTTTCCCGGCAGATCGCCGTCACAAGATCTCGATCCGCAAAATCGCCGACGTGCAGAAGTTCGGCCGGCACCGCCTGGCGGTGACCCTCGGAAAGATCGTCCAGCACCACGGCGTGATGATGGTCTTCCTGCAGACGGCGTACGATATGACTGCCGATGTATCCGGCGCCGCCGGTGACCAGCACTGCTCCCATATTGTCTCCTCTACGACCTGTCAACTACCGGACCGTACTCGACCCTCTCCAGAGTCAAACCCCGGGACGGGGCGATCCTGCCTGCAAGATAACGGCTTCCTGTATACAGGATCTCGTCGATGCGCTCCACCCCGAACCGGCCGCTGCCGATCTCGAGGACCGCGCCGACCATGTTCCTCACCATGTGATTGAGGAACCCGTCGGCACGGAAACGGAACGTGGTCCGGCTCTCGGAATCCCTGATCATCTCGCCCAGCGTCAGGTTCCGGACACGGTTGCCGGCAGGAGCGGCGACGCCGGCAAAACCGGACCAGTCCCGCCTGCCGTTAAGCTTGGAGACCGCCTCCGCCATGGCATCGAAGTCCAAGGCAACCGGGCAGTGCCAACTGGTCCGGGCGGCGAACGGATCGGCGTGGTGGCTATGGTCCAGGACGTAGCGATACGTCTTGGAGCGGGCCATATGTTGGGAGTGGAATCTGGTCGGGACCGTGTCAAGGTCGATCGGCCGGACATCGTCCGGCAGCATCCGCCGCAAGGCATGAAGCAGATCCCGGTCCCCGAGCCGGCAGCGGATCAGGCAGTCGGCGACCTGGCCCTCGGCGTGAACCCCGGCGTCGGTGCGACCGGCTCCACGGAGGCTGATCTTTCCGCCGCCCTGGAGCCTGGTGAGAATCTCGATCAAAACCCCCTGAACCGTCCGCTGGCCGGGCTGGAACTGCCAACCTGCGAACTCCGTACCGTCATACGCCAGCAGCAACCGGATGCGCCGGTCGGTAACGGTCACCTGGGCGGCCGAGGCGACAAGTCCAGTGTCCGCGTCACCGTCTCCAGCGTTGCAGACCATCCCAGGGGCAGAACCCGTTTTGCCGGAATATGACCGAACGGCAGCTGGTATACCACCGGGACTTTGAGGTCGCCCAGGAGATCCAGCAGCATCGCCTTGAGGGAACGGTCCGGAGGGAAGCGGCGGCGGGCCGGCGGCGGGTCGAATCTTCCGAGACAGATTCCGGCGATCCGGTCCATGGCTCCGGACATCCGGAGATGGGTGAGCGCCCGGTCCAGACGGTAGGTTTCCTCCCCAACATCCTCCAGCGCCAGGATCGCCCCGTCCAGGGACGGCATCCACCGGGTCCCCAGCAGGTGCACCAGGACGGTCAGATTCCCGCCCAGGAGACGTCCCCGGGCCTTCCCCGCCGTCAGGACCTGGTCCTTGCGGAACTTCACACGGTCGTCCCGGCCTGCCAGGAGTCTTGCAAACCCGGCCTGGTGGTGGGAGTGTTTGCGGCCGATTTCGGTGACCACCGGACCGTACAGCCAGACCGGCCCCGGTTTCCGAAGCGATGCCAGGGCCAGGGCGGTAACGTCGCTGTACCCGATGAAGGTCTTGCCCGATCGACCCAACGCCGTCCAGTCCACCTGGGGGAGGATCCGTGCACAGCCGTACCCGCCCCGTGCGAACCAGATCGCCTTGACATCCGGATCCCGAACCATGCTGTTGAGATCGGCTGCACGGCGACTGTCGTCGGCAGGGAAATAACCGTGCAGGCCGTGGACGTGATCCCCGACTCGCACGGCGTATCCGGCCCTGGCCAGAGCCTGGATACCGGAGCGCAAAGCGGCAGGGGGTGGAGCGAACCCGGGTGCAACCACCCCGACGGTGTCCCCTCGCTTCAGGAGCGGCCGTGGTTCAGTAGATCGTGTCACGTCTCCCTCTGTCCAAAACTCCCAGGGTGGAATCCAGATTGGTGATACTTCCTCAGAACTTACTGGAGTAAAAGGATTTATATGCAATTGATCGTGCAGCGGCCTCTACACGGTGGTTGAGGGTAGTCCGAATCAGCCCTTCCATAACTTGTATCACCATTCTTCAGTCCACCCTGAAAAACTCCGGCTCTGCCGGCGCATGCCACTCTGCGGCCCGGCAGAACCGATTGTCGTGGAGTCGATCATAAGCCGAATTTTGTTCCCCCCGAGGAGGCGATGATCATTCGTCTACGAGCAGGGTCTCCCCCGCCCTCCAGCAACCTACCCGAAAGCTTCAGCCGGGCCGGCCTCAAACGCTTTCCTATTTGGTCTTGCTCCGCGTGGGGTTTACCAAGCCACCGGCGTCGCCGCCGGTGCTGGTGCGCTCTTACCGCACCGTTTCACCCTTACCGGTCGGACCATGAGGCCCGGGTTGCAGTGACGCAACCAGGAATCCAGCCGGCGGTCTACTCTCTGTTGCACTTTCCGTCCCGTCTCCGGGCCTGGGGGTTACCCAGCACGCTGCCCTGTGGAGTTCGGACTTTCCTCCCCGGACGAACCTCTCTTGGCCCGCCCGCGGCGATCACCCGAGCGACTCCAGCGACAGAGAAAGTATACCGCGGGCGGGGATGAAAAACCGGTCTGATCAGGCGTGTTCCACCTGCAAATCAGGCAGGAAGGGGGCAAATACCGTCACCGGCAACGTGCCGGGGCGGATCACCCGGGGCCGATCCCCCGACAGGTCGATGACGGTGGACGGCGCCCCCCCGGGGGTCGGACCGCCGTCAAGGATCATGTCGACGCCCTCGGGGAACTCACGGAAAACATCCGCCGCGTTACGATGAGGCTGCCCGCCGTGGCGATTGGAACTGATCCCGGATATCGGCCGGCCCAGTGCAGCCGCCAGATGACGGGGCAGGGCCAGACCGGGGACCCGTATCCCTACTGTCCCCCGGCCTCCGGACACCGCCCGCGGCACCGCCCGGGAAGCACCGACTACCAGCGTCAGCGGGCCGGGCCAGAACGCCCGGGCCAGGGCATGAAATGTTTCTGGAAGATCGTCCGCCACCTGGGCCGCCATGGTGCGATCGCTGAGCAGAAGCAGAACGGGAGAGCCTGCTTCTTTCCCTTTGAGCCGGTTCGCCGCCTCAAGGCCGGCGGTGCAGAAGCCGTCCACGGCCAGGCCGTAAAACGTCTCGGTTGGGATCGCCACCACGCCGCCGCGGTCCAGCACATCGGCGGCCTGCCGGATACGATCCGGCCTGGGATCATCAGGTGATAGAGGCACGATCTGGGCTGCCATGGTCAACTCCAGTTCGAAGTGTACCTCCATCCACAGCCGAAAACATCTGTTTTGACGCTATGATGGCGGCGATGCTCGGCAAGGGAAATCAGCTGGTGCGGCGGATCCGGATCCTGCGGCGGGACCGGGCCGAACGGGTCCGCCAGTCGGTTTTCCTGGCCGAGGGCATTCACCTCTGCCAGGAAGCGCTGGCCTCCGGCGCCGACCTGGAGAGGGTTGTCTACAGCGCCGGTATTTCAGCCACCGACGAGGGCGCCGACCTGTTGGCCGACCTGCGCCGGTCCGGCACGGTCCTGGACGAGACCTCCGACGCCATCCTCGGATCGATGCAGGATGTACGTTCGCCCCAACCGGTCCTGGCCCTGGTTCGGATGAGACCGGCCAGGTTCGCGGAACTCCTGGCTGCCCGCCTCCGGTACCCGCTGGTGGTGGTGGCCCATGAGGTCCAGGACCCGGGGAACCTGGGCACGATCATACGCACCGCCGACGCCGCCGGAGCCTCCGGCCTGATCGCCAGCGGCCGGGCTGCCGACCTGCACCATCCCCGGACGGTAAGATCGACCATGGGATCGATCTTCCGGCTGCCGTTGATGCACTGCCTGGACATCCTGGAAGTCATCCGGCTGCTGCAGGCGGAGCAGCTGTTCCTGGTGGCGGCGGAGACCGGTTCCGGGCCGGAACCTGAGGAGATCGACTGGAACCGCAAGGCGGCCTTATTCCTGGGGCCGGAGCGAGGCGGTCTTCCGGAAGAAGCCCGAACCCACATGGACCGTTACCTGAGCGTCGCCATGGCGGACGGCGTGGACAGCCTGTCGGTGGGTGCTGCGGCGGCGGTGATCCTGTTCGCCGCCAGGCGGGTCAGGACCGCTTCCGGATGATCCGTAACCGGGGCCGGCCGTTCGGCTCGTGATCTTCAGGCGGTTCCGGTTCTTCCGTCCGCTGGGAGCGGGAGTCGCCCGGTTTCCCCCGGCTCTCCTCCCCGTCCTGCGCCTCCGCCATCGGCAGGGTGAAACTGAAGGTCGAGCCTCGACCCGGCTCGCTCTCCACGTGGATGGTGCAGCCGTGCAGCCTCAGGATGTTGTGCACGATGGAGAGGCCGATCCCGGCGCCACTCTCAGACTCGGCGGCGGTTCCGACTCGATTGGCCCGGTAGAACCGATCAAAGATCTG
>CALZKF010000152.1 GCA_945787955.1 uncultured Acidobacteriota bacterium | reverse complement strand
TCATGTCGGTCAACAGTTGGGGCTACAACGGCAGAGCTGGGATGGGTGGCCCGAACCTGAGCGGCAACAGTGCGCAGTGCCTGTTCGATCAGGCTAAAACCACCTTGCACCAATCCCAGGCACCGCCCCAACCGGCCGGCGCCACCGGGAACGCATGCAGCAGTTGCCGCTCCCCTGTTGAGCCGGACTACAAGGTATGTCCCTACTGTGGAGAGGAGCTCAACCGCACTTGCACAGGTTGCGGTAAACCGGCCCAATCGGACTGGAAAGTCTGCCCGTACTGCGGCCGAGCGGCTGAAGGGTAGGCACCCTGGTTGACGCCTCCCCGGGGGACGGCTACGATTCGATTCTCGTAATCGGAACAACCGGGGGCAGCATGCGCAACTTCTTCCCGATCCTGGGCAAAAGTCCGTTCGGGGCGATCCAGGACCACATGGACAAGGTCTACGAAACGGCGTTGGTTTTGCCGTCGTTTTTCGAAGCGTTCCTTGACGGGAATACGGAAAAGGCCACAGAGATTCGCAAGGCCATCCTCCTGATGGAGCACGAGGCCGATCTTCTGAAGAACGACATCCGGGACAACCTGCCGAAGTCGTATTTTCTCCCCGTAGACCGGCGGGACCTGTTGTCCCTGCTGCACCACCAGGACGCTATCGCCGACCTGGCGGAGGACATCGTAATCGTGGCCACCCTGCAGGAGAACCTGGTCCTCCCCGGTGACCTCAAGGCCCCGTTCATGGACGTCGTCGATCAATCGCTGAGGACCTGCAAGAAAGCGAAGAAGGTGGTGGGCGAAATGCAGAACCTGCTGGCCTCCTCTTTTGGAGGCGATGAGGCGTCCACGGTTCTGGAGATGATCGACAATATCGGGGAGGCCGAGTACAAGGTGGACAAGATGGTCTATGCACTGGCCAAGGAGCTCTACCGACGGGAAGATGAGATCGGAATCACATCCCTGCTGCTGTGGCAGAAGATGCTCCAATTGGTCGGTCGCCTGGCCAACAGCGCCGAGTCGATCGGCGACCACCTCCGCCTGATGCTCTACAGCTAGAGACACCCGCCGTGCTGTTGACCTTTCTGATCATCGGCCTAGCTTTCGGCCTGTACATGGCCTGGAACATCGGCGCCAATGATGTCGCCAACGCCATGGGGACCTCCGTCGGGTCCAAGGCGCTGACCATCCGGCAGGCGCTCTTGATCGCAGCGGTGTTCGAGTTCGCAGGCGCCTATCTGGTCGGCGGCCACGTCACTCAAACGGTCAAAAAGGGCATCGTGGATGTCGAGCTGTTCGCCGACACCCCGATGATCTTCGTCGCCGTTATGCTGTCGGCGCTGCTCTCGGCCGGGTTGTGGCTGCAGTACGCCACATGGAAAGGGCTGCCGGTCTCCACTTCCCATTCCATCGTCGGCGGAGTTGCCGGCGCAGGGGTCGCCGCCGCCGGCATCAACGGTGTGATCTGGGGTAAGCTAGGGTTCATCGCCGTGTCGTGGGTGCTCTCCCCGCTGATCGGTGCCGCCATCGCCTTTGTGATGTTCCGGTTCATCTCCGCCACCATCATGAGCAGCAAGAACCCGGACCAGCGCATCCAGAAGATCGCACCGTTCCTGGCCGGCCTGGTTATTTTCATTCTGACTCTGTCCATGATCTACAAGGGGCTCAAGAAGGCGAGATTCGAGTTCCTCACCGACCTGTCCATGACCAAGGCAACCGTCGCCGCCGCCCTGCTCGGGTTCCTGTTCGGCCTGGTGGTGTTCTTCATCCTGAAGGCCACCGGCAACGGCACCGAACGAAAGCGGAAGAAACGGTTCTCGTATGTGGAAGGTCACTTCGGATGGCTGCAGGTCATGACCGCCTGTTACGTCGCCTTCGCACACGGCGCCAATGACGTCGCCAACGCCATCGGTCCCCTGGCCGGTATCTGGGCCGTATTCTCGACCGGTGAAATCGCCAGCCAGGTCGGTGTGCCGGCCTGGATCCTCGCCTTCGGCGGGATCGGCATCGTCGTCGGCCTGGCGACCTGGGGTTACCGGGTCATGGGAACCATCGGCGAGCGGATCACCGAGTTGACTCCGTCACGGGGGTTCAGCGCCGAGTTCGCAGCCGCCTCCACCGTCCTGCTCTGCACCAAGCTCGGGTTGCCGATCTCCACAACCCACACCCTGGTCGGTTCGGTGATCGGCGTCGGCCTGGCCCGGGGACTGGCCGCCCTGGATCTGCGGGTCATGCGCGGCATCGTTTCCGCCTGGGTCGTCACACTGCCCGTTTCCTTCGGGCTGGCTGCAGTGATCTACTGGATCCTGCACTACCTGTTCCTGTAATGATTGGACACCGCCAACGCCGGGTGATTCTTCTGGCCGCCGCTCTGCTTTTCGCCGGCGCCTGTAATTCCGCCGAGGCGCCTCCCGGGGATTCGGTCCGGGTGATCCAGGTCCGGGACGGCGATACCGTCGTCGTCGAGCTGGCAGGCAGGAACGAGAACGTCAGGCTCCTGGGAGTCGATACACCGGAGATGAATTACAAGACCGGAGAGCCGGAACCGTTTGCCCTCGAGGCCACCCTGTTCGTCCGCGAGAAGGTCGAAGGCAGATCGGTCGTCCTGACGCCAGACCCTCTGAACCAGGACCGGGACCATTACGGCCGCCTGCTGCGTTATGTGCTTCTTGAAAACGGTGATCTCCTGAACCTGGAACTGATCCGGAACGGTTACGGCTTCGCCTTCCTGGAGTTCCCCCTCTCAAACAGGGAGCGGCTGGTCGAGGCGGAAATCGAAGCGCGGAACGCCGGTCGCGGACTCTGGGCAGAGAGCCGCATCCGGAAGATTCAATATGACGAGGCCGTCCTGTTCGAGGGCCTGGCAGTGGCGGCGCGAGGTACGATCGTTGCCGCGAGGACGATCAACACCAAGGCTGACGGCCGCATCAGCTTTTTAAACTTCCACACCGACTACAAACGGTATCTGACTGTAGTGATCAAGGAAGCCGACTTCCGCCGCTTCGGTGGTGATCCGGCGGACCGGTACCGGGGTGAGACGGTAACGGTCACCGGACGGGTCCGGGAACATCGTGGCAGGCTCCAGATCCAGGCCGTCGACCCGGGCCAGATCGCCACGGGCGGCTGACCTGCCGCTAAATGACCCGGGCGTCCACCTTTCCGGGTCCCCGGACAGCCACCCATACCACAAGCAGCACGGCGACAAATGCCAGGGCAAGACAGAGCCCCCACCAGATACCTGTCAACCCCATTCCCATGGGGAACGCCAGCCAATACGCCAGGGGCAGGGCGAGCACGTAATAACCGATCAGGTTGAACAGAGCCGCAGGCAGGGTCTGGCCCATCCCCCGCAGGATGCCGCTTCCCACAACCTGCAAGCCGTCGAACAGCTGAAAGGCTGCTGCGACCGGCAGTAGAGTGGCCGCCAGGGCGATCACGGAAGGTTCCCTGGCGTAAATCGTCGGCAAGGCATGACGGGCCACGATGAACAGTACGGCGAACACAATCATGACCCCGCCACCCATGGTGAAGGCAACCCATGCGGCTCGCTGAGCCCCGGGGCCATCCCGTTCGCCGACCAGGTTTCCTACCCTGGTCACCGCGGCGAATGAAATGCCCAGGGGAACCATGAACGAGACCGACGCAATGTTGATCACGATGGTGTGGGCCGCCAGTTCCACGGTCCCGATCCAGCCGGATAACAAGGCTGCCGCAACGAATGCCCACATTTCGAGGCTGATCTGGAAGCCTACCGGGACCCCGAAGGCGATGATTTCCTTCAATCTCGAAGGGGCCCAGGCCCTGCGGCTCCATCCGGTCCAGGCCCCTGCATGCAGGCGCCCCAGGTAGATCCATGCGGCCAGCCCTGCCAGCATGCAGGCCTGGGTAATGCAGGTAGCGACCCCGGCGCCGATCAGGCCAAGCTTCGGGAATCCGAATTTTCCGAAAATCAGCAGCCAGTTGGCGAGGACGTTCACGGCGTTGCCCAGGAAAACGATCCACATAGTCGGATACACGATCGCCCTGCCCTGCAGGTATTGCCTCAGGACGGTGAACAACAGGAAGCAAGGGATCAGGGGCAGCTGCACCAGGACGTAATCATGGGCCATGGCAGAGAGCCCGACATCCTGACCTGTCCAGACCAGAAGCGGCCCGGTGAACAGCCAGACGACACCGATCGGGATACTGACCAGAATCGCCAGAACCAGCCCACTCTGAACCGTTCGGCCGATCCGCTCACCGTCTCCAGCGCCATGAGCCTGGGTAATCGGCGGGTCGATCCCCAGCACCACCCCCATGCCGAACATCATCACTCCCATGACCATGAGGCGGCCCAGTGAGGCTGCTCCGAGTTCCTGATATCCGACCGCCCCCACCATGACGACATCCACGACCCACAGCATCATGTTGCCCAGCTGGGTGACCACGACCGGCAGCGCCAGGCGGGTCAGCGCCGAGGTCTCTTGTGGGATGGTATTCACGCCGGCTCCGGTAGCTGAATCGAGCCAATGATATTATCAGTCCACGGTACCAGGGACCGGCCTTCGCCGGAACCGGGGGAGGGTAGATGAAAGTACTCGAGCTCATGCAGGCCTCGGTTTACACCGTCCGCCCGGACGACATGATCGATCGGGTATTTTTCCTGCTGCACTACGAGAAGATCCGGCACCTGCCGGTTATCGAAAACAAAAAGGTGGTCGGGATCGTCAGCGACCGGGACTTGTACAAGGCGCTGGGGCCCAAGAGCCGCAGCCAGGGCGTTCAGGAGGAGGAGGGCGAGACCGCCCTGTATGTCATTCCACGCAAGGTCCGCAGCATCATGCGCCGCGGGGTGATCACCATCGGCCCTAATGAGGATGCCACCAAGGCCGCCACCATGATGGCCCGGAAGAAAATCGGCGCGTTGCCGGTAACCAGGGGCGACAAGCTGGTCGGCATCATCACCGCTACCGACATCCTTCTTGCCTTCGCCAACCATTACAAAGAGCCCTGAGGCTGCAATGAACCACGCCATCCGAATTCACGAAACCGGCGGACCCGAGGTTCTGCGCTGGGAGGAAGCGGACCCTGGAACCTTGGGTCCGGGACAGGTCCTCCTGCGCCATACCGCTATCGGTCTTAACTTCATTGATACCTACCATCGCTCCGGCCTGTATCCCCTGGAGATGCGCAGGGGTCGCCGATCTGCAGCCGGGAGACCGGGTTGCGTACCCGCTCCACCCCGGATCCTACAGCGAGGCCAAGCTGATCCCGGCGGATCTGCTGGTGCCGGTCCCCGACGGCGTCACGGATGAGCAGGCGGCGGCAATCCTTCTAAAGGGCCTGACCGCCCATTACCTGCTGCGGCGGATCTACCCGGTCGGTCCGGAGGACACGATCCTGATCCACGCCGCGGCCGGCGGTGTCGGTCTTATTGCCTGCCAATGGGCCAGTCACCTGGGTGCCGCCGTCATAGGCACTGTCGGCAGCGACGACAAGGCCGACCTGGCCCGGGCCAACGGCTGTCGCTACCCGGTGGTGTACTCCCGGGAGAGCTTCGTGGACAAGGTCCGGGAACTGACCGGTGGAGCCGGTCTGCCGGTTGTGTACGACTCGGTGGGCAAGGACACCTTCCACGATTCCCTGGACTGCCTGGCTCCCATGGGGATCATGGTCAGCTTCGGCCAGTCGTCCGGCCCGGTCCCACCGTTTGATCCGGGAATCCTGGCGCGAAAGGGCTCATTGTTCCTGACCCGACCTACCCTTGCGCACTACATCGCCCGGCGTGGAGACCTGCTGTCCGCGTCCACGGAACTGTTCGATCTGGTCCGTTCCGGGGCTATCCGCACCCACATCGGCCAGACCTACGACCTGAAAAATGCCGCCCAGGCCCATCGCGATCTGGAAGCCCGCATGACATCCGGATCCACCATTTTGATTCCATAAATGGGGACATTCCACTTTATCTTTTAATAGTTGCAGCGATTCAGTCTTTGAAAACAACTATTAAAAGATAAAGTGGAATGTCCCCATTTTTAGGAGAGCGTCCATGGCAATCCGCCAGTTGAACGAGGAACAGGTCCGCACCATGAATCCGGAGCAGAAGGACCAGTGGTGGCTGGAAAATGTCTGGAAGGGCGACATGCCCCAGCTGACCCTGCGGTCGGCCCTTACCGGCATGCTGCTGGGATCGGTTCTCAGCCTGACCAACCTGTACATCGGCATCCAGACCGGCTGGACCCTGGGGGTCGGCATCACCTCGGTGATCATGGCGTTCGCCGCGTTCAAGGTCATGGGCCGGATCGGCATCGGCTCGGAGATCACTATCCTCGAAAACAACGCCATGCAGAGCATCGCCACCGCCGCCGGATACATGACCGCACCCCTGGTGACGTCTCTTGCGGCCTACATGATCATCACCGGAAAGCTGATACCGATCGGCGTCACCATCGTCTGGATGATCAGCCTGTCGATCCTGGGTGTCCTGTTCGCTTTCCCGCTGAAACGACGCTTCATCAATGATGAGCAATACCCGTTCCCGGAAGGGCGGGCCTGCGGCGTCGTGCTGGACGCCCTCCATGGCGAAGATGCCCGTGAAGGGATGTTCAAGGCGAAGATCCTGGCCATGTCCGGCGGGCTGTCGGCCCTGATCGAGCTGATGCGCAGCGAAACGGTGATGAGTCTGGTTCACCTGCACTGGCTGAAACTGCCGAACCACTGGAGTGACCTGCTCTACAAGTTTTCTACACCGTCGATCCGGGGGGTCAAGCTCTCCGACCTGACCATCAACCTGGATTCCTCCATCGTCATGATCGCCACCGGGGGGCTGATGGGGATCCGGGCCGGCATGTCGCTGCTGCTGGGTGCGGTGATCAACTATTGCTTCCTGGCGCCCTGGGCGATGCAGCAGGGCATTATCGAGGGCACCGGTTTCCGCGCCATCCTGACCTGGGGTATGTGGGGCGGCGTCTCCATGATGACGACGGCGGCGATCTTCGGCTTCTTCTCCAAGCCCCAGGTGTTCGTTCAGGCTTTCCGGGGCCTGGTGGGAAGGCGGGAACGGATCGTCGATCCGGTGCGCCATATCGAACTTCCCGGCAAAATTTCCGCCATCGGAATCCCGCTGGTAGGAGCGTTCATCGTCTGGATGGCCTGGAAGTTCTTCGGCATCGAAATCTGGCTGGGGATCATCGCCATCCCGCTGGTGTTCATCTTTGCCACAATCGGGGCAACGTCTGCAGGCCTGACATCGATCACCCCGACCAGCGCCCTGGGCTACCTGACACAGACTACCTTCAGCATTCTCTCCCCTGGGAAAATCACCACCAACGTCATGACCGCGGCGATTACCGGCGAGGTCGCCAGCAACACTTCCAACCTGCTCATGGATATCAAGCCGGGGTACATGCTCGGCGGCAAGCCCCGGCACCAGGCCATGGGCCACGTGCTGGGAATTTTCGCCGGCGCCTTCGTCGCAATACCGATCTTTTACGCCATGATCCATTACGATGCCGCCAACTTGATGTCGGACGATCTTCCGATGCCGGGAGCCCAGGCCTGGCGAGCCGTAGCCGAAGTGCTGACCAAAGGGCTTTCGTTCCTGCACCCGACCGCCCGCTATGCCGTCTTCATCGGCGGCGCCATGGGGATCCTGTTCGAAATCCTCAAAAAGGTGACCCGGAACAAGTTCCCCCTGTCCGCGGTCGGCGTCGGGCTGGCGTTCGTCATCAACTTCCATACCAGCCTGAGCATGGGGCTTGGGGCGATCCTGTTCTGGCTTCTGGGGAAAGCCTACCGCCACAAGGAAGGGAGCCTGGCCCGCAAACTGTGGGTCGAAAATCAGGAAACGCTCTGCGCCGGAGCGATCGCAGGCGGCGCCATCATCGGCATCGCCATCATCCTTGTGGAAGCCTCGGCCGGTTAAACGGTGGGGGACTGTCCCCGAACGGGGACTGTCCCCCCTTCCCTATATCTTGGCAGCCAGTTTCCTGAACCACTTTCTCAGGAACGGGTGGGCGCCCGGCAGATCCCGGGACAGGGCGGTGAGATCGTCGCCCAGTGCAACCAGGACGTCGGGCCGGGTGACCTGACCACGTATCTCCGCTGAGCGCATCACCAGTTCACCCAGGGCGGTCTCATCGTTCCGCGAACGGAAATCGCGCTTGTACGGGTTGCTCCGTCCACGGGCGGCGATCCGCCAGTCCGCTTTCATCCGTTCCAGCATCAGGGCCCTGGCCCGATCCACATCCCGCCGCGGTGCGTTGCGGTCGGAAGCGAAGCGAAGCATCAGGGTGACGATGTCGTCGTTGGCAAGATCGACCGCCAGGTTCGGGAACCGGACCATGAGGCGATCGTGGACCACGGCATAATCTGCAGCCTGAAACCGGACCTGAAGCTGGCCGGACAGGATGTCCAGCGGATCCAGATTGTCCATCCGGAACCGGACCGTTCGAGTCTCTCCGGCTGCGATCCGGCCCAGGTCGTTCTCCATCCGGAAGTCGCCTTCGATCCCCACCGATCCAGCCACCGGCTTGCGTGACCGGTTGACCACCTCGACTTCGACAACGGAGACACCCTGAAGAGCGTCCCGGCTGTCGATCCGCCACCCGTCCTCGAACTGCAGCGGGCGGGCCACAATCAGATCGGCCTCCATGCGCTCGCCGGCAAGTTCCAGCACCAGGTTGGACCGGGTCCTGACCGGCACGTCTCCGGCAATCCGGACCTGCAGCGGTTCGACCATTTCCAACACACCTCGGCCCTGGAACCGTACGGTTCGACGCCGGGTCCTGTCCAGGACCTGCCCTCTAAGGCTCAGGTCCCGCTCACCGGAACCGCCTCCCAGGTTGGCCACGGTGAAGAACGCATCCAGGTTCTCTCCAGGCTCGAACACGCCGTTACGGTCTCCATCCTCGAGATGCAGCTCGACGATGGCAGGGCGGACGGAGCTCATCCATTCATCGAATGACGCTTCATAGAAACGCCCGAAGGCCCGGTCCCAGTTCCTGGTAAATGCCGCCTCGGCGGCCGACCGAACGGCCTGGTCGAAGCCGTCGGCGAACCCTTCCTGGAAACTGAGCTCATATCGCATCCATACGCCGTATTCCCAGCCGTCATCGAACCCATCGGCAAACGCCGGCTCCTGGAACCTGTCATAGAGCCTGGTCAACCAGGCGGAAAATGACGATTGGAACCTTTCCCGGAACCGGATACGGTCTGCTTCATCCATCCGCCGGATCATGGCGCCGTTGCGGGGAGACCGTTTCCACAGCCTGAACGCCCGGGCCGGATCGGCCCAGTCACGATTGTGGAACTGCTCGAAGCGGTCCATTTTGCGGAGCCGGTCGGGGTCGACGTCCCAGCTGTCGAAACCCCGGCGGAACCGTTCTCGCCGGTCCCGGTTGGCGAACACCGCCAGGGACAACACCGGCGCCTCCAGGAAGAGAGCATCGGGATCCGGCCGTTGTGCAAACACACCTTCGGCCCGGAACCGGGGAGCTACGGCTCGAGGGTCGAACTGCGGGTCACGGCTCAGATCACTGAATTGCGCCTCGACCTGTTCAGCGGCAGCCGCTACAGCCATTTCATCCGCACGGGTTCGGCCCAGGTCCAGGCCTGTCCGGCGGGCGTCGCGATCCCGAACACCGGCTTCGAATCCCTGGATGCGGTCCCAGTCACCGAGAGAACGATCGTTCAATGCCCGGTTCATGCCCCGGAACCAGCCGACCCTGTAATACTCAACCCAGCCTTCTTTCGAGGCCAGTTCCTCCGCCATCCGCCTTGCAGCCCGGTCGGCCTGCAGCGCAAGCTCATCGGATCCTGTGTGCCGGTGACCGGTGGGTGGGACTACTTCCCGCCTTGGAATGACCAGGCTCTCGGGAACCTGCCTGTCGGCCGGCTTCCGTACCTGGGGCCTGTCCTGCCGATCTCGATTCGGCCGGGTCCGTGCAGCGCTCCCGTCGTCGGCCGCCGCACCCGGCAGCACCAGAATCAAGAGAGAGAATAGGCTGGCAGCGATCCTTGTCCTGTTCATGGCGAACCTCCGTGTTGCTGGAATTGCAACCGCGGTGCCATGAGAAATAATGCAGTATTCAAGCGTATTTCGATTCTGAACGTCCTCAACAGAGGACGGTTTGAACCGATCCTGGCGGCAGGTCAGATCTGGATAATACCCGGCTCCTGGGCAACCAGTCCGGCGGCGGTGTACCCGGGGAAGACGGTCTCCAGGGAGCCAGGGGCGACCCCCATATGGTCCCGCATGATCTCCCAGAAAATCGACCGGTAATCGGTCCGCGGCGATACGTAGCGACCGTTGATGTCGAACATGGTGCCGGCCGGCCAGGTGGATCCGTCCAGGTTGTACAGTCCGCCGGTGACCGGGCCGCCTTCCATGAACATGCAGGAGGCGTTGGCATGGTCGGTGCCCAGGCTGCCGTTCTCCTTGCTGGTCCGCCCGAACTCGGACATGGTGGCCACCACCGTGTCGTTCCAGACCGACGGGTAGTTCCGGGGGTCGGTGGCGGCGCCTGACAGGGCGACGCGTACCGACTTCAGGCCGTACCCCAACCAGTTCAACAGGTTCGGCTGGGTGCCGTTCTGATTACCCTGGTTGGTGTGGGTGTCGAAGCTGCCCAGCTCCAGTCCGGTGATCCGGGTGCCGTTGTTGGTCGAGCCTGCGTCTTCCAGGAACGCCAGGGTCGCCACCTTCAGTGACCGGAAGAAATTGTACGAGGTGGTGGAGAACTTCTTTCCGTTAGGGCCCCCGGGGTCGTCCGGGTTGGTCAGGTCACTTACCGGGAACAGCGACCAGCCGGTGTCCGGATCCTTCGGATCCCAGTTCTGCTGGTCCCAGGAGCGGTACTCGTCCAGGGTGTCCACCATTTTGAGGCCTGCGTCGCTCAACAGCGGCCGGTACGGCTCCAGGCCTGAGAGATCCTGGAACAGGCCCCTCCAGGCGGAAGCGTACTTGGACCGTTTCGGGTCGGAGTGCAGGTAGTCGAAGGTGTCCGGGTTGGCGACGTTGACATAGCTTGTGTCCCCTCGCAGGATAGTCGGCTGGACTCCCTGGACGCTCATCACCGGCAGGTCCATGCCCTGATCCATGGCGGTCGCCTGGATGGTGCGGTACAGCCAGCCTTCGAACAGGTGCTTCTGGGATGGATCTCCATTCTCCCAGATCCGCTGGCCGTCGAAGTGGGAGTGGGACGAGTTGGCGTACCCGACCCGGTGGAGGATCGCCAGGTCACCGGCATTGAATGGGTCCATCAGGTCGGACAGGGCCGGATGGAGGGAGGCAAATCCGTTGCCCAGATCGACCGCATTGCCGGGGGAGATATACAACGTCGGCCGGTTGGTTGTGTTGTAGTCGGCGTCGCCGTGGGGTATGACCGCGTTGAGTCCGTCGTTCCCGCCCCGCAGAAAGATGAACATGAACTTCGAGTCACCCGCCGCCGCCATGGCATGGCGCAGGAACGGGGTGGGGAACAGGGAATGCAGCCCGAAACCGGCCAGTGTCAGGCCGGCGCCGCGAAGGAAAGTTCTCCGGGAATGGTCCGCGTGGATCAGTCGTTTCATGGCATGCCCCCTATTGCTCGGTGTACTGGGCAAAGCCCATCATGAACCCGACGGTTTCCCGGATCCGGGCGGTGGTGTAGTTCGAGACGACACCGTTGTCGTCGGTGCTCAGGTAATCGACAGCCGCCTGCCGCTCGGACGGGGCCAAGGCTCCGCCGTACAACGCGTCGGAGAAGAAATCGACAATGCCCTCAGCGTTACCCTGTGCGGTGGAGATGCCGTTGTCCTGGAGGAGGGTGATCAGGTCGGTCCCGAATGTGGAGCCGGTCTTGCTGGTCAGATCCAGTCCGAAGTTCTGCCGTTCCAGAAGGTTGTTGGTATCGAGCCAGTCCCCTCCCATCTCCGGCCATCCGGTGGGCACAGGGTTCTGGTGATATAGATGCTGCATCCGCACCAGGTAGTTCCGGACGGTGGAATACCCGTTGGTCTTGCCCCGGGTCGCCCGGAAGGCGGATGCTACATGTTCAAACGGATCCTTGACCTTCCCTGCGATGAAAGCCGGGTCCCGGGTTTCAGCCAGGTTCAAGACGGTGCGCAGCACCTCCCGCAGATCCCCCCTGCCTGCAGGGTTACCGGTGTTGTCCCATTCCGCCACCACCGCATCGATCATGGCCTGGGTCGGATTTTCGGTGACGAACCGCTGCAGCAGCTTGGTGGAAATGAACGTCGCCGTGGACGGATGGTCCGCCAGGGCGTCCATGGCCAGGTAGACATCGTCCATCCCGGCCAGGGTGGACACCGGGTTGAGGGGATCGCTGTAATCACAGGTGTCCGGGATCACCGCCTCATAGGCGCTCCCCGGGAACAATACTTTTTCCTCGCAATCATGGTTCGAAACGGTGAAGTGCCGCACCCATTCCCCGACCCACTCGTCTTCGGTGTCCAGGGTGCCGGCCGGGTGGCAGAGCCCGTTTGGAACGTTCACCTGGGTGCGATGGTGTTTGCAGACCTTCCAGCCGGTGAAAATCCTTGCCAGCTCATCGATCTCGTGATGGGTGTAACCGCCGTTGACGCCCTGGGTGTGCAGCTCCAGCACCTCCCGGGCGTAGTTTTCGTTCGGCTTGCCCTTGGTGCTCAGGTGGGTGTCCAGGTACACGATCATCGGCGGGCTGAGGGCGGACGCCTCCAGGATGTCCCGAAAGTTGCCGTTGAAGGCGTAATTCCGGAACTCTTCCATTTCCGCATACAGCAGGGTCACAGTCTCCAGGTTGCGGCGGTTGCCGTCGGCGTAGACGTTGAAGATCGGCCGTAGCTTGGAATAGTCATTGTTGAAGTGGTTCAGCCAGAACAGGGTCGCCGCCCGCTCCAGCTGCCGGCGGCCGTAAACGGCGTTCACCAGGCTGATGCCCTGGAGTTCGCTGAGATTGTCCGGCGGCTCGATCGTGTTCAGTGCGCTGGTCAGCAGGGTATTGCTG
>CALZKF010000151.1 GCA_945787955.1 uncultured Acidobacteriota bacterium | reverse complement strand
AATATACATGGTAGGAGCATTGTAACCCCGAACCGGGACACTACCGCAGCGCCAGGATCCGATCCAGGGCGTTGGCGAACGTCATACGATCCTTCTTCGAAAACTCGGGAGGGCCGCCGGTCTCCATGCCGGTGCTGCGCAGCTGATCCATCAGGTCCCTCATGGCCAGCCGCTCCTTGATGTTGTCTTCGGTGTACAGCTCTCCCCGGGGGTTCAGTGCGATGGCATCCTTGTCCACCACGTCGGCGGCCAGGGGGATATCGGCGGTGATCACCAGGTCACCCGACTGTACCGCATCGGCGATATGACGGTCCGCCACATCGAATCCGGCGCCGACCTTCATGCTGCGGATAAATCGGGACGGCGGAGTGTAGAGCGGCCGGTTGGCCACCAGCACCAGTTCCACCTGCACCCGCTCCGCCGCCCGGTACAGGATCTCCTTGACCGGCCGGGGGCAGGCGTCGGCGTCAACCCATATCGTCATCGGCCTCTAGAACCCATGGACGGTGAACCCTCCATCCACGGCGATGCACTGCCCGGTGACGTAGGACGCCGCCGGCATGCACAGGAACGCCACCACCGACCCGATCTCTTCCGGCTCGGCTATGCGGCTCATCGGAGTGCGGTCCAGCACTTCCTTGCGGTAGGCGTCGTTCTGCAGCAGGGACTCCACCATCTCGGTCCGGGTGTACCACGGCGCCACAGCGTTGACCCGGATACGATCCTCCGCCCACTCCACCGCCAGGTTGCGGGTCATCTGCACCAGCGCCGCCTTGCTCATGGCGTACGGCGCGCCGGTGCGTACGTGGGTCAGGCCGGCCACCGACAGGATGTTGACCACCGATCCGGCGCCGGACTTCTTGAGGAGCGGCCAGGCATCGGAACACATCCGAAAGGCGGAGTCGGTGTTGGTACCCAGTATGATCTCGTACTCCTCCCGGGAGTACTCCACCATTTTCCGCCGGATATTGATGCCGACATTGTTCACCAGGATGTCCAGCCGGTCCCAGAGTTCCCGGACGCGGTGGAAGATACGGTCCCGGTCTTCGCTTGCGGTCACGTCGGCCGCCAGGCCATAGGCCTCGAATCCGGCGTCGCGCCAGCCGGACAACGCCGTCTCGATCTGCTCCTCGCCCCGGGCCACGATAAGCACTGTCGCCCCCCGCTCCAGCAGTGCGACGGCGGTGGCGGCGCCGATCCCCCGGGATCCGCCGGTAACCAGGGCGGTTCGACCTTCAAGGCTCCACATTTCATTCATAATGGGGAAATCTTATCAGGGTTGAGCGCCGGTCACCTTCAACTGCAAAGCGGATGCGTACCGGTGGAGGGCGAACCGTGCAGGCTCTCTGCCGTCCCGATGCTCCATCCTGGCCGACAGCACATGCAAGCGTCCTGCCTGGTGATCGGCCTTGAGATCGACCCGGGCCACCAGCCGGGCGCCGGCCAGCACCGGCAGACAGTAGTAACCATAGATCCGCCGGCTCGCCGGCTTGAAAACCTCCAGGATCTGGTCGAAATCGAACAGCATCCGCACCCGGTCCCGGTCCCACAGCACCGGGTCGAAAGGGGAAAGCAGGACACCGTGATCGCTCCCTGGCCGGATCCTGTTCAGCCGGTCCGCCAATTCGAGATCAGCAGGACGGATCCATCCTGCAGTTCGACCGCCGTCCTCCCGGATCAGGGCGCAGGGCAGGATCTCCCCTTCGGCCTGCAATCGGCGCAAAGCCCGGTCGATCTTCTCCTTCATATTGCTCAAACGCCAGGTGCGACAGAGAGTCCCGGTGGTGGCCCAGCCATGCCCCTCAAGAGCCAGGAGCAACAGCCTGGGAACAGCCTCCCTCTCCGGCACCCTGGCGTCGAGAACGTTCCCGGGGATGACCCGTTCCGCCAGGTCGTAGGTCCTCTGGAAGTTCTTGCGCTCACGTACCGCCAGTTCCCCCGAGGACCACAGCGCCGTGGCGATCTTCTTCATGATTTTCAGGTCCCACCAGCCACGGCTGCCCTGGCCCTCCATGTCCAGGGATCGCAGCGGCCCTTCCTCCCGGATCCGGCGGCGCAAGGTGCGCGCTTCCTTCGGATGCGCTCCGACGATGTTTCCCCACCAGGGATGGTGGCGCAGCGCCCGGCGTCGAAACCCGAAAACCGGGTACAGCTCCATCGGCATCCAGCTCGCCTCGTGGCCCCAGTACTCGAACAGCGGCTGCCCAGGCTGGAGCAGTTCCTCGGCCAGAGCCGGATCGAAGCCTGCCAGCCGTGAAAGCAGAAGGATGGCGTGGCTGCGGGCCCCGGCGATGGAGACCGTATCCAACTGCAGGTATCCGAACCGGCCTATGACCCGGTGGGCCGCGTCACGGGCCCGCTTGCCGCTGCCCTTCGCACCTGCCGGCATAGCGGTCCATTCCGGTTTCAACAGGCCGGCCCGGGCCAGGGCCAGCCGGCGGGCTTCAGGGATCGAAATCGTTTCCATCAGATCGACGCTGCCCTATGCGGGCTCACACGTCGGACCAGACCGCAAGCGTGTTCCCTCCCGGGTCCTTGAATTCGAACCGGCGGCCGCCTGGGAACTTGAATATTTCCTGAACGATGATGCCGCCATGCTCCCGGACGCTCTTTTCCATCGCCTCCAGGTTCAGGGCGTAGATGACCACAAGAGGGCCACCGGGCGCCGGCTTCTGATCCGAGCGGAAACCTCCTGTGACCCGGCCATCGGTGAAGGCGGTGTATTCCGGCCCGAAGTCGGTGAACTCCCAACCGAACACCGCCCGGTAAAACTGTTTGGCCGCTTCGATGTCATCCACGGAGAATTCGATGTAGTCAACCTTGCCGTCGTTTTGTGCCTGTGTCATCGCTCCGTCACCTCACCAGGGTAATTACGACATAACCTGCCTTTTCCATATCGTAATGGCCGATATCCCGAATCGCGAAACCTTCTTTCATGAGCTGGGAGATGTTCTCGGAGCAGTTGTTCGACCGCTTCGAGGGCGTACCGGAATTGCCCTGGTATCCGGTGGCGCTGAAAACCTCATCCGTGGTGTTGCACCGCATCATGACCACGTCTTTTGTCGACAGGGTCGACTTTCCGGTCTGGCCTGAGGCGACGAACAGGGACGAGGAAAACAGCAGAACGGCAACAACGGCCACGACTCCCGATCCCAACGCGATTCTTGAACTTCTCATGTGACACCATCCTTCCCGGGGTAGATTTCCTGGTGTCATTATGCCCCGTTCAGACCGTCAGGAAAACGGTTGACGGATGATGGTCTTCCAGTTCTCGGGAGCCGCCTTCCGGATATCACTGAGATAGATCTCGTGGTGCTTGCCGGCAATCCGGCCTCCGCTCTTATCGATATGCCGGTGAACCGCCTCGACGGCCGGTCCTTCGTTCTCGAAAGGGCCGACATGGAGGGTCTGGGCCGCCGGTCCCTCGGCGAAACGATCGAAGCGCACGAGAGACAGCGACGCCGGGTTCTTTTTCGTCCGGACCTGTCCGGTCGCCTCCGTTACCAGTCCGGCGGTCACCGGCTGCGGCTGCATGATCATCGCCGTCCACTTCCACGACGACTTGTCTTCCACGCTGAATTTCGACATGTCGTCGGCCCACCACAACCCTTCGAGGGGCATGACGCCGTAGTCCAGCTGTTGCTCCCCTTTCCTGATCATGAATTTAAGGGCGTAAGAGAGTGCGTACAGCGCCTCCACCGCAGGGCCGAACTGTTCGCCGGTGCCGGGGTCGCCTTGACCGTCCACCATCAGGAAGTTCATGGCCGGGAGATCGACCTCCACCACCTTGCCGGCCTTGGGCCCATAGAACTCCTTGAGCTCTTTCTTGTAGTCGATTTTTTTCATGATCCGATTATGCCTCACTGTCTCAGAAACACGGCACAGCCGTTCCGGATGGTGAGGTCAGCCGGCGCCGACAGTCCCCGTCAGGCTGATGCAAAGCCCCAGGCTTATCGTGGTTCTTTTCATCGGTCATTCCCCTCCAGGGTGGCGGCGTTTCGTTCCCCGCCTCCAGCGGTAACCATACAAAATCAAAAGTCCCGCCAGGTTGGGGAACCAGATCAGAGGCGACGACCACGGGATGCCGTCGATATGGAAATCGGTGAGAGGCCAGAACATCTTCGTAGGGAAAAAATCCGCTGAATGGAAAGGGACATCCAGCAGGATGTGCATCGGCCAGGCCAGCAGCACGAAGCCGACTTCCCGGTTCAACCTCCATACCAGCACGATCACCGCGCCTGCCACCACCCAGCTGTGGGTGACGTCGTACACCGCGAATGTCCAGGCGGGGATGGAGGCCAGATCCGGTTTCCCCACGGACAGGCTGCCGTCTGCCAGCCGAACCAAAAACAGGACGCCGAACGCCAGCAGGTCCGGCAGTGCGCCGACCAGGAAAGCCATCCACCGGTACCGGCGGTAACCGAACAGGCCCATGCCCCACAATGCGTGGCTCAGGGTGTCCATCAGCTGCCGGCCCGGTGGGCCGGCAGGTGGCCGATCAGGATGAAACGTTTCAGGTTCTTAACGCTCCTGCGCCGACTGGTCCAGCCAGAGCTCCGCCGTTTTCTTCGATTGAAACACCCGGACTTCCAACGGCAGGTCATTCGCCATGACCGCCAGCATGTTCATCATCCCCAGCGATGCCGGCTTGATCGTTACGATCGCCCAGCGGGTTCCGCGGAGTTTGTCCCGGAAGGACGCCAGGAATCCCAGCATCTGCTTCAGCTCGGCGGTTTTGATCGGCTCACCGATACGGCGATGATCTGAAAGAATGTGAAAGCCAGGACCGCAATCAGGGTCCGTCAATGAGTTGCTGATGGTCTCCCGGATCTCTTCAGAGGTGAAATCACCGACTATTTCGGTGCATATTCTTCTTCGCTCCGGTTGAACCCAATACCTGATCGACACTTTGTTCTATTCCCCGAAACCATCGATTCGGATTGTTGTTATTCCGCCACCACCTGGCTGCGAAGACCGACGAATGCACACAGCAGTTCCTGCTTCTCGCCTTCGCCCCAACCGGCGGCGTCCATGGCCGCTCCCAGATCGCCGCCGGCGGCCAGGAACTCGGCGTTGGAGAGACTCAAGTGGGCGTGGGCCTCCACCATATCTCTGCCGATGTATTCACCCTCACCGCCGCTTGCAACTACCAGGAAATCGGTAACCTGGCTGATGAGGTGCTCAGGGTCCACCCCTTCCATGGTGTGCACGATCGTTTCGTTGACCTGGTGCCGGGCTACCGTATCGGCCACCATCCGGTGGATCCCTTCACGGCCGCCGACCCGGTCGAACAGGCTCGCTTCGGCCTGACGGGCCGTCATCGCCTCGGCGGCGTCGGCGCACATCGCCTCCATTTCCGCCACATGCTGGTCCGGCGTCAGCACCGCCTCCTGAACAGCTTCTTCCACGGCCTCAACAGCCTCCTCCGCCGGCCCGCTGCAGCCCGCAAGGCCGACCAGCAGGATTATAAGAACAAAGATCCTTGCTTTCGAATTCATTGAATTGCCCCTCTCCATGGGAAGAAGTCGTTCTGACGACTGAACGGCAGGAGGGTAGCATCCCGAAGGCGGAGAAAACAACCGGATTCGGCTCAGTTCCCGAACCGCTCGATCAGGGTCTCGATATACCTGGACTTGAGCTCCTTGCCGGCCAGCGTCCGTTGCACCGGCGGCAATTTCAGGATCGCTCCCAGGAACGCCGCCATAGCCCGGTGACTCCACAATACCCTGTTGTCGAAAATCAGATTCTGCAGCTTGCCCCGTTCAAGCGCCATGACCAATGCCTTGTGGGTGCCGTTCACCGGGGTCAGAACACGCTGGGGTCGAGACTGCAGGCAAATGCTGTCCTTGTTGCAGGCGCGGACGCAGAGGCCGCAACCGAGGCAGAGCTCCTCGTCCAGCCTGGCCTGCTTCATCTTCGGCTTGTCCGGTTGGTTTGCGGAGATCAGGGTCATCGCCTCCACCGGACAGGCGTTGACGCAGCGGCCGCATCCGTTACAGTCGGTCAGGTCCAATACAGGGATGAAGTTGGTGGTGTGCACCGGGTTCAGGATGGCGAACCGGCGGGCCGCCATCATCGCCTCGCAACAACAGCCGCAACAGTTGCAGATGAAGTTGACCTCTTCCTGCACGTTCTCGCCGAACTGCACCAGGGAACGGTCCCGGGCTTCCTGCAGCAGGTCGAGGCACTCGCTCTCGCCCACTTCCCGGGCGTGGCCGTGTTTCACCAGTGACGCCGCGGTGTGGTTGAAGGTCATGCAGATGTTCATCGGCGCGTCGCAGGCGCGCTGGAGGTGGTCCGCCTTGTGCCGGCAGTAGCACATCCCGACACTGCGTCGGGAGGCGTTGCGGACGACCTCGCCGGCCCGTTCGTAGTCCAGGACATGCAGGGCGTTTTCCTCGGACAGCGCCGGTTCATGGACGAAGGTTCGGCCGAACTGGGTGTCGCCCCGGGTGAACAGGTCCCGGACGAAGTCCTCCTCCACGTTGAGGTACTGGTGGAACAGTTCGCTCAGCGCCG
Source organism: uncultured Acidobacteriota bacterium (assembly GCA_945787955.1). Lineage (GTDB taxonomy): Bacteria > Acidobacteriota > Polarisedimenticolia > Polarisedimenticolales > Polarisedimenticolaceae > Polarisedimenticola. The sequence continues at coordinate 1,315 of CALZKF010000151.1, read as the reverse complement.
TCTGATCGATATCGTCCCGGACACGCATCATGGAAAATTCGAAGAAACCGGCCATCGGTGGCGGCAGGGCGTACCATGACCGGCCGTTCTGCTCAAGATCGACCAGGATCGCCCGGCTCGCCAACTCTTCCAGCACCTTCCTGGCCGAAGGCAGGTCCATGTTCCAGATCCGGGCCGCCTTCTCCGGGCTGAACGGCTTGATCGGCATCTGCGCCACAAGCCCGGCTTCCCGCTCGCTGACCAGCATTTTCAGGATCTTGAACAGCAGGTCGGAAGGCGGCGCCCCCTGGGGGTGACGGTTGAGCCGATCCGCCAGGCTGGAATAAGCTGACTTGACGGTGTGATGGGCCATGACTATCTACCTCGGAACAAGGATCGCTCCACCGACGGCGGCAAGTCAACTATTTTGGCGTCGCTCCAGTTCCACCATTTCAACAATTCCGGGTCGTGGCGTTCGTTTGGAATGATTTGCGGATCCTCAGGATTATTCATGCTCTTGAAGTATACGGAAAAACCGGATCGTCCACGGGGAACCCCGGTTTCACGAACAGGTTGTTGCCCAACAGTTCGCGACGGCCGGTGTCACCGAGACCGAGGCGGTCGGGGTTGAAATGGAATTCCACGAGCCGGTCGGTTTCCGCGCTGATGTACGGGTATAACCGGTCCAGAGTCGGTATCGACTCACCCAGGATGTCGTAGATCATCAGCGTGTCTCCTTCCCGCCGGAAGCAGACCAGGCAGTCCAGTTCGGGAATCTCCCATATCCTGCGCTGCAGCGTATACATGGCGTGGAACATGAAAAGCCGCGGACTCATGACGGTGAACCTGCCGGATACCGGAGATGTTTTCTGCGCGTAGTCGTAGATCCGTTCCCGGTCATGTTTGTCGGCGGAGTTCATCCGCACGGCGCCACCGCGCCTCGGCAGCGGATTGACAGGGAGGGTCGGCAGATGCTCGTCCATCGCGGTGAATCCGCAATGTGCGTAATACGGTATCGCATCTTCATCGGAGAACAGGAATACACCATCATGTTCATCCGCCGCCCACTGCAACCCGATGGCGGTCAGTTCCCGGTTCAGGCCGCAACGCCGGTAGGCCGGCAAGGTTCCGACGCCGGATATCTGGGCCAACTTCGTCCTGCGGCCATCGATCACCGCCGGCAGGGAATAGATACAGACCGAGGACAGCACCTCTCCATCCTGGAACCAGGTGAACGGCCGGTAGGAATCGTCCCAGTAGCCGGCCTGCTCCCACCCGGTTAGGTCCAGGTTGTGGATCTCCAGGATGAAGCGCTGGAACGCTTCCCGGGACTCGC
>CALZKF010000150.1 GCA_945787955.1 uncultured Acidobacteriota bacterium | reverse complement strand
CCTCGAAGGAACCTGGATCCAGGAGGGCGTCGATCCGCTCTCTGGCCGTCAGCTTGCCCGCCGCGTGCTGCTTCCCGATCCTGGCCTCGCCTCCACCTTTTCGGGAGTCTTCGTACCGTCTTCGCAGCTCTGCCAGTCGTTTCGGTTCCATGGTCCCCTCAGGATTTCATTTTCTTCCAGTCGGCCATGAACTTTTCGAGGCCGCTGTCGGTGAGCGGGTGCTTGATCAACTGCATGACCACCTTGTACGGAATGGTGGCCACATCCGCCCCGGCCATGGCGGACTCCACCACATGCATCGGGGAGCGGATGGAGGCGGCCAGGATCTCGGTATCGAAGCCGTAGTTGTCGTAGATGATCCGGATCTGCCGGATCAGATCCATGCCTTCATGGGAGATGTCGTCCAGCCGGCCGACGAACGGGCTGATGAAGCTCGCCCCGGCCTTGGCAGCCATGAGAGCCTGGGACGGTGAGAAGCACAGGGTGACGTTGACCTTGATGTCCTTCTCACGCAGCGCCCTGCAGGCCTGCAGGCCGTCCTTGGTCAGCGGGACCTTGATGGTGATGTTGGGATGGATCTTGGCGAGTTCCAGGCCCTGCTCCAGCATAGTGTCACGATCCAGGGCGGTGACCTCGGCGGAAATCGGACCGTTGACGATGCTGCAGATCTCCCTCAGGACCTGGTGGAAATCACGGCCCTCTTTCGCCACCAGGCTCGGGTTGGTGGTGACGCCGTCCAGGATTCCCAGGCTGGCAGCCTCCCGGATTTCTTCCACGTTGGCGGTATCGATAAAAAATTTCATTCGCCGTTCTCCTCTTCCTCTTCGCTGGTTCGGGTGGCCGATACAACCGCATCGCCCTGGTTCAGCTGGATCATCCGCACACCCTGGGTCGCCCGGCCGATCCGGCTGACCCCGGCAATATCCATCCGGATGATCTTGCCCTGGGCGGTGACGATCATGACATGGTCGGTTTCATGCACTTCCATGCTGGCCACCACTTCTCCGATCTTCTCGGTGGTGCGCATGTTCAGGATTCCGGATCCACCGCGACCCTGGGTGCGGTATTCGGTGTGATCCGTCCTCTTGCCGTACCCGCCTGAGGAAATCGTCAGGATGTCCGGCTTGCCGGACAGGATTTCCATCGCCACCAGGCGGTCGGTCTTGGCGCAACGGATGGCGATGACACCCCGGGTGGTCCTCCCCATCGGCCGGACGTCGGTCTCCTTGAACCGGATCGACTTCCCGGAGGCGGTGGCGATGAAGATCTCGCTGTTGCCGTCGGACATTCCTGCGGACAGGACCTCGTCGCCCTCTTCGATATTGATGGCGATGATGCCGGCGGCGCGGGGGTTGCTGAATGCCGACAGCGCCGTTTTCTTGATGAAGCCGCGGCGGGTGGACAGCACCACATAGCGATCGTCTTCGAAGTCCCGGACCGCCAGTATGGCCGCCACGGTTTCGCCCGGTCCGATCTGGATCAGGTTGACCAGCGCCTTGCCCTTGCCGTCGGCGCCGACCTCGGGGATGCGGTAGACCTTCAACCAGTGCATCTTGCCGGCGCTGGTGAACACCAGGATGTAGTCGTGAGTGGAGGCGACGAACAAAGTGTCCACCATGTCCTCGGCCCTGGGGGTCATGCCCTTGCGGCCCTTGCCTCCCCGCTTCTGGGCCCGGTACTCCGACAGCGCGGTGCGCTTGACGTAACCGGTGCGGGTGACGGTGATCACCATGTCCTCTTCCTGGATCAGGTCCTCCAGGGAGATCTCCTCCTCGCTGTCAACGATAGCGGTGCGGCGGGGATCGGCGAACTGCTGCCTGATCTCGTCCAGCTCGTCCACGATGATCTTGAACTGCAGGGTGTCGCTGGCCAGGATCTCCTTGAGGCTGGTGATCAATTTGATGATCTCTTCGTATTCATCGATGATTTTCTGCCGCTCGAGGCCGGTGAGGCGGTGCAGGCGCATGTCCAGGATCGCCTGGGCCTGCCGGTCGCTGAATTCGAACCGGCTCTTCAGGCCGACCTTGGCTTCCGGGGGCGTCTTGGACCCCCGTATCAGCTTGATGACCTCGTCCAGGTTATCGATGGCGATCTTGAGACCTTCAAGGATATGGGCCCGGTCTTCCGCCTTGCGCAGATCGAACATCGTGCGGCGGACCACCACTTCCTTCCGGAAGTCGATGAAATGTTTCAGCATGTCCCGCACCGGCAAGGTCTCGGGGCGGCCGTTGACGATGGCCAGGGAGTTGATCCCGAAGGTGGACTGCAGCTTGGTGAACTTGAACAGCTGGTTCAGGAGGATGTTGGCGTTCTCCCCCCGCTTGACCTCGATCACCACCCGGATACCGTCCCGATCCGACTCGTCCCGAATGTCGCTGATGCCTTCGATCTTCTTGTCCTTGACCAGGCCGGCGATATCCTTGACCAGCTGGGCCTTGTTGACCTGGTACGGCAGTTCCCTGATGATCACCCGTTCCCGGTCCTTCTTTCCCGGCCAGGGTTCGATCTCCGCCTTGCCCCGCATGATCACCCGGCCCCGGCCGGTGGCGTAGGCCTGGTGTATGCCGGCCCGGCCGTAGATGTAGCCTGCGGTAGGGAAGTCGGGGCCAGGCAGCAGTTCCAGGATCTCGGCGAGACCGGCGGCCGGGTTCTCGATGATCAGCTTGATGGCATCGATCACTTCCCCGAGATTGTGAGGGGGTATCTTGGTTGCCATGCCGACGGCAATACCGTCGGAACCGTTCACCAGCAGGTTGGGTATCGCCGCCGGCAGGACCGCCGGCTCACTTTCCGAGCCGTCGTAGTTGTCGAGGAATTCAACGGTTTCCTTCTCGATGTCCCGGAGCATCTGTGCGGCCAGCTTCTGCAGCCGGATCTCGGTGTACCGCATGGCAGCCGCACGATCGCCGTCCACCGAGCCGAAGTTGCCCTGGCCGTCCACCATCGGATACCGCATGGAGAAGTCCTGGGCCAGCCTGACGATGGTGTCGTACACCGCGGTGTCGCCGTGGGGGTGGAAGCGGCCGATGACCGAACCGACGGTACGGGCAGATTTCTTGTACGGCTTGTCGTGGGTGTTGCTGGTGTCGTACATGGCGTACAGCACCCGGCGGTGAACCGGCTTGAGGCCGTCCCTGACGTCGGGGAGAGCCCGACCCACGATCACGCTCATGGCGTAATCCAGGTAGGATCGTTTCATCTCCGCTTCGATGCTTATCGGTAGCTGTCGGTCAAGTGCATCCATAGTTCTTCTTCTCGCGCCTTAGGGTTGGGTCCCGGGTCAGATGTCCAGGTTGCGGACGTCCAGGGCATTATCTTCAATGAACTGGCGCCGGGGCTCAACCGCGTCACCCATGAGGATGGAGAACAGCGTGTCCGCCTCGGCTGCATCCTCGATCTGCACTTCCAGGACACGGCGCTTGGCCGGGTCCATGGTGGTTTCCCACAACTGGCCCGGGTTCATCTCGCCCAGACCTTTGTAGCGCTGGATATGGAGACCTTTTTTGCCCGCCTCCATGAGGTGGGCCAGGAGTTCCTCCTTGGATCCGATCGATACCTCTTCATCACCAAGACGGACCAGGATCGGCGGGTCGTTCAGCATCCGGACCGTTTCCTGCAGGTGGCGCAGCTTACGCATCTCCACCATCTGCGCGGTCTCAAAGTTCACCCGGAACCGCTTGCGGTGCTGGTCCGTGGAACGGAGATCGATTCCGTAGAGATCGGTTTCCTGGCGCTTGTCTACCGCCTGGACCTCGTGGCCGTGCTCGACGAACGCCTTGGCCAGGCTGTCCAGGTTGTCCTTGCTTTCAAAGAACTCCCGGCTCCGGGATTCAGGGACCTCCAGCAGCGTTTCCACCACCCGGCGTCCGACCCCGTAGCGCCCCATGGTCTCCAGGAGGTGGTCGTAATCGATCAGGTCCTGGAGCAGGTGGTGCAGTTCGGTGCCGGACCAGGTTCGGCCTGCCGCCGGAATCTCCACTTCCTTCCCTTCGGTCGCCTTGCGGATCACGTACGCGGTCAGCTCCTGGTCGTTGGCCAGGTACGCCTCGTCCTTCCCCTTCCAGACCTTGTACAGCGGCGGCTGGGCGATGAAAATGTGGCCCCGCTCGATCAGCTCCCGCATCTGCCGGTAGAAGAACGTCAGGAGCAGCGTACGGATATGGGCTCCATCCACATCGGCGTCGGTCATGATCAGGATCTTGCCGTAGCGCAGCTTGGAGACGTCGAACTCGTCGCTGCCGATGCTGGTTCCCAGGGCGGCGATGATGACCCGGATCTCCTCGTGGGAAAGCATCTTGTCGAACCGGGCTTTCTCCACGTTGAGGATCTTGCCCCGAAGGGGCAGGATCGCCTGGAACGCCCGGTCCCGGCCCTGCTTGGCAGAGCCCCCTGCGGAGTCGCCCTCCACCAGGTACAACTCACACTTGGCCGGGTCCCGCTCCTGGCAATCGGCCAGTTTCCCCGGCAGGCTGCCCGAGTCCAGGGCACCCTTGCGCCGGGTCAGTTCCCGCGCCTTGCGGGCCGCCTCCCGTGCCCTGGCGGCGTCGGCCACCTTCTGGATGATCTTTTTCGCGACCTGCGGGTTCTCCTCGAAATAAGCACCAAGGCGGTCATTGACCATCGACTCGACGTGGCCCTTGACCTCCGAGTTGCCCAGTTTGGTCTTGGTCTGGCCCTCGAACTGGGGTTTGGGGAGCTTCACCGAGATCACCGCGGTCAGCCCCTCCCGGCTGTCGTCGCCGGTGATGGTCAGGTCTTTCAGCTCCTTGGGCAGGTTCGCCGTGGAGATGTAGCTGTTGATGGTGCGGGTCAGAGCCGCCTTGAAGCCGGCCATATGGGTGCCACCTTCGGCGGTATTGATGGAGTTGGCGAAGGCGTAGACCGTTTCGTTGTACGAATCGTTCCACTGCATTGATATTTCAAGGAATACGTCTTCCCTGACCCCCTCGATGGTCACCGGCTCCGGGTGCAGCGGCTGGCGGGCGGCATTCAGGTGCTGGACGAATTCGCTGATGCCCCCTTCGTAGCAGAAACTGTTCTCCCGGGGCTTCTCCCCCCGTTCATCCTTCAGGACGATCTTCAAGCCCTTGTTCAGGAACGCCAGTTCCCGCAGGCGGTGGACCAGGGAGTCGTAAGAAAACACCAGGTCCTCAAAGATCTGGGGATCCGGCTTGAAAGTGATTTTGGTCCCCCTGCGGTCGGTGGGGGTGCCCTCGCTGAAGGAGGTCACCGGCACACCGCGCTCGTACGCCTGGTGGAAGGTCTTTCCTCCCCGCCAGATCTCCAGGTCGACCCGCTCCGACAGGGCGTTCACCACCGAGATACCGACCCCGTGAAGACCGCCGGATACCTTGTAGGCGTCATTCTCGAACTTGCCGCCGGCATGCAGGACCGTCATGACGACTTCCGCCGCCGGTTTGCCTTCCTGCTCGTGGAGGTCCACCGGGATGCCCCGGCCGTTGTCCACCACCGTTACCGAGTTGTCGATGTGGATCGCGACCTCAACCTGGTCACAGTATCCGGCCTGGGCCTCGTCTACCGAGTTGTCCACGACCTCGTAGACCAGGTGGTGCAACCCGGGGGTACCGGTGGACCCGACGTACATGGCGGGCCGCTTGCGGACCGCTTCCAGGCCTTCCAGGACCTTGATCTTGCTGGCGTCGTAATCTTTGGCGCCGTCGGACTCGACGGGCCGATTCGGGATGTCTTGTTCGCTCATTCACCGTCTCTGTTGTGCGTCGCCCCATCGCCGACCCCATCGGGCCTGAACGCGGGGATCAGCATGGAACAAGGGGGCGGTGAATCCGTATGACCGCCCAACCTCAAATCATCTGGACCTTAAGAGGATATTCTACCCGAATCAGTCGATGACGGAAACGGTCCCGTCCTGGACTTTGACATTTCGGAAAGGCACCGGCAGGCGGTGGGCAAATTCCTCTTTGGATGTTGCCACAATCGCCTGGAAGCCGCCTGTATGCAAGTACTTAGCGAGAATAGCGACCCCGACTTCGTCCAGGTCGGAGTCAAAGTCATCCATAATGAAAACCGGGGGCTCCTCCATATCCTCCTGAAGGCGGGACAACTTGGCCAGTTTCATGGCCACCATCGCCCCCCGAACCTGGCCGGCCGACCCGAATTTCCGCAGATCGGTGCCGTCCATCTCCACCACCAGATCATCCCGGTGAGGCCCACTGGCGGTGAAACCGAGGCCGATGTCCCTCTCCCTGTTCTTTTCAAGGGCGGCCAGGAGAATCGAATCGTATTCCGACGGATGCGAATCCCGGCTGGAGGCCGGGGACGGCAGGTAGCGCAGGGTCAGTTCGGTGCCGTCGGGGTAAAGCCGCCGGCACGGCGCTCCAAGTTTGCCCGCCAGCAGAACGGCGTACTCTCGCCGGCCCCGGTGGATCCGCCCCGCTGCCTGGGCCAGGCGAAGGTCCCAGGCCTGCAACTGGCGGATTCCGGACCCGCCGCCGATCATCCCTCTGAGCAGGGCGTTGCGCTGAGCCCGGATCTGGCGGTATTCACCCAGGATCCTCAGAAACGACGGCTTCAGGCTGACGATGCCCCGGTCCAGGAACCGGCGACGCTCCTCGGGGCCGCCTCTCAGAACCTGCATGCGCTCGGCAGTCAGGTCCACCATCCCCAACCGGCCGATGTACTGCTCGAACGGCAGGTTGCGGCCATCAACCAGAAGCGCCCGGGCCGCATCGTCCTGGATCACGGCCAGGTTGGATTCACCCCCGCGCCACTGGTATTCACCGGCTACCCGCAGCGGCCCACCGGACCAGGCGATCAACTCGTCCAGCTTCCGGGTTCTGAAGGATCGGCCGGTAGCCAGGAGGTATATCGATTCCAGGATGCCGGACTTGCCCTGGCCGTTCCGGCCGGACAATACGGTCAGTCCCGCGTCGAGTTCCAGGGAAACCGCTTTCAGATTCCTCAGGCGATCGGATTCGATCTTCCTGAGCCACACCCGGACCGGATCCTACAGGAGGTGCATCGGCATGACGATGTACCGGTAGTCCGTTTTTCCGGACGGTTCGGGCCTTAATTGCCCCGGCTTGTCGCCGGCACTGCCGCTGGGACCCTCTCCGGTCTTCACCGGATCCAACTCGAGCAGGACGTTGTCGGTACCGACCACGTTCAGGAAGTCCTGGAAATAACGGGCGTTGAAACCGATCTCGACATTCTCGCCGTCGTAATCCACCGGTAGCGACTCCTGGGCGTTGCCCATGTCCGACTCATAACTCAATTCCAATTTTCCCGACGACAGGGCGAAGCGCACCGCTTTACCGTAGCGGTCGCTGGCCATGAGCGAGACCCGGCGGACCGACGACAGCAGGTCGGCAGTCGGCACCGTCACGGAGATGGCGCATGCTTCCGGCATAACGTTCTCGAAGCTGGGGAAAGGGCCTTCCGGGATGGTGGACACCAGCTCATGCCCGGCCAGGCGGAAGAACGCATGGTTCCCTTTCATCCCGAACTCGACTTTGTCGTCGTCACCGAAGTCTGCGGACAGCTTCATGACTTCGGCCAGCGCCTTCCTGGGCACAATGACCTGGATCTGCCCCCCGGGGACATCCAGATCACATTCCTGGTGGCAATAGGCCAGGCGGTGGCCGTCGGTGGCAACCAGTCGGATACCGGACGATTCCACCCTCAACAGAGCGCCGTTCAGGGAGTATCTCGGGTCTTCCATGGTAATTGCGAACGAAACCCGCTCAATCATGGATCGGAGGACCTTCCCGGGTATGTTCACCGGAACCGAACCGAGTTCGGGAAAATCCGGAAAATCGTCCGGCGCCTGACCGGCAAGTTTGAACCGGGATCGCTCGCAGGACATTGCCATCTGGTT
>CALZKF010000149.1 GCA_945787955.1 uncultured Acidobacteriota bacterium | reverse complement strand
CAGTTCAAGGACCAGGCCGGCGCCGTGACTGAATTCGATACGGCAGATCCGGTCCGGCCCGACCTTCTCAACCTGCTGCACCAGGGCTCCGCCGAAGGTGCGGGTCAGGAGGGCGGAGAACCTGGAGGGTCCCCGCTTCCTCCCGGGCCAGCGGCCGGCAGGCCGTCCGATCCAGGGCGATTCGGGACGCATCGATATCAGGAGGGAGCGGTTGCCGTCAGGGTGCTCGAACAGCAGCCGGAACCGGTGGGTGTCTTCTTCCCGGGCTTCCCGGAAGACCGCACCGGGCAGACTGCGGTTGAGATCGGCGGCAACCTGGAAAAGGACCAGGTTGTCCAATCAGTGCTCGACCTTGTCCTGCACGCCCTTGAGGGAGTCCTCCAGGGAGGTGTCGATCTGCTTTTCCATCGATTCCGGGGTCTTGCCGGAAGCCTCGGACAGTTCGGAGATCAGCAGGAACCGGGCCCGGTCCAGCATTTTCCGCTCCCGGTAGGACAACGGCTTGATCTCGTTCAGGATGGTCAGGCTCTTGAGGACCTCGGCCACGGCGGCGATGTCCCCGGTGCGCATCTTGTCGGAATTGGCCTGGAACCGGCCTTTCCAGTCATCGTACGTGGCGACCTCGCCCTCTTTGAGGGTCTTGAGGACCTTGGTGACCTGCCTCTTGGTCAGGACCTTCCGAAGGCCGACCACGGTGGTGTTGCCCACCGGCACCATGACGGTGCTGTCGGTGCTGATGATGCGAAGGCAATAGAAGGAGGACGAAACTTCACCGATGGTTCTCTTTGCGACCTCTTCGATCACACCGACACCATGGTTTGGATATACAACCTTGTCGCCAACCTTGAAATCCACGGAACCCTCCTCGGGGTAAGGGTGAAGCCGCACCGTTCGGGCGAGCACCCGCATGGTCCAGCATTGCATGCATACGCATCCATAAGAGTATCGCGGATCATCAAATCTGTCAACGACTTATCCTGTATTCACCCCCTGGCGAAGCCCCGAAAACACACCCCTGCACGGGTGGAAAAGCCGGTGAATCTTGACACTCCGGAAAGCGAAGGCTACGCTCCCGTCCCGTGCCGGAGTGGCGGAATGGCAGACGCAGGGGATTCAAAATCCCCCGCCCTTAAGGGCGTGTGGGTTCGACTCCCACCTCCGGTACCAATGGTCCCTTCCCAGCGGAAATGCGCCGCGCCGGAGTCCAACCTAGATGCCCGTTCAAGAAACCGACACCTGGAACCTCACCGACCTCTTTGAAAACGACGAGGCGTTCCATGCCGCCAAGGATGGGGTCCGGAGCCGGCTGGGTGAAATCGAGCCGTTCAAGGGCAAGCTCCATGAATCGGCGAAGAGCCTGCTTCAGGCGTTGACCTGCATGGACGATTTCAGCCGGGAACTGTCCCGGCTCCACGCCTACGCCTCCATGCGGTCCGACTCCGACAGCCGGGTGCAGGCCTGCCAGGCGATGCGCCAGGAGATCGGACTGATCTGGACCGACCTGACCCGCCGGGCTTCCTGGCTGCGGCCCGAGATCCTGGCCATGGACGAGGATGTGCTGGACGGTTTTCTGGGACAGGAGAGGGGGCTTGCCCCATTCAGGTTCTACCTCGAGGACCTTACCCGCAAAAAGTCCCATGTCCTTTCCCCGGAGGGAGAAAACATCCTGGCCGCCGCCGGCCTGGTGACCTCCGCCGCCCCGTCGCTTTACAACGTGTTCCATGACGCCGAACTGCCCAGGGAAACGATCACCCTCACCACCGGCGCCGAAGTTGAGTTGACTCCTTCCGAGTTCTCCCGCCTCCGCACAACCGCAGTCCGGGAGGACCGGGAGTCGCTCTACACCGGTTTCTTCCGGGCGTACCGAAGATTCCGGGGAACCCTGGGGCAGAATCTGTACGAGGGTCTCAAGTCCCATGTCTTCCGGTCCCGGGCCCGGGGGTACGGCTCCTGTCTCTCCGCCGCGCTGGACGACGACAACGTACCGGTAGCGGTGTACACCAACCTGATCGACCAGATCCGGTTGCGGCTGCCGTTGCTGCACCGTTACACCGGGCTGAGGGCAAGAGCCCTGGGTATCGGGCGGCAGCAGTACCACGACCGCCATTGTCCTCTGGTCCCGGCATATGACCGCCGGTTCACACCGGACGAGGCGGCGGCGTGGGTGCGGCGGTCCATGAAGCCGCTGGGGCCGTCCTATGCCGAGGCCCTGGGCGCCTGTTTCAAAGGCCGCTGGATCGACTGGCACCCGGCGCCCGGAAAGCGTTCCGGGGCATACTCTTCGGGTGCGGCCTACGATGTCCACCCGTTCATCCTGCTGAACTTCAACGGCGACTACGACAGCGTCTCCACCCTGGCCCATGAGGTCGGTCACGCCATCCATTCCTTTTTCAGCAACGCCAAGCAGCCCCACGCCACCGCCGATTACTCCATTTTCGTGGCGGAGGTCGCATCGACCTTCAACGAGGCGCTGCTCAATTCCTCCATGCTGGAGGAGGCGGAACGGCAAGGAGACACCCGGCAGGAGTTGTTCCTTCTTGGATCGCTCCTGGACGGTCTGCGGGCGACCCTGTTCCGCCAGACCATGTTCGCCGAGTTCGAACTCCGGATCCACCAGGAGACTGAGCAGGATCTGCCCCTCACCGGAGAACGGTTATCGGAAATCTATCTCGACCTGCTGCGCGCCTACCAGGGCCACGACCAGGGACTGATCGAAGTTGCCGACCTGTACGCAGTCGAGTGGGCCGCAGTGCCTCACTTCTACTACAACTTCTATGTCTACCAGTACGCCACCGGCATCATCGCCTCCACAGCGCTCTCGGAAGCGGTGCGGGATGGACGTTCCGGTGCGGTGGAGCGCTACCTGACCTTCCTGAAATCCGGTGGATCGAAACACCCGCTGGAACTGCTGCGGTCCGCAGGCGTCGATCTCGAAACTCCCGAACCTTATGACGCCGCCATGGCCGCCATGACCCGGTACATGGATCGTCTGGAAACCCTGCTGCTGCAGAGCGGGCGCTGAGGAAAGGCGGGGCATGTCCCGGAGGCTGCCAACCCGTGTCCTGCTCGCTACCGCAGCGGTACTCCTGGCCGGCCTGGCCACCCACGGGATCGCCCGTGTCGGCTACCGTGATGATCCGATGCGCACAGGCCTGATATCAGACAGCCTGGCGTACGATCGCCTGGCGCGGGATATGGTGGAAAACGGCATTGAGAGTACAGGCGTCTTCCACCAGTCTCCCCTGTTCCCCCTGCTGCTCTCGGAGATCCGCCGCAGCGACCGGTCCAGAGGGGTACCGGCCGGCCTGCTCAATGTGCAGGCGGTGCTCACCTCCCTGGCCATCGCCCTCCTGGTGCCCCTGGGGTATCTCGGGTTCGGCTCCCTGAGGGCCGGCGTCCTGGCCGGGTCGGTCGGCCTGCTTTACGGACCGTTCGCCTACCACAGCCTGAAGATGCTCCCGGTCTCCCTGGCTCTGGCCACGCAGGCAGCGGCGTTGCTGTTCCTGATCCTGGCCGCCGGCGACGGGAAATTCCGGCATCGCACCGTGGCCGGCCTCACCGCCGGACTCCTTGCCGGACTGGCCGCTCTGGCGCGGGCCGAGTTCGTCCTGTTCATCCTGGCGGCGGCGATCTACCTGGGTTTGCGAACCCGCTCAAAACGGACCACGGCGGCTTTCCTCATCGGTTCCGCACTATTGATCCTGCCTGCGACACTGCACAACTACCGCCAGGGCGACACCGTATTCATCGCATCCTCCGGCGGCGAGAACCTGTTCATCGGGAATCAACGCGGGGCGGACGGCGGTCACACTCCCCTGAGCCCATCCGCTCCCGACCTGTTCTCGCAGAGGATTGAGGCCAAAGCCCTGGCGGAGGCGGCGGCAGGAAAAACGCTGCGACCTTCGGAAGTATCATCCTACTGGACCGGGCGCGCACTGTCGGAGGTGGCCGCCGATCCTGTGGGCTGGCTGGGGCTCCTGGGGAAGAAGCTGCTCCTGATCGCCGAGCCCGGGGACCCGGCGGACATGTATTCCCTCCCTCTCGAGCGGTCCCTGTACCTCCCTGGCTTATACCTTCTATTCCTCCCGGCCGGGTTCGTACTGGCCGCAGGCGGAATCGGGATCGCCGCCTCGTACCGCTCCCGGCAGGCGGCTGCGCTGATGATGTTCGTCGGATTCCACGTCGCCGTCCTGCTGCTGTTCTTCATCAGCACCCGGCTGCGCATCCCCCTTTACTTCGGTCTTGCCCTGTTCGCAGGATTCGGATTGGACCGGATGGCCGCCGGATGGAGCCGCAAGGGAGGCCGTCCTCTTGCGGTGGCGGCAGCCGTCCTGATCCTCGGTTTCTCCGTGGCCGGCTTCGTTCGGGGCGCACCTTCCGACCGGGAGCGGGTCCGTCTGGCGGCGGTGCTTTCCATCGAGGGGGAGATGGACGCCGGCCTTGAAGTGCTGGCGCCGGCCCTCAACCAGGAGCCACCGAACCCTGTAGTCGAAGACCAGGCCGGCTGGCTGCTGCAGAAGAAGAACGACTGGACAGGCGCCGAGGCGCATTATCGCCGCGCCCTGGCCGCCGTGCCTGACGATCCCCGCCAGGTCCAGACCCGGTCCCGGCTGGCCCGGGTGCTGGAACTCCAGGGCCGGCTGCAAGAAGCGGCGGCGGAACACGATCGGGCCATGGCCTCACCGTTCGCCCAGCCGGGGACAAGTTACGAGCGGGAGATGTTCAGGAAGCGGCGCAGAGGGGTCAAGTAAGGTTCCAGATGTCCCGGTAGATCAGCCATCCATCGCCTCCGTCCCGCTTCCAGATCATCAGGTGCGCCCCTCGGATCGTCTCGAACGGCCCGTTGCGGCGCTCCAGTATCTCGATCTCGAATCGACCCCTGAGATAGGCCCAGTCGCCGCCAACCTCCACCTCCTGGGTAACCTGGGTCTGCCGCGCCCGGTTGTGCTCGAAGAACCGCCCGATCCACTGCCGGACCGCGTCCCGGCCGGCCAGTTCCGGCCCTCCCGGGGGATCCAGAACGACCTCGGTGCAGTACATGGGGATCAGCGTCTCAAGATCGCAACGGTTGAACGCCTTGATCCAGGCGGCGTAACAGCCGGCGATCACGTCGTGGTCGGTCATGGTTGCCGGCCCCGGTCCTTCACGAAAACCTGCCGAGTCAGTGTATCAATTCGGATCACCTGCCCGGCAAGAATGTCCAGGCCTATGAACCCGCTGATCTCCACACCGGAAAGGCGGGACCGGAGGCTCAGGTCGGCCATGACCAGTTCACGGAAGTTCCCGACCAGACTCTGGAACCGCAGGTCGACGCCACGGACCAGTGCGCTTTCAGGACGCAGACCACCGAACCCCCTAACCAGCCCTTCACCCCGCAGCACCTCTCCGCCGACCTTTGCCACGAAGTTCTCGCTGACCAGTGAGCGGGCGGCGCCGGTATCGAGGATGAACAGGCCCCCGGCGCCGGCTGCATCCCTGGCCTCAACGAGGAACTGGCCGGAAATGGTCCAGTACCGTGCGCCCTGGCTCCAGCCCTCGCCGGACCACAGGTTGCCGGCAGCCGGCGGAGATTCCAGGTGCAGGGCGCCCCGGGCCAGGTCCAGGGTCACGATGTAACCGACGAACGGGTCCAGGCCGATCAGGCCCTGGAACGAAGCGGCCGGGTCCAGCCGGGCGGCGGATGTGGTAGCCAGCACGTCACGGAAGCCGACCGCGCCGGCCTCCAGTCGGGACAGAATCCCCAGGCTCGAGAGGTGGCGTCCCGCTCCCCCGCCGCCGAACACAGTTTCTTCCGACACCGGTTCCATGCCGTGTTTCCGGGCGATGCGGTCGTCCAGGAACAATCCGGGACTACCGGTGTCCAGCAGGATGCGGACCGGCTTCTTGCGTTCACCCAGCACCGCTTTCAGAATGAACCCGCGGACCTCACCGCCTCGTCCCGGAACCTTCCGCAGCGCCAAGGTAGCGTTGTCCGGTCTGGCCGACTGAATCCAGGTTTCACGATCCCCGATTTCCTTAAGGAACCGGATCGTCCCGCGGGCCGCTTCGACCCGGTCCGGGTCCGAATCACCCGCCAGTTCGATGTACCGATTGAGGGCATCCATGACACGGTCCGCGCCGCCGGCGGCGCCTGCGGCCCGGAACAGGACGTACGGGTCGTCAGGAGAGAGCTCCAGGGCACTCCGCAGGAGTTCCGTTCCCGTGCCGGCATCGCCCTCCGCCAGCCGGAGCAGGCCGAGCTGCACCATCGCCCGCACCGGCGGCGGGTCGTGCCGCTCCACGATACCGGACAGCACCGTGTTCGCCTCCAACAGTTCTCCCGCCCGGAACAGAGCTTCACCCAGGGCGGTTCCCGATTCGGCATCGTCGAGGTCGTCCTGCTCTCTGGCCAGTGCCAGCGCCTCTTTCCAGCGGTCCGCCTCCAGCAGGCTTCTGACTGCTGACTCCTGTCCGTCCTCGGCGAAAGCAGGCCCGCCGGCGGCCAAAACCAGGAGCAGGATGGCGATCGCTCGGAACATCGTCACAACCACGGGAACAGCAGGCCCCATATCAGGACCAATCCGGTTACGACATACCACAGCCGCAAGCTGCCGATCCCGCGCCCCATCCGCAACGGGATCCGGCGTGCATCGGACCAGGCGTTCAGCTCGTTGCGATCGGCCCGCTGCAGGAGTTCCGACACCAGTCCCTTCCCGTCTTCGATGAACGAGGGAACCCTCCAGTGCGTGCCCAGGCGGTCTTCCAGAACCAGGGCCGGAAGCCAGTGCCGGCCGGTGGTGAACGGCGGATGGTAGTCGATGTGGACGATGTCTCGGTATTCCAACACGTTCTCCTTTCTGCCGGCCCGGAACACCAGTCCGGCAGGACCGGCCAGGACCGACCAGCGCACGATACCTCCATCCTTCAGAATCCACAGGGCGATGATCCCGCCAAGGACTATCACCAGCCAGCGGTAGACCTGGGACGAGGAGTACAGCTGATCCGGGTCCATGGTCCTGGACGCGATCACAGCCGCACCCAGCACCGCCCCGGCCAGGAGTCGAGGCAACCAGATCCCACTGCGGGAACAGCGGTGCTCCCTCGGATCACCGTTCACCACGTCACCTCCACCGGTGCGAAATTGACGGCATCCGCCGCTACCAGCATGTAGCGGATGCCGTCCTGCCGACCTACCACGCCAAGGCGGTGATCCTCGCCGTGAAGGTGTCCGTAAAGACAGGTGCTCACACCTGCGCGGAGGAGCAGCGGCACCACCCTGGTTGGTTGCCGGCCGCGAATCCATGGCGGGTAGTGCAGCATGGCGACCCTGGGAAGTTCACGTGAGAACCGGCGGTCGGCGTCGGCGATGGATAGCTTGAGCCGCTCCAGTTCCCTCCGAAAGATTTTTCCGTCACCAGGTTCCGCCACAGGGTCATCCGGCGAGGTCCAGCCCCGTGCTCCGAGCACCACCACCTGCCCGCCAACCAGCACTGCGGAATTCTGCAGCGGCGTGCAGCTTTCGGGAAGACTTTTTCTCAGTTTTGCAAGACTGCCCCACCACATGTCATGGTTCCCGCGCAACAGGATCTTCCGGCCGGGACGCTGGTGGATCCATTCCAGATCGGCGAACGCATCCTCCAGGGATCCCGCCCACGACAGGTCGCCGGGGAGCAAAACCGTGTCCCGTTCGTGGACCCGTGCGTCCCAGGAAGCGGCCATCCGGGTCGGATGGTCTGTCCAGTTTGCGCCGAAAATCGCGATCTTCGCGAATTGGCTTGTCATTGAAAATATCGTCCCAATCGATCGATTTGATGGCCTTCTCCAGCTCTGTGGAAGACATGCCCGAGGCATAAAGCCCGCCGACGATCGAGCCCATGCTGGTTCCGGCGATATAATCGATGGGAACGCCAAGGTCTTCCAGGACCTTGATGACGCCGACATGGGCCGCGCCCTTGGCACCGCCACCGGCCAGAACA
>CALZKF010000148.1:15471-22936 GCA_945787955.1 uncultured Acidobacteriota bacterium | reverse complement strand
TTCGGCCGTTCCAGCGGCAGCCGCAGGCCCCGGTCCCAGATCAGCGACGCCAATACGCCCATCGCTCTCGAGACGCCGAACAGCACGGTGTAGAAGTCGTACTCGGTGACCCCGTAGTGCACCAGCAGGCAGCCGGAATGGGCGTCCACGTTCGGCCACGGGTTCTTGGCCTTGCCGTGCTCCTGGAGGATGCCGGGGACCACGTCGTACAGCATGTGGACGATCCGGAAGTTCTCATCTTCCGGGAGGTGCTTGAGGGCGAACTCCCGCTGTGCGGTGTAGCGCGGGTCGGTTTTCCGCAGTACGGCATGGCCGTAGCCGGGGATGACCTGGCCGCTGTTCAGCGTCTCCCAGATGAAATCCACCATCTGGTCCCGGGTCGGAACGCCCTTGAACCTGTTCTTCAGGTCGACGATCCAGCGCAGGACCTCCTGGTTGGCCAGACCATGGAGCGGACCGGCCAGACCGTTCATGCCGGCGGAGAGGCAGAGGTACGGGTCGGACAGCGCCGAGCCGACCAGGTGGGTTGTGTGGGCCGAAACGTTGCCGCCTTCATGATCGGCGTGGATCGTGAGGTACAGTCGCATCAGTTCCTTGAACTGCTCGTTTTCCACTCCCATCATGTGGGCCAGGTTGCCGCCCCAGTCCATGTTCGGATCGCCCGGGGCGATGTGATTGCCGCCATGGTAGGACCGCCGGTAGATGTAGGCGGCCAGTTGGGGCAGTCTCGCCAGCAGGATCATGGAATCGTCGTACAGCACCGCCGGGTACTCGGTCTTTTTCATCCCTTCCCGGTACCTGGCGGCGAAGATCGAGTCGTACTGCATTGACAGTATTCCGATGGAGAACTGGGTCATCGGGTGGGCGTCGGTGGGCAGGCGGTCCAGAGTCTCCTTGACATGCTCGGGAAGTGTTTCGTGTTTCCGCCATGCCAGCGTGGTTGCGAAAACTTCTTCGGCGCTGGGTATTTCCCCTGTCAGGAGCAGGTTGAACACACCTTCCGGAAGAGGTTCCTCGCCCCCCGGCGCCTTGGGAAGTTTCTCCCTCAGTTCGGGGATGGTGTATCCGCGAAAGCGGATCCCTTCCGTCGGATCGACCGCCGAGGTTTCGGTTACCATGCATTTGACGCCGCGCATGCCACCGTAAGCTTGGGACAGCGTCACATCGGAGATCTTGAAATCTCCGTGGGTTTTGAGCAGATCCCGAACCTCCTCCTGCATGACGGGGATTTTGGTCATCAATCGGCTCTTCAGTCCGGGGTTCAGTGTGATCTCGACGAGTTGGGCCGCATCTGTGTCGTATCTCATGGCGCTACTCCTTCAGCCATAGCCTAGACCACCTCCAAGATGTTTCAACCGACCGAAATCGGTCATCGCTACCCAATTTCTAGGTGCGGTTCGATTCCGACTACTTCCGGTATTCCGATAGATTTGGTTCCATCAGCGTGCCGCCCTTTTCTCTGGTAGCTTCCATTGAGAAAGGAGGCTGAAATGGCAGGCATTGTTGGCTACGGGGCGTTCATTCCCCGGCACAGAATCCGGTCGGAGGAGATCGCCCGCCAGTGGGGAAAAGATGCCGCCGCCATCAAGCGCGGGTTGGTCCTGGAGGAGAAGTCGGTTCCCGGTATTGACGAGGACACCATCACGATTTCCGTTGAAGCCGCGCGAGACGCGGTGGAGCGGGCCGGAATCGATCCGATCAAGATCGGCGCGGTATACATCGGGTCGGAATCCCACCCCTATGCGGTCAAACCGAGCGGCACGGTGGTGGTGGATGCCCTGGGTATCGGTCCGGAGGTCCATGTTGCCGACTTCGAGTTCGCCTGCAAGGCCGGTACCGAGGCGATGTTCGTCGCCCTGGGGCTCGTGGAGTCGGGCCGCGTGGAGTACGCCCTGGCGATCGGTGCGGATACTTCTCAGGGAGCACCCAACGATGCCCTGGAATTTTCCGCTTCCGCAGGTGGAGCTGCTTACATATTCGGCAAACGGGATCTCCTGGTGGATGTCTTGGAAACCTACAGCTACACCTCCGATACTCCGGATTTCTGGAGACGTGAAGGTAGGTTCTATCCCAGGCATGGCGGACGCTTTACCGGCGAGCCGGCCTACTTCCGGCATGTGACCTCCGCCACTCGGGGGATTCTCAAGAAGACCGGCATGAACCCGGAGGACTTCAAGTACGCGGTGTTCCACATGCCCAACGGCAAGTTCCCTCAGCAGGCCGCGAAACGTCTAGGTTTCACGAAGGAGCAGATGGAGACCGGCCTGGTGGTGGTAAAGATGGGCAACACCTATTCCGGGTCGTCTCCTACCGGTCTGGCCGCGATTCTGGATGTAGCCGATCCGGGAGACAAGATCCTTCTGACCTCGTTCGGGTCCGGGGCCGGGAGCGATTCATTCGTGCTGCAGGCCACCGAATTGCTGCCGCAGCGACGCACCACCGGAAGAAAAGTGTGGTCGATGCTGGATACCCCGCTGCGATATGTGACTTACGGAGAATACGCCAAGCTCCGGGAGAAGATCATCCTGAATGACTGAGCCGGCGGACAGGAGAGGACTATGCGAGAAGTAGCAATCGTCGGAGTCGGGATGACCCACTTCGGCGAGCTCTGGAACGACAGCCTGCGCGGCATGTTCGCCGAGGCGGCATCCGGCGCCATGGCGGATGCCGGAGTCGATCATCTGGATGGACTGTACGTCGGCAACATGGCCGCCGGACAGTTCGTCGGCCAGGAACACCTGGGACCGTTGATGGCATCCCAGATCGGCATGGCCGGTATACCCGCCACGCGGGTGGAGTCGGCATGCGCGTCCGGCGGCGCGGCTCTCCGGGCGGCGTACATTGAAGTCGCCTCCGGCATGAGTGACTTGGTCATGGCTGCCGGTGTGGAGAAGATGAACGACGGAGCGGACGTTACCCAGGTGCTGGCCACTGCCGCGGATCAGGAGCTGGAGGCGTACCATGGCGCTACGTTTCCGGCGTTGTACGCCCTGATCGCCCGGGCACACATGGCGACCTACGGCACTACCGAGGAGGATCTGGCCTGGGTGTCGGTCAAGAACCACCACCACGGCGCCATGAACCCCAAAGCGCAGTTCCGCCGGGAGGTGACGGTAGAACAGGTCCTGGGCTCGTCCAAGGTCGCCGAACCGCTGCGTCTCTTGCATTGCTCCCCGGTGAGCGACGGCGCGGCCGCGGTCCTGCTGTGCCCTCTGGATCAGGCGGCGCGCTACACCAAGCGGCCGGTGAAGATCCTGGGGACCGGGCTGGCTACCGCCTCGTTGAGCCTGGCCGACCGCAAGAGCCCGGCGATTCTGGACGCCGTGAAGGACTCGGCGGTTCACGCCTACAAGATGGCCGGTGTCGGCCCCGGCGATATCCAGGTCGCCGAGGTCCACGACTGTTTCGCCATTGCCGAGATCTGTTGCATCGAGGCCCTGGGCCTGGTCGAGCAGGGCAAGGGTGGGGCGGCGGCACGGGACGGTTTGACCGCCCTGGGCGGGAAAATCCCGGTGAACACCAGCGGCGGCCTCAAGTCCAAGGGCCACCCGGTGGGTGCCACAGGGATCGCCCAGGCGATCGAGATCGTTGAGCAGCTCCGGGGCCTGTCCGGAGACCGCCAGGTGCAGGGCGCTGAAATCGGACTTGCCCAGAATATGGGTGGCTCCGGCGCCAGTTCGGTGGTTCACATCTTCGGGAGGGTCTGATCATGCCGAGTCCCGGGTATTGGAGAGGGATTCCGTCCCGCCTTCGTCTGGAGGCTGTACGTTGCAGTTCCTGCGAAAATGTCGTCTATCCATCACGGAGGATATGCCCCCATTGCCATGGCACCAAGTGGGAGCCGGCCGAACTCAGCCGAACCGGGGAGGTGGTGACCTCCACCGTGGTGCATGTCGCACCAGACGATTTCGCCATGGAAGCGCCCTATGTCCTGGCGCTGATAGAGACGCCGGAAGGTGCGCGGCTGATGTTGCAGGTGACCGACTGTGAGCTGAATGAAATCGGGCCCGGTACTGCGGTCAACCTCGAGTTCCGCCGCATCCGTGCCGAGGGCAACAGCGGGATTTTGTGTTACGGATTCAAGGCGGTACCCGCCGGATAGAGGAGGGCCTGAGCATGCTGGGAGGGCCGATGCACGACATCCGGATATGCGTCCAACTGGACCACACCCGGTTCTGCGCCCTTGAGGAAGAGGCCAGGCATCGCGGGGTCAAGCTGGAAAGCATCGTGGAAAGTTTCATCCACGGGTTGATCCGCGAACTCGACCGGGACGAGATGGAAGGGACCGATCACCCGATCATCCCATCCTGACAGCTCAACCGGACCGGGATTTGAGCAGGCGATCCGCCTGGTCCAGCAGCGGCTGGCGCAGGCTGCGGTTACCGGCCAGCTGTTTGAGGGCGGGGCGGGTCAACAGCGGCAGCAGGTCCCGGACCTTCGCCAGCGGTGCCATGGGATGCAGGCAAAACAGCATCCGGACCTGGCCGTCTCCCATCCACTTCTGCTCTTTGAGTATTTCGAGGAGGGTGTTTATCTGGGTGCGAGGATCCCTCAGGATCTTGTGAACATGGCGCAGGCCCAGCCGGGGATTCCTGAGGAGCCTGAGGATCGCCGGAGGTGTGCCGTCCTGGATCAGCGTATCGATTTCGGTATGCTGCGCCGCCAGGGCGAACATCACTTTCTGGTCGGTAGGCCGTTTTCGCAATTCCTGTAACAGGGTCCTCCCGGACCGGGAGAGGGATCGCCGGATCGCTTCAGTGACCGATCCGTCAATGATCCCGTTCACCAGCCGTTCGAGGCGATGGCGATGGTCGTCGGTCAGGTCGATGAACATCAGGCCGATCCCGGACGGGGTGTCGTTCGGCATCCGCTCCGGCGAGGCGCTCCGGACAACTTCCGCCTGCACTGTGAACGGTTCATCCCACTGGCTGAGCCGGAAGGTCAGAGATCCCCGGGTACGGACCGGCATCTCCACGGCGACCGGCAGAAAGATCCCGCCGACACTCAGGTTGGCGGTGAATTCGTCTACATGAAAATCAGCGCCGTCGAATGAGACGTGGACAGGGAACGCTACCCGGACCGGGCGGGGAGTTCCCACCGAATCGATCCGGCCGGTCTCGGGGGAGCTGTCGTGTGCAGAACTCATGCATAAATAGTTAAGTCATCCGCTGCCGGAAGTCGAGTCCGGGCCGGGGTCAATGCCGCTCCCAGGGCTCCGAGGGCGTGGGCCAGGGGGACCGGTGTGGCTCCAAGCTGGTTGATCGTACTGAACAGCGGGGCTCCTCCCAACCCTTCCACGGCGATCTTTCGATCTCCACAGCGAGAGGGAGCCGGCAACCATGATCCCGTTCAGCACGCCGGACAGACCGCAATAGGCTGCGAGGTCCGGCTGCAGGAACAGGAAACCGGTATCGATGCAGATCGCCGAGCCGGCCAGCACGCCCCAATACCTATTCCCCAGGGCCGGTTCGAACAGCAGTCCGGCCAGCAGCCAGGCGGCCGTGTCCAGGCCCAGGTGGTACAGGCTGCCGTGAACCAGGTGCCCGGTGGCGAGACGCCAGACCTGTCCGCTCGCCGCCGCCGCCCTGTTCAGTTCCAGCAGTTCCAGGGAGCCGGGAAAGGCGGCGGCCGCCAATGCGACCGCCGCCAGGATCAAGGTCCGCCATGGAACCCTGTTGTGGATGCTCACGTTCCTAGCCCTTTCTTCGCAGCATCCGGCCGGTAACGAACGCTCCGGCAAGCACCCAGAGCATGGTGAAATCGATGGCGCCGCCGCTGCGTCCGCCGGTTGTGCTGAGGGAGAAACACCCGGATATGTCCTGGTCCCGGATCTCGATCGACTGCTCGGGTCCGTCTTTCTGGGGCAGGATTCCGGCCGCCATGGCGACAGTCGTCAGCAAAAGCACGATTATCGGAAAAGTGATGGTGCGTTTCATCGGTACCTCCCGGCCGGTAAGGCTTAACGCAAACGCTGTGCCGGGAAGAAGCCGGCTCCGATCGGCCTGTTTCCAGACCTTTCTGCTGGGAGGGGAGCCGGTTATGCGAACGGCGCTTCACAGCTCGAGAGGACAGGGCGAAGCTGAGTTACCGACCCTCCGGTCTCAGATCCCGTTTCCGCAGGAGCCGGATGCCTGAGGGTAGCAACGGGACGCCCCGGTCCGCTGAACGCCGCTGGAGTCGACGCCGTACGAGCCCTCCACATTTCCCGCCTGGGGGACCACAAGGTAATACCGGCTGCCGGCGGACGGGGTAAAGGGCCAGGATGTTGCTCCTGCTGTGCTGCACGTTACAGGTGTGGCGCTGCTCCAGCTGCCCAGTGTCCCTTCGTAGACTCCATAGTCACTGTCCCCGGGGCTACAGGAGGTTCCCCAGGTGATTACGATGTCATCGCCTGCGGCCCACTCGACCGTAAGCTGTTGTCCGGGCAGACCGGCGCCGTCAGGTACTTCTCCTGCGTTGGGGCCGGATTCATCGATGTCCTGTGCGTCCACGCACCCCAGATCGTTGGGGTAGTCGTAGTAGGAGTCAAGGTCGTTGTCTCTGCCGTCGCTGCACTGGGGGATCTCCGCCCGGTCCAGACGGTTGAGGCACTCGGCATCGGCAGGGACGTCCACTGTCCAGTCCAGGTTCTGATCGAGCCCATCGAAATCGATATCGCCGTCGCCGTCGTTGTCGATCCCGTCAACGCAGTGCAGCGAGGAGCGGCTTGACAGGAAATTCTCCGGATCCTGGGAGTGGAATCCGACCACGCCGAGGGCAACCTGGTCGTAGAAGTTCATGCCTCCGGTAGCGGCGGCTACCGAGTACAGGAACAGATTGTATTGCTTGGTGAGGTCCACGAACTCCTGGGTATACCAGGGACTCATGGCGGCGATGCCGTATTCGCCGAAAGCGGCCAGGTCGGCCAGATCCTGTTCCGTCAGATCCCGAGGATCGTAGTAGCCACGGATCCTGCGCGTGCCGGGCATTTCCTGCTGGAATGCGTTCCATTCGTGGATCCGAGCCCAGATGATCAAACTGTCGGGGTGGAAAACCCGGCGCTCCATGATTTCCCGGATGATCGGAGCCTGCCCGACATCCTTGATTTCCACGATCAGAGGAACTCCGACCTGTCCGCTTTGCCAGGTGCTTTGAACCAACTCCAGCGCTTCTTCAAGAGACGGCATCGGCTCCCCGGCGAACGCCGGATCGAACCAGGATCCGCAGTCCAGCGTTTTCAGTTCTGCCATAGTGAAATCTTTCACACGGGGAAAACGCCCCAGCGGGTTGTTGGCCTCGCCTCCAGGGCTGCAGTCGTATCCCGGCCATTCGCCGATGTTGGTGGTGCGGCAGAGATCGATGTCGTGGTGGATCATCGGGACCTGATCCATGCTGAGCCAAGAGTCGGTTTCGATCCAGTCCACAGGAAGACCGGCGGCATGGTTGAAGCACGGTACGGCGAGTTTTACGACCTGATCCGGGCGAT
>CALZKF010000148.1:0-15427 GCA_945787955.1 uncultured Acidobacteriota bacterium | reverse complement strand
GTGGGATATGCAAAGGATCTTGGCGTCGACTGAACTTGTAACGATGGCCGAAAGAAGCACGATAAAAATGAGCTTCTTCAAGATTTATCCCTCTCTTCACTTGGGAGCTCAGCCGCTCCGGAGCACATCATCAGAATTCGAGCTTTTCCAGGCCCGTCCCTATTATCATTTACGGGGCTTGGGTACCTCCGTCAACCGCCAATTCCAGGTTCCGGGGGCTGGTAAGACAGAATGAGGCTGTTCCTATCGTTTATCGGGATTTTTGTGCGATTTCGGCCAGGAATCCGAAGGTCTGGTCTGCGCATCGCTCCCAGGTGAACTCCCGGGCCCGCCTATACGCCCCGGTGGCCCGATTATGTCTGGGTTCGTCGTTCCGGATACTGGAGCGCAGCGTTTCAACGATCTCATCGATCGATTCCGGGTTGAAGTAGCTGCCGTTGTCCATAAGAATTTCCGGCATGGCAGTCCGCTCGGAGCACAAAACCGGAATACCGGATGCCATCGCCTCCAGCAGAATCATCCCGAAGGTTTCGCAGGTCGATGCAAACAGGAACAGGTCCGCTCCGCGGTAGATTTCAGGGAGATCGGAGTAAGGCACCGGCCCCTGGTAGTGAATGAAATCTCCTGCAGGGTCAAGCCTGGCCAGGGTGGACTGCAGTTTCCTCAGGGCAGGACCGTAAGCCGGGCCGACCAGAGTCAGCTCAACCGGAAGCCCCTCATGGTGCAACCGAGCGACAGCTTCCGCCACATTCCATTGGTGTTTGTACATATCGACGATGGAAACATACAGGAGCCGGATCGGACTGTCCGGGTCTCGTCCCGCCCACCGGACGCCGGCTTGTGGTTCTCTGAAGAACGCCTCATCCACTCCGTGATATACAACCGTGCTGGCCGGCTTGCCGGGCTCCAGGAGACCGTGTTCCAGCCGCCGCCTGGAATCTTCGCTCAGATAGATCAGCCCCGCGGCTCTCCGGAACGTGCCCAGCTGGCCGAACCGCAAAAGGATCAACCGAAGCGTGACGTAAGAGAACCTGTACCGCAGCAGTTCTTCCCACATGAACGGCAACAGGTTCTGGCACATGGTTACGACTGGAATATGACGCACGCTGCACAGGCCGCCCGGGGCGAACACAAGATCGCAGGACTTTTCCGCCAGGGTGGGGAATTGAAACTTCTGCCAGTAAAGTCGAGAGCGCAGGCCTTTGTCGAGGTCGGCCTGGTGAGATTTTTCCAGCCACGGCGAGTCCGGGATCAGGTCGAGAATATCCCGGCCGGCCCAGAGCACGACCGTTTCGAAACCGTAGCGTTCCGGTTTCACGCAGGTCAGAAGGCTGGACAGGTGGGTGACGCCACCGCCCTGTCGGATGTTCGAGCCGTCGATCCCCAGTCTGGTCATCGTTTCTCCGTCCCGGAAGTTAGGCTATCGATAAATCCGTGGCAAGTATAGCGGTATGCGATAAACTTGCGATCCACAGGATAAAGGTTGCATATGCTTTCGAATCTGTACGGCAGTCTCCCGATCTTCGCTCAGAACTGGGCGTGTTCGTGGGCGGGTTACAAGAGGTCCCGGCAACGCTTCACGCCGTATTTTTGGAGAACCCTTTCGGCGTGGGAAGAATCGGGGAACGGTTCGCTTGCGCCGCTGCACGCCCTGCAGTACGAGCGTCTCCGATCCCTGGTCGAGCGTGCCCGTATATATGTTCCGCACTACCGCGATATGGATCTGCCGCCTGCAGCCGAACGCTCCGATCCCTGGGACGCTATTCGGGAGACCCTTTCTTCGTTTCCGGTTTTGGAGAAGGCTCATTATCGGGAAACTCCCGAACGGTTTTTGGCGGAGGACATCCCCCGGAGCAGGATGATCCGGGGAAAAACCAGCGGTACGACCGGTACCGCTCTCCCGCTGTGGTACACCGCGGAAGCGCTGGCCGAAGAGTACGCCACCATCTGGCGGATGAGGCGTCGAGAGGGTGTCGATTTTCGCGATTGGTACCAGGCCTTCGGCGGGCAGATCATCGTGCCGTTCAAGCAGGAAGCTCCACCGTTCTACCGATTGAACCGTCCCGGGCGGCAATTTCTGCACTCCCTCTACCATATGGCTCCCGAGAATATGGGAGCCTACGTCGATGCTGTCCACAACCTCCCCGCCAGCTACATCATCGGATACCCGTCATCTCTGCACCTGGTGGGGCGTGCCATGCTGGAGCGGGGTCGGCCGATTCCCAGGGGCCGGTTGAAAGGGATATTCACATCTTCCGAATCGTTGCTGGCGTTTCACAAGGAGACCATCGAGGAAGCGTTCGGCGCCAGGATTTACGACCGATACGGCACCAGCGAATTCGCGGTCTCCATGACCATGTGCGCCGCAGGCCGGCTCCACGTCGACATGGAATTCGGGATCGTAGAGGTTGATGTTCAGGAGAGTGGAGACGGTTGGGAACGAGGCCCTCTTCTGGTGACAGGTCTCGGCAATGACGCCACACCGTTTATCCGCTACCGGATCGGTGATCTGGGAACCCGTCTGACATCGCCCTG
Source organism: uncultured Acidobacteriota bacterium (assembly GCA_945787955.1). GTDB lineage: Bacteria > Acidobacteriota > Polarisedimenticolia > Polarisedimenticolales > Polarisedimenticolaceae > Polarisedimenticola. The sequence goes on along the minus strand of CALZKF010000148.1, from coordinate 12,892 downwards.
TTCCTGTGGCCGGGAGGGCGATGTTTTTGCAGACGTCGATGGCCGGATCGAAGATTTCGTCGTAACTCCCGATGGTCGGAGGATCGGCAGGCTGGATCATATCTTCAAGGACCTGCTGGATATTGCCGAGGCGCAGATCCTGCAGGACACGGAAGCAGCCATCGACGTTCTGATTGTCCCGAGGGAAAGCTACAACCGGGCCGCGGAGGAACGTTTGCTGCGGGAGATGCGCTCCAGGCTGGGAGACAGCATCAAGATTGATATCCGTGAGGTGGAATCGATTCCGAGGGAACCGAACGGCAAGTTCCGTGCGGTGCGGTCCCGGGTGGGGAAACAGTCATGATACGTGCCGGCCTGGCGCGCACAACGCCGACCTACGAAGGCGTCACCGCTCCGTTTATTCCTGGTGAGCCGTACCCGGAATTGCAGCGGTTGTTGGGCGGCCGGGTCGGCCCTCCCAACCCGGTCTACGCGGCGGTCCGCGATGCCTTGCACGGCCTGGGACTGGACGAAGCCCGATTCGGAACCGCCGACTGGAACCCGCTGTCCGACCTTGTGAAGCCGGGCGGCGCGATCGTACTGAAGCCGAATTTCATCCGGCACTGGAATCCGATGGAAGGGCGGGGCGGAACGGTCCAGAGCGTTATCACCCACGGCGCGGTGGTTCGGGCCATGGCGGACTACGCCTTCCTGGCTGCAGGACCTGACGGCACCGTAACCGTGGCGGAAGCGCCCCAGATGGATTGTGACTATTCAAGGATGGCGGAAATCAACGCCCTCAAGGAGATCCAAGCGTCGTTCCTGCAGGATGCGGGCCGTGTGCTCAGAATCATCGATATGCGCCGCGAAGAGGTAACGTTCAAGGACGGCGTAATCGTTGACAGGGTCAGCCTTCCTGGCGACCCTGCCGGTTACCGTGCGGTCGATCTCGGGGAACGCAGTTTCTTCGCCGGGTCCGGCCTGGACCCGAACCGCTTTCGTGGAGCGGACTACGATTCGGGGCCGACCGCCGAGCAGCACAAGGATGGCCGCAACGCCTACCTGCTTTCGGAAACGGTACTGTCTGCCGACCTTGTGGTGAACCTGCCGAAGTTGAAGACCCACAAGAAAACCGGTGTGACCCTGGCTCTTAAGAACATGGTCGGGATCAACGGTGACAAGAACTGGCTCCCGCACCACAGTCTCGGATCTGTGAGCGACGGGGGTGACGAGTTTCCGGATCGGAAGTTCATCGACCGCTTGCGCAGCCGCGCCACGGAAATCGCCAGGCCTTTGCTGGCGGCCGGAAAGGGGCTGACCTTTTTCCGTGCGGCCCGCAGAATGGAAACCGCCGTCCGGGGGGATAAGTTCATTCGGAGTGGTAACTGGTACGGCAATCGGACGACCTGGCGGATGTGCTGCGACCTGAACCGGTGCCTTTATTACAGCGATCGGGCAGGCCTGCACCTGGACGCGTCGAAGCCGGTGCGCCCGGTTCTGACTTTGATTGACGGCATCCTTGCCGGGGAAGGCGAAGGGCCGCTGGCACCGGTAGATGTCCCTCTGGGTGCTGTCATCGCCTCCTCCGATCCTGTGGCTGCAGATCTGGTGGCCGTACGTCTTATGGGTTTTGACGAGGCCAAGCTGGCAAAATTATGGGAACCGATGCAGGACGACACGGGGCCTCGTATTACAGCCGTGCGATCGCCTGCTGATGTGGTTGTTGGTCTTGTGGGCCACAACGGCGCCGTACCGCGCCTGTGTGGGCTGGACGAGATCGTTTGCGAACGGAGATTCAAACCCCATGCTGGCTGGGTGGGGCACATCGAACGTGATCAGGAATCCTAAGCGCAGCTGTTCGCAGCGCCGTCTACTCCTGCATCCCTGCTGGCGCCCTGAGAGTCTCCAGCTTCGTCGTAGGTCCCCGACTCACCGCAGGAACTGATCCCCCTGACCAGGTAGAACAGTCCATTGCCGGGAGATGGTTGGATCCGGTCGCTGGATGAAGCGTCAGGGCTGTTGTTCTCAACGCACCCGATAATGGCGGCGGAGAAATCGCCGCCGGTGGACAGCAGTGTCATCAGGTTTCCATGAACGACATCGTAGAAGTCAGCGGCCGACTCTGCGTTCCAAGTCAGGGACATATGGTCCGCCCCAATCGTCAATCCGGTCGTTTCCGCCGGGAAGCCATCGGAGACACAGACAAAACTTGGCCGGCTCACGAGATCGGAGCCGGCGGCGTTGGTGACGGCAAGGGTGACATCGTAGAGGCCTGGAAATTCGTACACGAACTCAGGCTCCCGCTCGATGCTGTCGTCCAAGGCGTCGCCGTCCAGGTCCCATGCCCACGATGCCGTATTGGTACTGGCCAGGTCCTGAAACCGTACGGTCAACGGCGCCGCGCCGCGCAGCGGTACGGCGCTGAAATCAGCCGCCGGGGCGACCGCGGTGTTCTTGACGATCATGAACTGATCCCGGACCAGTCCGGCATCATCCACGAACAGGACCTCCATGCGGTCCCCTGCAGTATCCAGCACCAGGGAGCCGCGGACGTAGATTGACAGGGCTACCGCCGGATGATCGAAGGTCCCGTTCCCCAATCGGCTGGCGCTTCCGGCGACAACATAAACCGTTCCTTCATGGGGGTTGAGGCCCTTGCCGGGCTTCTGGTAGGCGCCGGACCCGGCCAGCGTGCCGTCGCCTGAATCGATTTTCATGCTTTCCATGAACGTGCCGGAGTTCCCGTAATGGCCATCAATCAGGTACGACCGCTCATAGGCATGGCTGTGCCCTGTGAGCACAAGGTCTACTCCGTAACTCTCCAGGACCGGCACCACGTTTTCCCGCATCTGCGCCATACGAAATTCAAGATCCGAGTCGTGGGCTCCCTTGCTGTAGGGCGGGTGGTGCCAGAACGCCACGACCCAGTCTTCGGTCGCTGCGGCCAGATCCTGTTCCATCCAGGTCAGCATCGGGGAGCCGGGTGACCGGCTGACATCTTCCGAGTTCATGGCGATGAAATGAATGTTCCCGAAATCGAAGGAGTAGTACGCCTCGGTTCCCGAAGCAACTCCCCCGGACTCCCCATTGGCAGGCATGTTGAAGATATCGAAGTACGGACCGGACTGGGTTGATGAATGCGACGAGTTCACGTCGTGGTTGCCGAAGTTCGGCCACATGACCGTATTGCGTATCGTGGTCGGAAGGGTGTCGAACAGCGCCGCCTGGTGTTGCAGGTCGGTCCCTTCGCCGTAGGCGTTGTCTCCGAGAAGAAGGATGAGGTCGGTAGACCGACCGGTGTTGAAGCCGTAGTACGCGTCGCGTACGGCGTCGGAATGGATGTCGGCAGAACCGAAGTCGCCCAGGACCCAGATCCTGGAGGTCTGCTCTGCGCCGGCAGGAGGAGATGTTACGAAATAGTGAGCGGCGTCGCCTCCGGCAAGATCGCCTGCGGTCGTCCCGATGGCGTAGTAATAACGGGTGTTCGGCAGGAGCGATTCCAGCCGCATCTCGTGTTCGGTGGTCGTCAGCAGATCTTCGGCAAGAAAGGGGAGGTCCGTCGGATCCAGGCCGTAACGCACCACCGTATCGGCGGGGATATCCGTCCGCCATTGGAGCGTGATGCCGTCCGGTGCGGCCATTTGCAAATACGGTCCGCGAATGACAACGGGACCAGACTGACCTCCGACAGGTGCCGTCATGCTCATCGCAACCAGTAGTGCGCTCGCCTTCAGGACACGCATGAAATATCACTCCAAAATGACGAAGCTGTCTATATTTATACTGAATCAGATCACTTGCTGCCGCAACCCCAGTTCTTTCATCTTGAGCTGCAACCCGCGCCTCGACAGGCCGAGTTGTTCCGCCGCCCGTGTGACGTTCCCGGCGGTCTGCTGCAGCGCGGTGGAGATCATGCGGCGTTCGGTTTCGGCGGCGGCGGCGCGGGCAGCGGCTTTCAGATCGCCTGCCCCCGGGGAGGAGCCGGGAACAGTGGAGGTTCCGACCAATTCCGCCGCAACAAAATCTTCCAGGCTGAGCTCCGGCCCGTCGCCGAGGAGCACGGCTCTCTCTGCCGCGTTTTGAAGCTCGCGGACGTTTCCCGGCCACTCCCGGGCAGCCAGGGCGGACAGCACGGGATCTGAAATCTGTAGCCGTGGACGATGCAGTCGTTCCGCCTGCCGCTCCAGGAAGAACCGTGTAAGCTCCGGGATGTCCTCCGGCCTTTCCCGGAGAGCAGGCGCGTGCAGTTCCACCACCTGCAGCCGGTAAAGCAGGTCTTCCCTGAAGCGGCCGTCCCGCACTTCGTCCTTCAGGTTGCGATGGGTCGCGGCTACCAGCCGAACGTCCACCTTCAGTGGCGTACTCCCACCGACCCGGTCCACTACCTGTTCCTGCAACACACGCAACAGTTTGACCTGCACCGCAGGAGGGAGTTCGCCGACCTCATCCAGAAACAAGGTGCCGCCGTCGGCCAGTTCGAACCTTCCCGGGCGGGCCCGGTCGGCGCCGGTGAACGCACCGCGCTCGTGGCCGAACAGTTCCGACTCCACCAGGTTCTCCGGGAGGGCACCGCAGTTGATCTTTACCAGCGGTTTTTTCGCCCGTTGCGATAGCCTGTGCAGGGCGTCGGCCACCAGTTCCTTGCCGGTTCCGGTTTCGCCGGTGACCAGGACCGTGGTCGGACTGTCGGCGACCTTCCGGATCATGCCGCGCACCGACTCCATAGCCTTTGAGCCGCCGACCAGGCCGCAGTCATCCTGGCCGCAGCCGTCCTGCCACTCAAGCCGGGAGCGGGCCGCTTGTCCCAAGGCCTTCCCGATCACTTCCAGTACCTGCTCCCGGTCAAACGGTTTGGTCATAAAATCGAAGGCGCCCAGTTTCATCGCCTCAACAGCCGCTTCGATGCTGCCGTGGGCGGTGAGCATCACCACCGGGATTTCCGGAAAATCGGTTCTTAAGGTTGCCAGCAGTTCCATACCGTCCATGTCGGGCATTTGAAGATCGGTCAGGACCAGGTCCGGGTCCTGTGCCCGGACAAGGTCCAGGGCCTGTCTGGCGTCCATGGCCGGGGTGGTCTGGTACCCGCCCTGCTCCAGCAGGGTGCCCAAAACCTTTCTGACGTTGGACTCATCATCGACGATCAGGATGTGCGCCATACCCTCTCCAAATTGGGGACATTCCACATTATGTTGTAATTATTGAATCTGGGACGCAGTAACGTAACTCCCTCTTCAAGAATTAAAACATAAAGTGGAATGTCCCCATTTATATTCCTCCGGGGAAAACCAGAGTAAAGACCGCGCCTTCACCTGGGCGGCCGTCGACCTCCACGTTGCCGCCATGGGACTCCATGATCCGGTGGATCAAGGCGAGTCCCAGGCCTGTGCCGCTGGCGCGGTAGCGTTGGCGAATGTACTCTTCGTATCTGAAATGGGGCGGCGGGTGATACTTGAACCAGCCTTTTCCGGCGGCCTCACTGGCGTTCCGGACCAGGTTCTCAAAACTGCGGCGGATCTGGTCCGGATCGCCGTCCACAACTACCGGCTGTTTCGGTTCCCGGATTTCAATTTCAAGGCCGAACCCGGCCAGACCCGCATCGCGGGATACGGTACGGGCGGTAGCGGTCAGATCCACCGGTTCGCGCCTCGGCGAAACCGGACGGGCGTATTCCAGGAATTCGCCTACGACCCTGCCGAGCCGAGCGGACTCCTCATCGATGACCTCGAGCATCTCCCGGGCCTGTTCCTCCGACGCCTCGGGGTTGATCGCCTGGGAGGCTCCCCGGATGGCCGCCAGCGGATTACGGATCTCGTGGGCCAGGCCGGCGGCCATCTCGCCTACAGCCGCCAGGGCCCGGCGGCGTTTGGACGCTTCCAGCGCCTCCAGCCGGTCGATGCTGGCGATGGCCTGGTTTCCGACAGCCTGGATGGACGCGGCCAGGTCAGCCGTGACCCAGCTCCTGGGGATGCCTCCCACGGTGATCCATCCTCTCAAGGCATCCTCGGCGAATATCGGAACCAGGATGCGAAGCCGGTTTTCGAGACACCAGCCCAGGACCTGTTCCGCGATCCGGCGCCGCGATTCCGATTCCGATTCCCGTATTTCCTCCTCCAGGAGGCGCAGGTGCAGCGGGCAGCGGTCTGCAGTCAGGAGAGCAGGGACCGGGTGGGTCTCGGGGACCGCGACCGGCGGACCGACCGGGTCATCATCACTCCGGAAACGGTTCGGTCTGTATGTCCCGCTTCCCTCGTGGCGCAGGTAAAGAATCACTTCGGAATGCTCGGGAAGAAGTTTCCGTCCCTCCCGGAGCACCTCCCAGATCCGGTCCGGCGAATCGGCGGTGGGAAGATTGCGGCTGACCTCGGCGAACGCATCGGCCAGTGGGCCGGGGCGGGCCATCAGGTCCCGGGCGCCGGCCATGAGCAGCCTGCCGGTTGAGGGCATGAGCAACAGCGCTGCGATGCAGACGATGAAAAGTGTCAGGAAACGGTACCCGAGCAAATGGAAGGTACCGTAAAGCACCAGCGCCATGACTCCGGCGCCGGCGATCAGCGCCGCAGCCTGCACCAGGAAACGGTCCACATCCAGGAACCGGTGCCGCAGGACCACGGAGGAAACAACCAGCACGAACAGGATCAGCGCCACAGGGCCGAACTTGGGGTAGTCCAGCTCGCCCCGCGGCAGGAAATCCGACAGTCCGCCGAACACTGCCAGGAACGCGGCCATGGTGACCATGCGGTATGCCCGTCGTTCCGGTCCCGGCTGAAGGGTCAGGGTCTTCCGCAGCAGGAGGCCGAGGGCGATGGACAGGATCGCTCCCAGCACCAGGATGGCTGTTATATTCCACCCTTTATCCAGCAGGGTCGGGCGGAACCAGGTGATCGACCAAACCCCTGCGGCGGCGGAATAGGCGGCGGCAAGGACGAGGCCGGGCAGTTTCCTCTGCGGCCAGCACAGGGCCAGGCTGAAGTGCAAACCGAGAGGGGCGGCGGCGCATGAGCCGAACAGGAACAGCCGGACGCCCCACAAGTCTCGTGGGCCCAGCGGGAGACCGCTTCGTACGGCGGCCATACCGAGGGTCCACAACGCCATGGCGAAACAGAGTGCCGCGAACAATCGGTTCCTGCGCCGGCCCGGATCGGCCATGAGGCAGGCGATCCCCATCACCAGGGCTCCAATCCCCGCTGCCAGGTGGAGCTGGGTGGAGACGGTCATGGTCAGCCCTTTCGCGCGTCCGCCATGCGAGTCAGCCTGATGTAAGCCAGGAGAGCCAGGAACGAAACGGCCCCGACCAGGGCGAAGGCGTACCACAGATAGTGGGCGTTGGCGTAGACCTCCGGCATCTGGCCTACGCCGGCCAGGGCCGAGTCGCGCTGGGCCTGTTCGGCGGCGGTCAGGGTGTTCGGATCCGGGCAATACCATTCGAGCAGGTGCCCGGCGAACACGAACCCGAACAGCCAGGCGAAGAATACGTTCATGTGGGCGTAGCCCAGGTACATCCCTTCCTGGCCCTTGGGCGCCTGCTTGGATGCGTATTCCAGGTACTTGGGGGACAGGAAGCATTCACAGAACCCCTGGATGGAGATACCGATCACCATCATCATGGTGATCGGGTGGACCATGTAGCCGAAAAAGCTGATGTCCGATCCGAACAGATGGGACATGGCGATGCTGAGCGCGGAGAGCGGTATCAAGGCCAACGCCACCGAAATCGCCAACTCCGGCCGCCATTTCCGGATCAGGTGGGTCACAGGCACCACGAAGATCACCACCACCAGCGGGTTGATGTTGGCGTACCACTCCGGCGCGGCCCCTTCACCTACCAGCCGCAGGACGTATTTCGGCATCGATGCATACAACTGTCCCTGAATCGCCCAGAAGCCGGCGGTGATCAGGATCAGTGCCAGGAACCGGAAGTTGGAGAGGGCGCCGATCATCCCCCGGACCGTCTCGGCCAGGTTGTGGGGGCGGGCGTCTTCCCTGGCCTTGGGCCAGTAGAACAGGATCACCAGCACCAGGGCGACGGCGGCGGCGGCGGCGGAGAAGTACGGCACGTTGGCCACGCCGAGCTCTTGCCGGATGCTTTTGACTACGGTCTTGCCGGTGAACGCACCGATATTCACCACCATGTAGAACAGACTGAACGCCCGGGCACGGTTGGTCTCATCAGACGACTTGGACACCGTCCCGGTGATGATCGGCTTGACGAAGGAACCGCCCAGTACGATCAGGAACAATCCCAGAAGCACCGGGCTCAACACGTGGAAGGCGCCCAGCATGCCGTACCCGGCGGTGAGCAGCGCGAACGCCAGGATCAGGGCGTTCCGGAAACCCATGCGGTCGGCGATCGCTCCGGTGAAAAACGGGAACAGGTAGATCATCGCCCCGAACAGGCCGCCGATCCAGCCTGCGGCCACGTCGTCCAGGCCGACGACCCGGGTCAGATACAGCGTCAGCGCAATAAACGTGCCGTAGTACGCCGCCCGTTCGAACAGTTCTACGGTATTCGCCGTCCAGAACGCCCGTGGGAATCGCCAGGTGCTTGTGCCCTCACTCATGCCGTTCCTCCGGAAGAGCCCGGGTCGTCCGGTTCTTCCTGGTTGTCCGCCTCGGTGACCTTGATGGTCTCCTCCGGATCTTCATCCTCTCCCGGTTCGGCCGGATGATCGCCGTTCTTTTTCCGGAGTTTTTCCTTCTTTTTCTCTTCCGCCGCCGCTTCCGCAAGGGAGGCTTCCTGATCTTCCTCTTCGTCGTACAGCTCGATCTCATGGGTGGAGTTCACGAACAGGACATTGTGGATGTTCTCGTAGCCCTTGAAGAAGTCCGCCTTCTCGTGACGGATCTGCTGGCCGACGAAGCCCATGATGGTGAGGTCGGCATCTTTGGACCGCTCGTGAATGATCGATCTCCGTTTGGCCCCCGGTTTCCGGACGATCAGCTCCACGTTCTTGGCGGAGATCGGCAGCCTGCCGGACCGGATCAGGGAAAGCATTTTCTCTTTCTGCTCCTCAATCTCATCCTCGGGGAAAATGGCGAACAGCTTCATCTGGCCGTGCTTCCAGTTCGGGTGGCCCAGGATGATGTATCCCATCAGGATCATGAGGCCGGCGTTGTCGTAGTCGGTGGGGGTGACCCAGATGTGGATCTCCCGGCAGTAGCCGAAGCCACGTTCCGAACTCCCAAGGATGCAGACGTCGAAATCGGCCGAGGCGACCAATTTGTAGTTTTCCACGATGGCATCCAGTTGATCCGGAGCGTCCTTGTCGAAGTCGAACAGGATGAGGTTGTTTTCCTTCCCCGATATCCCGGGTAACTGGGCTACCAGGGCGACTGCCTGGGTATAGGACGGGTTGATCAGGGTGTCCATGTAGATGTTGCTGCCGGAGACGTCGGCCAGGTGAACCAGCCGCTGATGAACCTCCCGGGATTCTTCCAGGGTGGAACGGGAGACATACCCCTTGATGAAGTGGATGTAGGTGCCGAATCCGAAGCGGTGGGAGATCCAGCGCATCAGTTCCAGGGCATCCAGCCGCTGGAACGAGGAAGTCGACATACAGACCACCGCCGGGCGCCAGCTTTCTACGGCGTCTTCCACCTGTCGGGCCGATTTCTGCAGGAAGACCTGCAACTGGCGGCTGATCTGGAAGATAGCGCCTTTGAACAGCCGGGCCAGGCCGCCGCGCTCCAGATTGAACCGGGCGATGGTCAGGTACAGCACCGCCATAACCACCAGGGAGAGGATGGCGTACGGCGCGCTCATCTGGAACATCAGCCAGAAGCACATCAGTGCGCCCAGGAGGGAAATGTACCATCGGGATCGGAACGCCGGCCGGTAGGACGGGTCGGCTGCAAAATGTTCCAGGAACGAGATGGTGCACAGGGAGCCGTAGGTCACCATGAAGAACATGGAGATGATCTGGGCCACGAAGTTGACGTTGCCCATGGCTACGAACACGATGGCGATGGCGAACACCAGCAGGGACGCGTTCACCGGTTCGTGGGCCTCGCCCTTGCCCTGGGCCAGGAATCGGTTCATCGGTGTGGACGGCAGGATACGGTCCTGGGCCAGGGCCTGCAGGGTGCGCGGCGCCACCAGCGCAGACCCCAGGGCGGACGAGATGGTGGCGGCGGCCAGGCCGATCGGAATGATCGGCCCCCACAGGGCGATCCTCGACATGATCAGTTGGTCGTCGTCCAGCGCCAGCGGCGACGCCGAAACCGCCAGCTTGTAGGACAAGGCGATGTAGACGACCATCCCGGTCAGGGTGGCGGCCAGTGTTCCGATCGGGATCGACTTTTTCGGGTTCTTGAGATCTCCCGACAGGCCGACACCGGCGGTCATGCCGGTGAAGGCGGGGAAGCAGATTGCGAACACCAGAAAAAACGAGTCGGGATTGTCGATGTGGCGGACCAGCGCTTCGAAGCCGCCGGAGCCAGCGGTTTCCGGCCGGCCCAGGAAGAACATGACCAGTGACACGAACAAGGTGCCCACGACGACGTAGAGCACCTTCATGCCGACGTCGGCCCCTTTTCGGATGATCAGCAGTGCAAGCAGCAGGGTAGCCGGGAGGGTGATCAGTCTTTTGTCGATGGCGACCCAGCCGTACTGCTCGGTGAAAAAATTGAGTACCGGGCTGAACGCTTCGCCGAAGGCGATGACGTAGAACGCCACGCTGATCGCCTGGGACAGGAACAGGGCGATGCCGATGGCGCCGCCGATTTCCAGCCCGAACGATCGGGAAATGATGAAGTACTCGCCGCCGCCTTCCACTTTCTGGTTGGTGGCGATCTCCGCCAGGGACATGGCGGTGGAGATGGTGACCACGTGGCCGATCAGAATGATCGCCACCGCACCGGCGAAGCCGACGTTCCCGACCACGTAGCCGAAACGCAGGAACATCACCGCGCCCAGGATGGTGGAGATCGCCGTCAGGAAGACCGGCGCCGTCCCGAAACCGGCCTTTTGCTTGATCAATCGTGCCGTCATGAGGGGGAGTTTATATTAGATTTCCGCCTGGCAGTCGAATTCCGACCTTATAGCAACAAAAACGAGGCTGTCGTCTGCGGAATTTTTCTCCTCCTGAAACTTGCCATCTCCGATATCGGAGCCCATGTTTTCCATGTCCAAAAAAGAAAACGGCGGCGACCCACCGCTGCCGCAAGGAGATGGAAAATGAAACGGAATGTCTGGATGATCATGGCGCTGACGGCGGTGTTCCTGCTGGTGCCTAATGCCGCCATGGCGCTGGGCCCGGTGGATGTGGAAGGCCGTGTCATGTACTGGCAGGGCGACACCGAAATCGATGGTGAAACCGCGGATATGGATGGCTACGGCGCCGAATTCGATCTCTGGTTCACCAACAAGCTGGGTGTGACGGCGGCGTTCTGGCCGGTTGAAGGCAAGGATCTGGCAGCCGGGTTCGAGAAGGACTATATGAGCCTGGACGTCAAGTGGCGCCTGTTCAGCCCGACCGAGCACAACTACCTGGCGGTCGGCGTTGGTTACCAGGACATCGACCTGACCACCCCGGGCGAATCCTTCGACTCTTCCGGGTTCCGAGTGGTGGTGGAAGGTAACGTCGGCCTGGTCGGCATCCTGCAGGGCTACGGCACCCTGGCCTACATGCCCAGCATGGACGCCCTGGACGACGTGTTCGATGACGGCAATGGCATGGAATATGAGTTCGGAGTGCAGATCAAATTCGCCGTGATGGGGATTTATGCCGGCTACCGCAGTCATGACGTGGAGTTTGACTTCAGCGACGGTTCCGGCTCCGTGAAACTCAAGGATGATGGCTTCGTAGCCGGAGTCGGTTTCGAATTTTAATTCGCTTGTTTCCTCCTTTTGCGACCCGGGCAGAATGCTTTGCCCGGGTTTTTTTATATTCCTGCAGCTTCCAGGTCGTGGCGGGCGATCCGGCTGCGCGTCTCCCGCATGTCGTCGCCCCGCAGTTCGCGGAGGGCGTAAGTCACGAATCCGGATGCGACCTTCTTGCGCCAGTGCAGTGTGAAGTCGGTATTATCCATCGGTTTCGCCACCTTCGCCGCCTCCGCCGCCGCCCGGGTGATCACGTCATCGGTGAGCTTGCTGCCGATGAGGATGGCGTCCGCCTTGAGGGCTCGTACCGGGGCGGAAGCAACCGCCCCCAACACCACACGGCAGTCTTCCACCGTGCCGTCTCCTGCCAACTTCGCTGATGCGGCCACCCCCAGCACCGGAAAATCGATGGACCCGCGCCTCCTGAGTTTCCAGTATGTGCTCCTCCAGTTGTCCACCTGGTCCAGTTCCACCAGGGTCAGGATCTCGTCATGCTCCTTGGTCAGGTAGCGTATGCCGTCGTTGGCGTACAGGTCTTCCAGACGGATCATGCGGTCCCCGTGCGCCGAGGTCAGCTTGACCTTGGCGCGCAGTGAAATCAGCGCCGGAGCGGTGTCGGTTGACGAGACCGCAATACATTTGGGGCTGCCGGGGGCGACCCAGCAGACCGCACCGTCTTTCTTCATGCAGAAATCGATCGCCTTGCGCCACTCCATGGTCTGGTTGTAGTAGCTGCACCGGGTGTCCAGGCAGAGGTTTCCGCCTGCCGTCGCCATGTTGCGCAGCTGGGGCGAGGCAACCTGGGCGGCAGCCTGCCACAGGCCGGCATGTCGGCTCCTGATCAGGTCCGACTGAACGATCTCGGTCAGTGTGATCCCGGCACCGATGGTCAGGCAGTGCCCCGAACCGATTTCCCGCATCCGTTCCACACCCCTGAGGGCGACTACCGTGGCCGGGGTCTGTTGCCTGCGCTTCATGTTGGGGAACAGGTCGGTCCCGCCGGCCAGCAGCATGGCGTCGGCACCTTCGGCGGCGAGGATCCGGGCGGCTTCGGTGATCTGGGTCGGCTCCAGATACCGGAACCGGGGTAGTCTC
>CALZKF010000147.1 GCA_945787955.1 uncultured Acidobacteriota bacterium | reverse complement strand
CGCAGGTCGTGGCGACGGACGGTGAGCAGCACATGGGGTTCTCCGTCGTGAGGATAGATCAGCAGCAGTGCCGCCCCCTCGCGGCACCCGTCCGACAACACGCCGGCCTTCCAGCCGGGCCGGGGATGAGGGGCCAGGCGCAGATGGGCCTCGGTACCGGGGCGTCCGGCGGCCAGGGCATCGGCGATCCGTCGTTCCAGGTGTTCCAGGGTGCTACTTCCGGGTGTAGGCCAGTTCCATGCTTTTGAATTCGGAACCGTCAGGCATCAGGTTCCACATCTCGATCAAATAATTGCCATCCTCCGAGAAGGTCGTCACCGACCGGGCCTTGATATTCTCTTTGGTGGCCGGGTCCATCTGCTCGCCATGGAGTGTAATGACCTTGCCGTCATCACTGCAGCTGCCCCGCATCATCAGGACCCCGGTCCCCATGTTGTCAACCCAGGTATCGACATATTCCCCTGCTATCCGGTCATACCCCAGGGTCCCCCGCCCGGCAAACGGCATGCCGTTGACTTCACTGGCGTATTTGGTTTCCAGATAGCGCTTGCCGAGAATCAGGATGTTGGTGGAGAGCCCCTTGGTTACCTGGGGCTCCATCCCGGGTGCATACCAGAAAGTCGCCTCGACCTCCCAGAACCCTTCCATCCGGGCAAAATGCTTGTGATGCTCCCCGGGAGCGGCCAGTTTCATCCAGGCATCGAACGCAGCCTGCCCCTGTTCCTCCGGAGTCGGCTCCTCGCCGGCTAAAACCACCGAACCGGCAGCCAGCGCCAGCAGTAACATTATTAAAACAGGCTTCTTCACCATCGAACATCCCTCCCTCACCATTGCGGAGCCATATCAAGGAGGATAAACGTATCCGTGACAAGGCACAATCTCAGCGGGAATCCCGACCTGCAAGCCCTGTATTTGCCGCAAATCCGAGCTTCTGCTATAAATCGCAAGCCTTCCGATTGCCGACGTAGCTCAGTTGGTAGAGCAGCTGATTCGTAATCAGCAGGTCAGCGGTTCGACTCCGCTCGTCGGCTCCAGTGAAATAGATCGCCAATATCGGATTTTCGGTAGAATTACACCGATCTGCACAGTTTGATATGCCAAAACGCGAGCCAATTCAGCGCTCGAATTTGCCCTGAGTTGACTGGTTTTATCCTACCGAGTGTGTCCTCACGCCTTTGCGGCGTTGATCCTACTCAGGATTCGTTGTTGCTCTTCCTTAGAGAAGTCGGCTCCATAGAGCCGCACGAAAGCACGATCCCGACAGCCGTCTCCACTGTCATCCTTAAGCCCGGCCAGCATCATCGCCCTGGCCACCTCGAACATCTCGAGACCGATCCTGAACCGCTCTTCCCCGGACCGCGCCATCAGCAAGTCGCGGTAGACTTTCTCGATCTCGGGGAGGGTGTCGTTCATGACCGGGTATCCCGGAGCAGATCCGCCAGGCCGAGTTTCCCTGCCCACTCCCCGAGATACTCCTCGTCGATCTCGGGTACGCTGGCCAGAAGGTTCCGAATGTCCCGCAGTTGCATTTCCGACCGGCTGTCCTTCGACCATTCCAGTTTGGAGAGCACCAGATCCTCCGGCGAGACGATCTGCAGGGCCGAGCCCTCCAGGTCCACGGTCCGGCGCCTGTCGAACTCCAGGCGACGGTAGGGAGTGTCCTTGCGGACGATCATGTCGACTTTCAGCGTTTCTTCCAGGTGGATCAGGTTGAACATGCTCCGGTTGGCGATTGCCGCAGCAACCGCCTCGATGCTGATGTAGTACTCCTCGGTGAACAGCTCCACGAGACGGTCGCCGTCCCCGGCTTGAAGGTCAACCACCAGAACGATGTCCCGGGTCATGCGTGGCTGTGCGTAGTAGTTCATGGCCAGCGAACCGGTGATCATGTAGGCGATACCGGCCTGTTCCAGCCGATCTGCGACATCCTTCAGTACTTTGAACTGCCCCAGCATGTTTCCCTCGCCCAACCGAGACCATAGTACTGAAAGAACCGGTAAAAAGACTCCATTCCCACTCTTTGCTTAGAGCCTGGCTAGCAACCGCTTCGTGATGGGCAGGTCAGTGTCAATTCGGCAGGCATGAGTACAGGAACAGGTTGTCGATGCCGACGCTCCAGGTCTGTTCCTGGCCGGGGTGTTCCGGGTGCCCGAAGCTGATTTTGATCCGGTCCACGTCCTGGATCACCGTAGACCAGGTCAGATCATAGTCAGTCTTCGTCGGGCAATCGTTGGACTGGTAAACGCCCCAGCACGGCAGGGCCGGGTACGGGCAGGTTCCGCCCAGGTTGGGCTGAGGCAAGCCGGTACTGTCGCTGGGAACCAACATCTCAAATCGCTGCCAATTCCATTTGTTCGGTCGCGGGTCCGGGTCGGGCAGATGCCGGCCCGAGGCGAAATAGACCTGGCAATCGTCGGCCTCGTATCCAGGCGTCCCGCTGTCGTTCACCAGTACCAGGGATACCCTTCCGCCGGCCAGCCCCAGGCTGACTTCGTCGACTAGAAGATCCACGCCGAATGCGACGGCCTCCCTTGCTTTCCAGTCACCGTACAGGGAGCTTTCTGCGGCGTTGGTGCTGCAGACCGGCGCGTCGGTCGTAAGGGCCTCCGCCAGGATGTACAGGTCCGGTTCGAGGATGATGTGTCCTTTGGCCCGACCCTTCGGTTCGTTCGTATTCCTGCGGTCGACCAAACGGGCGTAGGTCGTGCCTTCGAACAGCCACTCCGCTTCGTTGTAGGCGAAGAAGAAATCATCGCCGTCGTAGTAATCCCTGCCTGAGGGACACAGCGGTTCCCGCCCAACGGCCTGGGTTGTAACCAGACTGAAAACGGCGACGAGAACCATCCCCACCAATAATGCTTTTTTCATCGTTTTCCCCCTGCATCTCGCCGATGGCTCAAATTTCCAGGCAGCTCTGTTGATAGTATATACACCTTCACCCGGCAGCCGGCCGTCGCGATTTATCGGGTCTGCCGAGCAGAGGTGAGGTGTTCGGCAAGAAACGACTCCAACTCCCGAAGGTACCGCACACGATTGCGTTCCAGTGACAGGTTGTGGTTGCCGTCCTTCAGAACGACCATCCGGTACGGCTTTCCCGACTTCTTCAGCTTCCGGGCCAGCATCTTGCTGTGGTCGATCGGCACGCTGAGATCCTTGTCGCCGTGAACCAGCAGGATCGGTATCTTGATAGCCTCGACGTTGTTGATCGGCGATGTGTCCTTCAGCTTGTCCTTGTCCTTGCGGTATTTCCCGATGGAGGGGTAGTTTTTCAGCCCGAACTTGTAGCGTGTGTTCTCGGCAAGCATCTTTCGAATATCGGTGACGCCCGCTGCACTGACTGCGCAGCGGTACAGGTCCGGCGTTTTGACCGCTCCCATCAGTGCCGCGTACCCGCCGTAGCTCCAGCCCACGATGCAGATCCGGTCGGGATCGGCGATACCCCGTTCGATCATCGCCTTGACCCCGTCGGTGACATCGTCCTGCATCGCCAGTCCCCACTCGCCGTGGCCCGCCTCCTGGAAGGCGGTACCGTACCCCGACGACCCGCGGAAATTGGGCTGCAAGACCAGTATCCCCCGGCTGGCCAGGAACTGTGCTGTCGAGTCAAAGGCCTGATAGTCACGGGATGTAGGTCCGCCGTGAGGCAGCACGACCATCGGAAACGGCCCCGATCCGTTCGGGCGCGTCAGGTAGGCCGGAATCGTCAATCCGTCCCGTGCCGCATAGTCGATCGGCTCGACGTCGTGGAGTTGATCGGGCTTGAGCCGGGACGCGTAACGGTCGCCGATCCTCGTAAGCTCCAGACTCTCTCTCAGGAGAAGATAGTAGGTCCCGGGAATCCGTGGGCCGGAGGCCAGAATGACGAAATGGCTGCGATCACGATCGAAATTCTCGATGGAGTTCCGGGTATGCGGCAATGCTTCGTCGATCTTGATCTGGAGATCCGCCAACTGTTTGTCAAAATAATGCACCGCCTGCTGGTGCACCGCATAGGATGCCCCGAGGACCTGGCGGGTATAGGGATCGGTCTTGAGATCATGGAGATCGACCCCGGGAAGCCCGAAGATCTTCCTTCCGATCCTGCCCTGCTTGAGGTCGTACTCAAAGATCTCGTCAAAACCGGACCGGTTCTTTCGGAACACCCAAAGACCCTGACCGTCTTCGGTGAAGGCCAGCGGGCGCAGTTTGTAGCCTTCGGCCCGCTCGGCGGTCTGGAAAGGACTCCACCGGCCGGTTTCAAGATCTCGTACGAACAGGATCTTCTGTTTGTCCCGGATCTCGTACCGCAGCCGGACACGTCCCTGCTGATCCACGCCGTAATCGGCTGCCGCTTGATCGCCGCCCTCCACCGTCGCCATGGTCCCGGTTTTGATGTTGACCCGCACGGCGTTGAGGGCGGTTCCTCTGGCGAAGGGATCGATAGCCATAAGAATGTGGTCCGGGTCTTCAGGGAGGTAGTCGATGATCCGGTGGTGGAACTGACTGATCGGCGCGGTCCCCCCGGCTTCCCATTTGAGGCGCTTCCTTGCAGGGATCCAACGTCCCTGGCTGAGGTCCCGATTGACGACGAATAGGCGTGTTTCCAGCGTCGGGATGCCCCGGCGAAAGGATTCGAACATGATCACCACACCGAGGGTGCGGTCGTTCAGCCAGTGCACCTGCCCGACTCTTTCGACAATATTTTTGCCGATCTCCAATTCCAGCAGCTTGACCCGTTCGTCGGTGGTACCGGCAATATCGTAAACACCGAGGTAGGGCCTCCCTTTTGCCCATTGCACGCATGCGTAGTGCGTACCCGACGGAGACAGCAGCACATGGTCCAGGTGCGGGCGCATGCCGAACGCTCCAACCGGCGGGATATCCGTGGCCGCCTGCACACCGGTTATGGCGATGACGATCGCGCCGAGGAGGATCAGCCTGTTTTGCAGCATCGTTGCTCTCATTTGCTGCGTCGCCTTGCCCATTGGTGAATGCTAAACCGATTAGAGAAACTGGCTGTTTTTGAATCCGGAGTGGATCAGTCTAGATATTCGAAGGGATGCAATCCTGCTGGTGATAATTGCCTGGTAAGCCCGGTAGTACACCTTGACTCCGATGCCGAACCGCGGTATCTGTGGCATCGGAGGCCGATGAGAACCTCATTCATTACGAAATGCCTGCCGATGGTCTCATTTTCCATCGTCGGCAGTTTGATCTTCGCCCAGGCCGTCCTCGTGGAGGAACACTGGCCGGGCGGGCAGCGGCGGCTCCAGAAACATGTACTGCACCTGGAAGACGGGACCACGGTGGACCACGGCAGCTTCGTGCGCTGGCACGACAACGGCAATAAGGAATACGAAGCCGTTTTCGTGATGGGAAAAAAACATGGAACCACCATCCGCTATCACAGGAACGGACAGAAGGCGACGCAGCAGGAATACCTGAAGGGCGAGCGCCACGGTCGGAGCACTTCCTGGAATGAAGCCGGCGTCAAGGTCAAGGAAGAAAACTGGTACGAGGGCAAACCCCACGGCACCTGGACAATCTGGCAGGACGGCAAGGTCAAGTGGAGTCATACCTACAAGCACGGTGTGCCTGCTTCTAACTGAATCAGACACCTTGAGGGCAACAACCATGAAGTTCAGGACGCTGGTTTGCATTTCCATTTTCGCCATCGGGCTGACGACTGTTGCGGCTGCCGATGAGCGCGCCGGACACCAGGAAGTTCCCCGTGACAAGCTCCTGCCCCCTCCGGTGCAGTCCGGTGCGCCCGGCATCGCTGCGACCTACACCCGCAACGGCTACGTCAGTGTCCAGGTCAACGTCGATGCTACCGGGCTCAACATCACGGGTGACGCCGCCAATGAGCCGTCCATCGCCGTCGATCCCACCGACCCGACCCGTATCGCAATCGGCTGGCGGCAGTTCGACAACGTGCTCAGTGATTTTCGCCAGGCCGGCGTCGGCTACACAACCGATGGCGGGCTGACCTGGACCTTCCCCGGAGTCATCGAACCCGGGGTGTTCCGCTCCGACCCGGTACTGGACTCGGACGGCGACGGCAATTTCTTCTACAACAGCCTGACGGCCGACGGCGGTTCGACGAATTTCCGTTGCCACGTATTCAAGTCGATAGACGGCGGAGCGACCTGGGACGCAGGGACATACGCCTATGGAGGCGACAAGCAGTGGCAGGCTGTCGACCAGACCAACGGCATCGGCCGGGGCAACGTCTACGCCGCCTGGAACTCCAGCTTCAGCGCCTGCAGCGGTAACTTTACCCGCTCCTACGACAACGGCCAGACCTTCACACCGTGCTCCACCGTGCTCGGCAACCCTTACTGGGGCACACTGGCGGTCGGCCCCGACGGCGAACTCTATGTCTCCGGGACCGGCATGACCATCGCCAAGTCCACCACCATACAGGACCCCGGCCAATCGGCGGCATGGGACTTCAGCGCCAGCGTCAATCTGGGCGGGAGCCTGGTGATCAGCGCCGGGCCCAATCCGGGCGGCCTGCTGGGGCAGAACTGGGTCGCCGTGGACCGTTCCGACGGCCCGACCCGGGGCAACGTCTACATGCTGGCCTCGGTGGCGCCCAACGCCAGCGCCGACCCCCTGGACGTGCACTTCTCCGGCAGCGCCGACGGCGGGACGACCTGGTCCCCGCCGGTTCGGATCAATACCGATCCCGGCACATCGGCCTGGCAATGGTTCGGCACCATGTCCGTGGCTCCCAACGGGCGCATTGACGTCGTGTGGCTGGATACCCGCAACGCCATCGGCGGTTATTTCTCCGAGCTGTATTACTCCTTCTCAACCGACGCCGGCTTGACCTGGGCGCCGGAGGAAGCGGTCTCCCCGGCCTTCGACCCCCACATCGGCTGGCCCCAGCAGGACAAGATGGGCGACTACTTCGACATGGTCTCCGACGAGTTCGGCGCCAACCTGGCCTACGCCGCCACCCTCAACGGGGAACAGGACGTCTTTTACGTCCGGCTGGGCGATCCGGCCTGCCCCGAAGACGGCCGGGTGTCCCTGGATCGGCCCAAGTACCCCTGTGACGGCGTGGTCAACGTTACCGTACTTGATTGCGGCCTCAATGCAGACCCCGAAGTCGCCGAGCAGGTCGTGGTGGATATCGATTCCGACTCGGAGACCGGGATCGAGACCGTTATTTTGACCGAAACCGGCCCGACATCCGCCCGGTTCCAGGGCAGTATCAGCCTCGGCGAAACCGACAGCCCCGGCGTGTTGCTTATCCACGAAGGAGAGACGGTGACGGCCACCTACCTGGACGCCGACGACGGCGCCGGCGGGACGAATATCACCGTCACCGCCCAGGCGGTCGTGGACTGCACGCCACCGCTGATCTCGGGTGTGCAGACCGAAAACATCGAACCGAGAAGCGCCGGCGTCAGCTTCGACACCGACGAGCCGGCCCGGGGGACGGTGCACTACGGCACCGCCTGCGGCCAGCCGGCAGCCACCGCCAACAGCGCCGGCTTCTCCTCCCACCCCACGGTTGCACTCACCGGGCTGGACGACAGCACAACTTACTATTACATCGTGGAAGCGATGGACGAGGCCGGCAATCTCGCAACAGACGACAATTCCGGTGCCTGTTTCACGTTCTCCACTCCGGAGATCCCCGACTTCTTCACCGAACTGTTCACAGGCGACAACGACACCGATTTCCTCCGCCTGCAGTTCACGCCCGACGGAAGCTCCGATTTCTACGACGGCTGCGTCTCGGCCACCAGTGCTTTCCCCACCGATCCGGCCGGCGGGACGGCACTGAGCCTCACCGACGATTCCTTCGCCACCGTCACCCTGACAGGCGGCAATACCGTTTCCCTCTATGGGGTTCCCTACAGCACTTTCTATGTCGGCAGCAACGGATTCATCACCTTCAACTCAGGATCCAGCGATACCACGGAAACCCTGGGCGAGCACTTCAACCAGACCAGCCCAGGATCTCGGCGCTGTACGACGACCTCAACCCGGCATCCGCCGGTACGGTCAGCTGGAAGGAACTGCCGGACCGGGTGGCAGTGACCTACGCCGGAGTCACCGAGTACGGCCAGACCAATACCAACGACTTCCAGATCGAGATGTTTTACTCCGGCGCCATCACCGTCAATTACCTGACGGTGGATGTGACCGATGGTTTGGCCGGCCTGTCCGCAGGCAACGGCCTGTCCCCCGATTTTTTCGAGACCGACCTGTCCGCAATGGCGGCATGCCTCGTGGGCACCTGTCTGGACGGCATCCTCAACCAGGATGAAGAACGGATCGACTGCGGCGGGATCTGTCCCCCGTGCCAGTGCCTGTCCGATCCGGAGTGCGACGACGGCCAGTTTTGCACCGGCGTCAACAGCTGCAACGCATACGGCATGTGCCTGCCCGGACCCGATCCGTGCCCGGGAGAGGCGTGCCATGAGGGCGGCGATCTATGTGTCGAATGCCTCACCGACGGTGAATGCGGCGACGGGCTGTTCTGCAACGGCGTGGAGAGCTGTCGCGGCAACAGTTGCCGTCCCGGCCTGGACCCCTGCCCTTACGGTCTGTGCGACGACGGGGTTGACGCCTGCGTCACCTGCGATAACGACGGCGTCTGCGAGCCGGGGGAGGACTGCGTCAATTGCCCCAACGACTGCATCAGCGGCAGCATACCGGTCTGCGGCAACGGCATCTGCGAGGCGG
>CALZKF010000146.1 GCA_945787955.1 uncultured Acidobacteriota bacterium | reverse complement strand
AGCGTTCTTCTATCTCCTGCGGACGGAGATGCCGATGGAAACCGAAAGCTACGATGTCGAGGAGCCGAGCCAGGCCGGTCCCCGGGACGACGGTGTAATGGCGTCCGGCAACGATTGCCCGGCCGGCTAGGCCGGGTCGCAGGATCCGGAGACGTTGCCGCTGCCGCAGCCTGCCTGATTGATTTCTTGTCGAACATTTCGAAGTGCTGGTACGATTTGTGACCGGATCCGATTCCTGACAATTCTGTTGCAGTGGACCTACGCGAACCACGAGATGGGAGTATGTGATGGCCGAATATTCCGTGAGTCCCTCGGGAGAACAGTTCCCCCTGCCCGGCAAGGATGAATACGCAGCCGAATACCGGCGGCTGGAGAAGCTCGTCGGTACCGCCCGCGACGACGGCAAGGAGATCGTGGTCGTCATGGGTGTCGGTTTCGTCGGCGCCGTCATGGGCGCCATCGTGGCGGACACCACCGACGAAAACGGAAAGTCGTCCAAGTTCGTCATCGGCTGCCAGCGGCCGAGCACTCGCAGCTACTGGAAGATCCCGCTGCTCAATCGGGGGGTCTCCCCGGTGAAGGCGGAGGACCCGGAAGTCGATCCGATGATCGAGCGCTGCGTGCTGGAAAAGAAGACGCTGACCGCCACATACAACAGTGACTGCCTGAAGCTGGCCGACTGCGTGGTGGTGGATGTGCAGTGCGATTACAGCAAGCAGGACCTGGGCAACATGCGTACCGGCACCGTGGAGATGGCCGCCCTGGAAGCGACCCTGCGAACCATCGGCGAGAAGGTGGAGCCAAACTGCCTGACCCTCATCGAGACCACCGTGGCTCCCGGAACCACGGAGTTCGTGGCATGGCCGATCCTCCGCAAGGCGTTCGCGAAACGGGGGCTGGATGCCGTCCCGCTGCTGGCGCACAGCTATGAGCGGGTCATGCCGGGGAAGGAATACGTCGCCAGCATCCGGGACTTCTGGCGCGTCTGCAGCGGCTGCAAGATGGAGGCTCGGGGCCGGGTGGAGAAGTTCCTGACGGAAGTGCTCAACACCGAGCAGTTCCCCCTGACCGTCATGGACCGCCCGATCGAGTCGGAGACCGCCAAGATCGTCGAGAACTCCTACCGCGCCACCACCCTGGCCTTCCTCAACGAGTGGAGCCTGTTCTCCGAGCGCAACGGTGTCGACCTCATCAAGGTCATCGAGGCGATCAAGGTGCGCCCCACCCACAGCAACATGATCTTTCCCGGTCCGGGAATAGGAGGCTACTGCCTCCCCAAGGATGGCGGTCTGGGGTACTGGGCCTACAAACACATTCTCGGCTTCGACGATGGTGATGAAGTATTCAAGATGAGCACACGCGCCATCGACATCAACGACAGGCGGGGACTCCATGTCGCCACCCTTACCAGGGATGCTCTGCGCAACATGGACCGTTACATCGCAAGTGCGGAAGTGCTGATCTGCGGCGCCAGCTACCGGCAGGATGTGGGTGATACGCGCTACAGCGGTTCCGAGGTCGTAGTGCGGCGGCTCAAGGAGATGGGCGCCGATATCCGCGTCCACGATCCGTACGTCGAGCATTGGTACGAGTTCGAATCCCAGGACACCTACCCGGCTCCGGGCCACTCCCTGGCGCGGTTCTTCCGCAACCAGGACGATCTGACCGAACTCCGTGTCTCCAGCGACCTGGCAACGGCGCTCAAGGATGTGGACGCCGTGGTGCTGGCGGTGCCCCACGCCCCCTATCTCGATCTTGAGCCGGACCGGGTCGTCAAGATGGCCGGTGCGCCGATCGCCGTCATCGATTGCTTCGGGATCCTGGATGACGCCGCGATCAGGCGTTACTTCGAACTGGGCTGTGAGGTGAAAGGGTTGGGTCGCGGCCATATTCAGCGCTTGAAAAAGGAAGTTCTCAAGAGCTGACGCAGAAGCGAAGCCTCCCGACAATTGTCCATCCAGGTTTCCGAAATCATCGGAAACGGGAGATGGCACCGACCTATCTAGCCCGTACTGAACGCAGAGACGTCAAAAGCCCCAAAACCATCAACTTTGTTGATTGCCCGCCTCGGTTGGCTGGTGCATATAAAGGCTCTCAACATAGCCTGAAATCCACGATTTTCAGGAAGTTCCATAATTGTTCACGTACCGGCCGTTCCGGGGGGAATGTCATGAAATGTAGCTTCAGTCCGAACACACTCGCTGCTGCCCTCATCGCGATTGTGATCCTGTCGATCGGACCGGGAACGTTGCTGGCCGGCCCTCCGGCCGGTGGAGTTGAGGGCCCGCATGGTGCAGTCCCGGGCTTTCCGGTCAACAGTTGCTGGGTCTGTCACGATATCGTGCCGGGATCGACCGGGCGCGATGCGGTGAAGCTCCCCAACCAGACCTGTCTCGGCTGCCACACCGACGGCCCGACATACGGTGCCGGCGATCCGTACATCCAGGACCGTCCCAATGCCACCCCCGTCGGCAATCACGCCAGCCTCGTCACCGGCTCCTCAAGGTTCACGTATGGAGATTTCGGGGCGGCCTGGCCGTCGGTTGTGAACGAGCAGGAGATCGACTGCACGACGTGTCACGATCCTCATCGAACATTCGATCCCGCCGATCCGGATCCGTCGACCCTGAACGTCATGTACATACGCGACCACACGGACGACTTCCAGGTCAGCCTGCAGAGCGTCGTGGTGTGGTTCCCGTACAAGGAGATCAAGGTTATCGACAACACGGGGCCGGTCCCCGTGGAGATCGTCAAACGGGTCGACCGGGACATCGTTTACACCGGCACCCAGGATCTGGCCGACGGCGTCGGACAGTCACTGGCGGAGACCGACGTTTGCGAGGTCTGCCACACCATGACGGCCCATCACCAGGAGGACGGCCGGTTTCGCCCCCAGCGGCGGCCAGCCGATCACCGGTCCCCACGCCGTTTTCGGCGACCCGGATTGCGGCTCGTGCCACGATTCGACCTTCTTCCCCGGAGCGGCCGACAACCCTGCAGGGCTGCCCAGCGTGTTCTGTGCCACCTGCCACGCACCGGACACGACCGCCTCGATACACTCGCACTCGACAACCGGAAGTACCCGATTCGAATACACCACCGAGTGCCTGGCGTGCCACGACCAGCACGGCTGGGCGATCGCCAACGTCGAGGGAACCGACAACATCAAGTACGTCAAAGCCCGGGTAACCGAGCAGATCACCGTCATCGACAACACCAGCGGTGGAGCCACGATTACCAAAACAGTCGACAATGATGTCGTCTATACAGGGCCGGGAGATTTTGCGAACGGCGATACGTTGTACGACCGGGACGGTTTCGCCCCCAGCGGCGGCCAGCCGATCACCGGTCCCCACGCCGTTTTCGGCGACCCGGATTGCGGCTCGTGCCACGATTCGACCTTCTTCCCCGGGGCGGCCGACAACCCTGCAGGGCTGCCCAGCGTGTTCTGCGCCACCTGCCACGCACCGGACACGACCGCCTCGATCCACTCGCACTCGGTAAGCGGCAGTACCCGATTCGACTACACCGTCGAATGCCTGGTGTGTCACGACCAGCACGGCTGGGAACTGACCAACGTCGACGGCACCGACAACATCAAGTACGTCCGGGCGACCATCGACAGCCTGATCACCGTCATCGACAACACGCAGACGCCGCCGGTGGAAATCGACAAGAGCATCAACAGCAGCGTCGTGTTCGACAGCCTGGACGATTTCGCCGACGGCGACCCGAACTACGGCCGGGACATCTGCGTCACCTGCCACACGTTGACCAACCATCATCAGAACGACGGGGATGCGCCGGGCGGACAGTCCCACTTCGACGGCGCCGCCTGCACGTCCTGCCACAGCCACCCTGAAGGGTTCAGGCCTCCAGGCGGCTTGGCCGGACCGCCGGTCCAGGGCCCGCACTCCGCGGTACCGGGCTTCGCGCCCGGAGACTGCATGGTCTGCCATAACCTGTACCCGACCGTGGAAGAGATGCAGGTCAACTCCACGGCGGTCTGCCTGGCCTGCCACTCCGACGGCTGGACCGTCGTGTCCGCAACACCCGAGCACGTGCACTCCAGCGCGGTCACCGGGTCGACGAGCTATGAATACGGCGTCGAGTGCACCGCCTGTCACGGCCCCCATGGCTGGGCGGCCGAGGTCGAGAACATCCGGGCGACGGACAACATCAAGTACGTGCGGGCCAATGTCGACGAGGTTATTACGGTGGTTGACAACACCGTCGATCCGCCGGCGACCGTGATTAAGGACATCGACCACAACGTGGTCTTCACGGCGAGAAGCGGTCCGGAGAGTTTCGCCGACGGCGACGGGAACTACACCGCCGATATCTGCAACACCTGCCATACCTTGACGAGGCACCATCAGAATGACGGTGACGCTCCGGGAGGGCAGTCCCACGAAGACGGCGAAACCTGCACAAACTGCCATCTGCATGGGGACGGATTCCCGGGGTTCGGCGGTCCCCACCCGCAGGCCGACACCGATTGCAGCAACTGCCATCTCGGCACCGACGGCGAACCGGACCTGACCGGCATACACGGCAACGACTGCGAACGGTGCCACACCACCGGGTTCTCCAGCACGCTGCTGGGGCCGGTCGGCACCTGGAACCGCCAGTGCGGCGATTGCCACAACCCACAGGTGGCTGAGACCGGCAACCAGGACGAATATACCCGTGGTCATCGCTGCATTGCATGCCACGGCCGGCAACTGGGTACAAGCAGTTCAGAGCGGATCCACAAGGAGCACGCGAAATCCGCCAACTGCGTGGTGTGCCACGGCTTCATTCCGGACGCCGGGGTCCGTATCGGCAGCGGTGATCGCAACGTCTGCAGGCTGTGCCACGCAGGAGGGAAGAACGGCAGTATTCGCAGCATTCACAAGCGACACACCAAGGACGGTGTCAGTTGCCTGGAATGTCACAACGGCCAGCGCCCTGCGGTGGATGTCGTACACGGTCCGCCGGTCGGTAATGCCACCGTCGTGTGCGTGCTCTGCCACGGCGACAAAAGCGGCGGCAACCAAAAAATCCACGAGAAGCACACTGAAGACAAGATCGACTGCGGTTCATGCCACGCCGATGCCGTCCTGCAGGACGACCGGGCGCCGATGCCGCCGATCGACGATGCCCGGCGCTCGATGCTGGACCGGGGGAACAACCCGTGCCGGCTGTGCCATGGTTACGAAAGCTCCAGTTCGACCCGGGTGCACAAGGAACATGTCGCGGATCAGTGGCAGTGGTGCTACAACTGCCATCGACCTGATGACGGCAGGCCGGCGGGGGATCAGCCTCCGATCACCAGCCCCGCCGCCAGCTGCGCGCTGTGTCACAACGACGAAACCTACCGGGACAACCTGCCGTTCGACATACACAAACGGCACGCCGGTGAGAACAAGTGCTACGCGTGCCACCAGACGCGACCGGACCTGACCGAATGGCCCAATACCTGGCTGGGCGGCGTGGAGCCCTGAGATCGGCTGCCGGGAGCCGACCCTCGGACTGTAGAGTACTCCTCGTACTCCACATGAAGGGGGGATGCGCGTCGGTTCAAAAGGAGAATAGCGCTCCCTGAGCTATCCGTGTCGAGTAGCAACTTTGACTGACCGACAGGTACGTCCCATCCGTTTGGTGAACCATGGATCGGTAGTCCCTGGCATGTTCTTCTGACCAGAAGAACAGGTTCTTCCGTCAGTACCCGTCGATAATCGTCGGAAATACGAACTCGCTCCAATCGACATCAGGTTCAAAGATCAACGGGCTCGAACCACCCTTGACGATATGACAGTTCAAATCATTATCAACAACGAGTTCCATCGCTTCGTCGCAGTGGGCGCAGGTCGTCTTGATTTCCACCACCAGGGGGCTTTTCCGCAAATGCCCTTGCACGAAGGGCGTCGCTATCGCGTCTTCCGCTCAGGCGGCGTCTAATCGCTCTCCTGTGCTGAAGATCAGATGGTGCCCGGTATTCTCAACCGTCACCGGAAAGGCCCACGACACATCAGCCCCGTTTCCACGGACGAGAAAAAACCGATTCCTCTCCAGCTCTTCCACAATACTGGAAGTGCGTGCCCGGGACAGATGCAGCGCGTTCGAGATGTCGTCCGACGAGATCGGACGGCCCAATCGCGGCAGTTCTCCAACGACGAAGTTCCGAACGAGGTGGTGATCCTGAGACATGAACGTCAATCGCTCACTGATTCGCCCCGGAGCCGAGCGCAAGTGTTGCTCCCAATCGGCGCGAGGAATGCTGCTGATTATCTCTCCTCGCCCTATCAGTACCGTCTCAGTCATTTAATCTCCCGTTTCCCGTTATTAGGTCAATGGCCGGCAGATCCGAACTCCTCTGATGCGATGGCTCCCGGTGCTTCGCTCACGATCCGTTGCCGCAGGAGCAGGCGCTGGGGATGCGGGCCTTGATCTTGTGGTTGTCGCCCAGCAGGGTGGTCGTATCCTTCATCCCCAAAGGTGCCCGGATCCGTTGTTGAGCAGTTGCGGCAAGCTGGGAATTCCGCTCCGCCGGTTCAGGCAGCAATCGCCAGTCCCGCAGCGAGTCCGATCAGGGCCAGCACAACGAAGGTGCCTCCAATCACGGCGATCCGGACCGGAACGGACCGCCGGCGCATGTAGATCGACTGCGGTCCCACCGCCAGCACTCCCGGAAACATCGTCATCCCGATCGCTTCTGTGACTTCGTTCCTGCCGCTGAGTATGATCGCCGCCACGACCAGCGCCGATCCGATGGTCAGCCAGGCAGCGAGAAACGTCTCCTTGCGGCTGATGCCTGGTTTCCGGTTACAGTTGACGCTGCGGTGAATCATATCCCTTCCTGTCTTTTAGGGCGGCGTCACTCGCCAAGCTACAGAATACATCAACACGGGGCGTCCGGCATTATTCATGGCGGCCCCGGGTGAATGCCGTCAGCAGTTCAGATTCGTACCACCCAGGTGCCTGCCAGCCTGTCGTGCAGTCCCCGGTTGGGCTGGACGACGGCAGTCACCGAAACCAGGAGCCAAAGGAGCAGCAGTCCGGCCGCCGTCGCGAATACGGCGTTTCCGCCGGTGTCCATCAGCCAGAGAGCCAGCCCGGCCGGAACCAGACCCGGCAGCCAGGCGATGGCCCAGCGGGCCAGCAGGGTGGATGCCCCGGCCGGTTCGCCTCGGCCGTTCAACACCGCCAGACGGAAAGTGGCGTGGCCGATGGTGGTGCGCAACGGCACCAGCAGGAGCTGGACCAGACCGCTGCCGACCCAGACCGCTACAGCCGTGGCTATGGCGATCCGCAGCGGGGAGTTCCCGATGATCTCGTAAAGCCATTCCGCCCCTTGGCGGGCACCGATAAATATCATGATCCCGATGTAAACCGGCATCAGGTACAGGGCGCCGGCCCGGATCCCACGGCTGACCTCCGCCGGCCTGTCAAGGAAGCCGCGCAGGATGCCGGTGAGGAAGCTGAGCTTTTCGAACTTCCCGCCTGCAAGATTCTGCAGCACCGGCCTGGCATGGAGGGGGAGGCCGGTCGGTTCGACGCAGTCGGCGACGGCGTGGAGGAAGCGCTGCTGGCCGGCGAGGGTGCCGACAGGGATCGGAGCGGCCGGGGTCTCGACCCCAGGCCACGGTTGGTCCAGGAGGACGGCGGATCCCCGGTCGGCGATCCAGACATGATCGAGGCTGAGTTCGGCAGGCAGGGTCCGGTCCTGGGCGGCCAGCCACAGCTCCGAGGCCAGGTCGTGGAGCCAGTGACGCAGTTGTTTCCAGGGCACCTGGTTCCCGCCTTCCGTCAGGCTGGAAAACGGGATCCCCTGAGCGGCCTCATAGACGTCCCAGACCGCTTCGGCGGTCTCCACCTTCTGGAGCCAGCGCAACCGGCCGGGACGGGAGAGGTTGCATCGTACGTCGGAAATGTCCTGGACGGACCGCCTCACCAACCAGACCGGGCGTCGCAGTACCGGATCTGTTGCCGCGATCCACCGGCTGGGGACGATCTCCCGGATGAGCCGGTAAGGCCCGATCGACTCCGCGTTCTTGGTCAGGTTCTCCAGGTCGGCTGCGGTCTCGACAGAGGGCCGGACGGTGCCCTTCTGTTTCACGATCACCCGTGTTCCACTGAGCCGGTCCCAGAGGGTTGCGAACCCTTCGTCCCGTTTCACCCACCATCCCATTGAAGCCGGGATCCAGGGGCACAGGGCGGCGGCGGCGGAGTACGCCACGATTTCCAGGGTGGTCATCTGGTCGACCTCTGTGGAGGAGATTACAACCAGCAGGATCGGTATTCTGACGATTTCAATGGAAAGGACCGGAACCAGGATCCGGATCAGGCCCCGCCCGAAACCGGGCCGCCGGCCGCCGGTCCGTACGACACGCAACCCCTTGAGCCGTTTGCCCAGGCCTCCCCCCAGGATGCCCTCCGTGATACCGAAGTACAGGCAACCGAGGCCGAGGAAGGTGAGATGGTACCGGGCGCCGTACAGAGTGCGTTCCAGGAACAGGCGCAAATGGAATTCCTCATTGCCTACGGCGACCATGAGGATCACGTAGGGGACCAGGAAGGCGATCAGGAAATCGACCCAGCCGGCTGCGGCGCGGGCCGTCATGGTGGCCGGTTCCGGTTCCCTGGAGCTGAACGGCAGCAGTGCGTTGCGCAGGGCCATGTAGTTGTCGTAGCGCCCCCGGGGTTCTTTGGCGAGACACCGGGCCACCACCCGCTCCAGTCCCGGCGGCAGGCTCTTTGCCGAATCCGCCAGCGGTTGCGGTTTGCTGTTGATGGCGTTGGCTACGACCTGCACGGCGTTCCTGCCCTCGAACGGAGCCCGCCCGGAAATGAGGGTGTACAGCGTGGCGCCTACGGAGTAGATGTCGGCGCGAACGTCCAGGTCGTCGCCCCGGAGCTGCTCAGGTGACGCGTAGGCCGGGGTGCCCATGATGACCCCGGTGGCGGTGAGGTAGGAGTCGTCCTTGGCCAGGGTGGACACCGACAGGCCGAAGTCGCCGATTTTCACCGAGCCGTCGGGGCAGACGAAGCAGTTGGACGGTTTGACGTCCCGGTGCAGCACCCCGCCGGACAGGGCGGCTTCCAGGCCGTCGATGATGTCGAGGATCGCGTCCACCGCCTCGGATGCCGGGAGGGGGCCGCGCTTCTTGAGCTTGTCCCGGAGGGTGCCGCCGCCGGCCACTTCCATGGTGATGACCGGGACGCCCTCGATCTCTTCGGAGCCGAAAATGTAGAGGCTGTTCGGATGGTTGACCGCGGCGGCAAGGCGGCCTTCCCGGAGGAAGCGCTGCCGCAGGTCCGGCGAATCCAACTGTTGGCTCAGCATCTTCAGGGCGACGCGGCGACAGGTGGCGGCATGCTCCGCTTCATAGACCGTTCCCATGCCGCCGCTTCCCAGGAGGCCCAGCAGCCGGTAACCGCCGAACTCCCGGGGGAAAATTTCGTCCTCGGTACGGTGTGGCGCCTGCTCCGCCGCCACGGTGAGGGTGTTCTCGTCCTGTGCACCCAGGGCTCCCGACATCAGGCAGGCCGGACAGAGGCTGTCCGGGGAACTCGCCGGGATCACGGCTCCACATCGTTGGCAGGGACTATGTTCGGAAGTGCTCATGACTCGATCTCCTCATCGGGTTCACTCACCTCTTCCTGAAGGAACATGGTGGCCAGGTTACATAAGATCTCAGCGTTTTCTTAAAATATCCACCAGATATCGCATTTCTTCGTCCAGATTCGCCTCATCGCGGACCGTCCTGGCGATAACGGCGCGCAGCAGCCTGCGATACCGTTGCCGCAGGCGGTGCACCGCGACCTTCACAGCCCCGTCGTTCATTCCCAGCCGTTCCCCGATCTCCGCCCTCGAGTGTGGGTCCTCCCCGGTAAGGCAACCCTTGAGAGCATCAAACTGTTCGCCCTTGCCGGCTTCCAGCATTTCATCCCGCAGGACCCGGAGCGCCCCGGCGGTGGTCTCCAGCGCCCATTCCCGATCGAATAAATGTTCCGGATCCTCCGACTGTTTCGGAGAGCCGGCGTAACGAGACTCCGGATCCAGGGCGTCCCACTCGATGAAATGGACCTGCCCGCCGCGCTTCAGGGTTTCTATCCTGTGCCGTTCGTTGGCCAGGAAATGTTTCATGGCGCCCAGGAGGTACGACCGGAACCGGCCACGTTCCGGGTTCGCCGACACGAATCCGCCGGTTTCGATGATACGGGCAAAAAAGGCCTGGGTCAGGTCCTGGGCATCGACCGAGGCATGGCCGCGGTAACGGACAAAGGCATAAAGCGGGTACCAGTAGATCCGGCACAGTTCTTCCAGGGCCTTGCGAGCCTGGGACGCACTGGCCTCGCCGGGTCTGGCGGCCACCACCAGGCTCCAATGGGTAGTGGCGAAATCTCGGGGACCGGCAGGCTCTTTCATGACACCATTGTAGCTATAATCGCTCCCCGGCAGGAGGCCGAACCGAAGGAGCCATAATGAGCGAGCCGTTGCGTCTGCTATCGATCGGTGCCGGGGCGATCGGCACCTACATAGGCGGCAGCCTGGCTCTGAAGGGGCACACGGTCGTATTCGTGGAGCGGCCCCAGGTGGCGGAGAAGCTCCGGGGGAGTGGCCTGAAGGTGGAGCTGGCCGGAACCGAACACCACCTGCCGGATCCCCGGCTGGTCGGATCCATGGAGGAGGCCCTGGCCCTTCATCGGTTCGATGCGGCCCTGTTCGCATTGAAATCGTACGACACACCGGCTTTCCTGGAGTCGTTGACCGTTCCGGCGGAAGCCGTTCCGACGATCCTGTGCCTGTCCAACGGTGTTGCCAACGAGCCGGCCATCGCCGAGGCGCTCGGTCCGGACAAGGTGATAGCCGGCACCGTAACTTCGGCCATTGGTGTGAAAGGCGCCGGTCATGTGACACTGGAGAAGTTGCGGGGTGTCGGTGTCGCGGCTGGGCACAGGTTGAGTAACCGGTTGCATGAGGCGATGGACGGCGCCGGATTGAACTCGAAGTTGTTCGATCAGGCGGCGGACATGAAATGGTCCAAGATGCTCACCAACCTGGTCTCCAACGCAACGTCCGCTATCCTGGACATGCCGGCCTCGGATGTGTTCGCCCATCCCGGTCTTTATCGTCTTGAAATCGAGCAGTTGCGGGAGACCCTGCAGGTTATGGCCGCTTATGGGATCGAGGTCGTCGACCTGCCGGGCACTCCGGTTCGACTCCTGGCTTTCGCCGTGAGGCGGCTGCCGCTGGTAGTGTCACGGCCGCTCCTGGCCAGGAAGGTCGCCGGCGGACGCGGCGGCAAGATGCCCTCGTTCCATATCGACCTGCACTCGGGCAGGGGGAAGTCGGAAGTGCAGTACCTCATCGGCGCCGTGGTTCGGGC
>CALZKF010000145.1 GCA_945787955.1 uncultured Acidobacteriota bacterium | reverse complement strand
GACGGCGATCACCGTCCTGTCCATCGCCATCGGCGTCGGGCTGTGCCTGTTCTTCACCGGCCTTGCCGACGGCATGTACGGCCAGGTTATCTCCATGGCGGTGCGCAGCGGCAGCGGACACCTGGTGGTTGAGCATCCGGCGTACCGGGACGATCAGGTTCTGAGGCATTCGATCCGGGCCCCGGAAGACTTGATCCGAACGGTCCAGGCGGTGGACGGCCTGGAGGGTTATTCGCTGAGGATCTCCGCCCCCGGGATGGTCTCCACATCCTACGGCACCGTCGGCGGCGCCTTTGATGCGGTCCGACCGGAACTGGACCGGGAGTTCTCCCTGCTGAACCGCAACCTGGTGGAAGGGAGGTACCTGGAATCGGGCCGGGACATGATCGTAGGAACAGAACTGGCCCGGAAGCTGAAGGTGAAAATCGGAAGCAAGGTCGTGCTGACCGCCCAGGACCGAGACGGCGAAACGGTGCAGGATCTGTTCCGGGTGGTCGGCACCTTCCGAACCCGGTCCGACATGATGGACGGGTTCTATTTTCAGATCACCCTGGACCAGGCGAGAGAGATGCTCGGCATGGGCCCGGACGAGTTGACCCAGGTCGGCGTGTACCTGCAGGACCGCCATATGCAGGCCGACGCCCTGGCACTCCTTCAAAACTCTCCCGCCCTGGAGGCTATCGGCGCCGTGGCGGTGCCCTGGCAGGAGATGCTGACCGATCTTGCGAACTACATCGAAGTCGACTCCGCCTCCAACTACATTTTTCAGGCCCTGTTGTTCCTGGTGATCCTGGCCGGCGTATTGAACACGGTGCTCATGAGCGTCATGGAGCGGACCTACGAGTTCGGCGTCATTCTGTCCATCGGCATGAGCCGGTTGCGGCTGATGACCATGGTGGTCGTGGAATGCGCCATGCTGGCGGCGATCGGAACGGTTTGCGGGGCGGCGCTGGGCTGGACCGAGAACGCCCTGCTGTACCGCTACCCCATCGACCTGAGCTCGTACGTCCCCGACGCCACCGTCGGCGGGTTCTTCATGGACATGGCGCTGCAGATGA
Source organism: uncultured Acidobacteriota bacterium (assembly GCA_945787955.1). Taxonomy (GTDB): domain Bacteria; phylum Acidobacteriota; class Polarisedimenticolia; order Polarisedimenticolales; family Polarisedimenticolaceae; genus Polarisedimenticola. The sequence goes on along the minus strand of CALZKF010000145.1, from coordinate 7,041 downwards.
ACCTGACGACGCCTCACTTCATCATCACCCTGGCCCTGGTATTCGTCCTGATCCTGATCGTCGGCGTCTACCCGGCATTCAAGGCGGCCCGGATCGAACCGGTGGACGCCCTCCACAGCCTGTAGGAGAACTTCGTGGAACCGCTGGTAAAAATCGAAGGGCTGAAGAAGACCTACCGCCAGGGACTGGTGGAGGTGCCGGCGTTGCAGGGCATCGACCTCACGATCCGGAAAGGCGATTTCCTGGCGTTCGCCGGTCCGTCCGGGAGCGGCAAGACGACCCTGCTGAACCTGATCGGCGGTCTGATGTCGCCGACCGCCGGCCGGGTGTTCATCGAAGGGCAGGACATGGCCGGGCTTTCTCCGGCGGCGTTATCGGATCTTCGTTTGAGGCGGATCGGATTCATTTTCCAGGCCTACAACCTGATTCCGGTGCTCACCGCCTACGAGAACACCGAGTTCGTCATGATGCTTCAGAAGGTGGATGAAACGGTGCGCCGGGAGAAATGCATGAGCCTGCTCAAGACCGTCGGCCTCGAAGGTATGGAGCACCGCTATCCCAGGGAACTGTCCGGCGGCCAGCAGCAGCGGGTCGCCATCGCCCGGGCCATCGTCGGCGAACCGGCCATCGTCCTGGCCGACGAACCGACAGCCAACCTGGACAGCGCTACCGCCGCACAGCTGCTGGACACCATGGAGATGCTGAACCGGGACAAGCAGGCGACTTTCATCTTCTCCACACATGATCCCGATGTCATGGAAAGGGCCAGCACCCTGGTCCGGCTCCGGGACGGCCTGGTGGAAAGCGTGGAGGGCGCCGCGTGCACCGGCTGATACCGGTTTTAATCCTGTTCGTGGCACTGCCCGGGTTGGCCCAGGGCGACCCGGACGAGTTCGATCTGGACGAGTTCGAGCCTGCGCCGTTCAAGCTGGGCGGGAGTGTGAAGGCGCTGTTCCTGGGGTACGACCTCAGCGACGTCAGCATGGGGCTGTTCGACCGGGAAGCGGCCCTGGCTACGTCCCTTCGTGTCACCCTCACCGGCGACCCCACCGAACGGATCGGGTACGAACTCCATGTCGAATTCCGGGACGAACTGGTCACCGACCCGGTGGCCGCAAGCCTGGGCGCCGCCACCGAGGCCAGGAACCCGCTGTTCCGGGGCCTGGGCGACGGCTCCACCTGGGTAGACGGCAGCCGTCATACGCTGGCTGCCGATGTGGCCTACGCCAACCTGCAATGGAGCAACGGGAAAACCGACGTCGTTCTGGGCCGGCAGGCGGTCACCTTCGGTCGCTCGTTCTTCTGGAACCCGATCGACTGGCTGTCCACCTTCTCCCCCACCGAGATCGACCGGGAGTACAAGACCGGTGTGGACGCCCTCCGGGTGACCCGGTCCGTGGGAAGGTTCAGCGGGGTGGAGCTGGTGTACGCCTACGGCCAAGGGGGCGAACGGGACAGCTCCGCCACCCTGGTCCGCGGGTTCGGCAATCTCAACGGCTGGGACCTGGAACTCCTGGCCGGTTCGGTATGGATCGACGATCGGTACGCCTTCGCCTTCAGCGGCGACGTCCCGGGCGCCGGCCTGCGGGGGGAGTTCAGCCGCCATGCCCCCCGGAGCGGTCCGGATCCGGACTTTACCCGCGCCACTCTGGAGATCGACCACCGCTGGGATAACTCCCTGTACCTCATCACCGAACTGCACTACAACGGCTTCGGCTCCACAAACCCGGACGGCTATGCCGCCCTGTTCCTCCATCCACGGTTCCTCACCGGGCAGGTCCGGAACGTCGGGCGGGACTACCTGGCGTCGTCTCTGAGCTACCAGTTCACACCGCTGATCAACGGCACGGCCGCGGCGTTGCTGAACCTCCACGACAGCTCCGGTATCCTCAGCCCGACCGTGGACGTCTCCCTGGGAGACAACTCCCGCCTGGCGGCAGGGGCGATCCTGCCCTGGGGCGACGGACCGACCCTCACCGGTTTTCCGTCGGAGTACGGCGCCTACCCCTTAAGCGCCTGGGTGCAGTACCGGCACTACTTCTGACTACTCCAGAGAGCCTGCATACTGCAGGTGCAGTTCCCGGGCCAGCGGTTCCAGGTCCAGGGACGATTGCAGCACCAGTTCCCCTCCCCCTGCGGACAGGGCGGCGTCCACCATGGCGGCGGGCAGCGGGCCGATGCCGGCCTGGGCGGCCAGGGCCTGTTCCGCCGTGATCACCGAACGGTCGACCTGCTCCGGCAGCATCGGTGTGCCGAACCAGACCGGAGCTTCATGGAGATCGATCCTGGAAGGGACCAGGGCGACGATCCTGCCGGACGGGTACCCTTTCATGGCGTACCGGGCGACCTGGTCGCCGGCGTACAGCACCGGCAGCGCCGTCTGCCGCGGATAGGCCACCGCCGGATCGACTTCAAGAACCAGGATCCACCCGGATGTAACCATCGGCCGGTCCGCCGACCAGCGGTACTCCATCGGTTCCGTGAGGGTGAACGGCCGGGCATAGAGCAGGTCGATCGGCGCGAACGGCGTTTCCGGGAGGACCGGAGTCGCCGCCGCGACCTCCAGGGACAAAGCAAGGGCGATTGCAAACCCGCACAGGGTCCTGGATCTCATCGCCTCACTCCACCGTCAGTTCCACGTCGTCCAGCCCCAGACGGCCCTGGGCGGAGCCGTAGGTACTGCCGAAATAGAACCGGACGTATCGTACGTTGGTCAGGTCCACACCCGAACCGTTGGCCAGGAAATCGGTCAGACGGATCCGGATGGTTTCGAACTCGTTCTGCCATCCGGCCCCCGTACCGTAGCCGGTGCGCTGGTACGGCTCCTCCACCCCGCCGCCGTAGGCGTCAATCCGTATAGCGCCGGACGTTCCGGCGCCGTCTTCCAGACCGACCGTGAGGATCAGATCACCCAGTTCGGCGGCGGTCAGCGGGTGCCTCGTACCCTGCATGAACCGGAACGACAGGAAATGATCGTCGCTGAAATCACGCTCCGAAGGGATGACCTCCAGTTCATAGAACGCATCGCCGCCGGCGTCGTAATCGAACACCGCCCCACGGGTGTCGTCGGTGACCTCCCCCCGGGTCATGCCGTTCATCGGTTCCGACCCGGTCCAGGAGAAACTCCCATTGGTGTCGTTCATTTGCGCTTCGGTCAGACCCAGGATGTCGAAATTCACCGCGCCGCCGGAGCTGCTGACCGCGACGGAAGGTTCGTTCTGGTAGTCTTCCAGCACGAACGACCGCAACGCCGGCTCCTTGCGATACTCATTGACCACCACGGTAGACGCCGCAACGCCGATGGGACGGAACGATTCCCACTGTCTCCAGAAATAGTCCTCGGCGGCCAGGCTCTTTTCGGCGTAGCGCTCCACCGTTGCCAACTGGATCGCCTTCTGGACCTGCTGGGCCTCGGCCCGGCCGATCTCGGTGCCGGCCGGGCCGGCGAAATCGTTGAAGCCGCAGCAGTTGAAATCGTTGTGATCCGCGCCGTGGAGATAGGTGGAATGACGGTTCCCTGCCGCTCGTTCCAGCAGTGCGAACGGATACAACGAGTTGGGACAACCGCAGACATCGCCGTCGGCGGCGCCGTACAGCAGGTGGTAGTTGGCGCTGTGGGGGTCGGCGCCGGCCCGCTCCAGGAAATCGGTGGGAGAGATGGACGACAGCACCACGATGTCGTCGGCGGTGAAGGCCTGGGGGGTGTAACCATCGTCCACGATCCGGTCGTAGGCCCGCACGATCCCCTCCCCACCCCGGCTGTGCCCCAACCAGGCGATGCGGGACGAATCGATATGGCCCATGAGGATGCCGCCGCCCAGGGTGTCCTGCTCCAGGAGGATGCGGTCCGTAAACAGCAGCGTCGTCATCGATGCGGTTTCGATTCCGGGCCCGGTGTCGTTGTCATGGCTCATGACGATGTAGCCATACGACGCCAGATGATTCCCCAGGAAGTCATACCAGTCGAAACAGTGGCCGTTACCGTGGCTGATGACAACCAGGGGGAAGCGGCCCCCGAAGCCGGGGTTCTGCAAATCAGCCGGGTGGTAGATCCGCATATCGTCGTTTCCCGGATCGAAGAAATTGTCACAGTGGTCCGGATCCGGCCCTATCGAATCGAACTGCACCGTGGCCAGAGGTCCCGGCTGAGTCAGATCGTGCACCAGGTACAGGCCGGACCTGTCCGCCAGACCATCAACCAGTTCGCCGCTGTCCAGATCGGCGTCACGGTCACAGTCCAGGATCACGTCATAGCCGCGGCCGATGCCGTCTCCCGCCGCGGCGCTGAGGGTGAGGGGCGGGACCAGGGTGAAGGTATTGTCCTGTACCTGGCCGGCGATGAATGTCCGGGTATCCGGCGCTCCCCGGGCGTCCGAGAGGCTGCGGTCGGAACACCAGCCGGCGGCGGACTTCGCCTCGACCACGTAGACGTCGCAGGTCTCACCGGCCAGTTCGGGGTGCAGGCCGGGATCCACCGCCAGGCTGACTGCCGCGTCCTCGTTGAAGGAACGGACGAATTCGAAATGGGGGTAGGAATTCAGCGGGTTACCGGCCAGTTCTGCGGCAATCCCGACCCCGGCAGCCGGGTCCACGGAGGATTCACATCCCAGGATCGGCGTGCAGAAATCCAGGGTGCACGGATCGCCGTCTTCGCAATCCATCGTCGCCGAGGAGCAGCTGCCGGTGGTGACGGAGCATATATCCAGCGTGCAGGAATCGCCGTCATTGCAGTTCACCGGTTCACCGGCGGCGCATCGCCGGTTGATGCAGCTCTCTTCGCCGTCGCACGGGTTGCCGTTCCCGCAGTTGAAGTTCTGGTTGCATCGTGGCGGATCGGCCACCAGAAAATACAGCACGGCGCTCGCCGGTTCCAGTTCCAGGGCATCCTTGAAAAAGGTTTCGCCGGTTACTCCGACATAGTTGCCGGCCGACTCGACTCCCGACGGGCCGGAGGCGCGGTAGATCCCGTAGGGACCGAGCCCCGCGCCCCAGGTCAGGCGCACCGCATCAGCGGTGAGCTCCACCCGCAAACTGTCCGGTGCGATCTGGCCGTAGGCGGCGGTAAACAGCATGGCCGGCAAGGCTATGGAGATGAACAACCTTCGACAGACCGTAAGGGATTGTGGCCGCACGCATGCCCCCCCGCGACGAATCGGGATGCAACCTTTGAAATACGCGGAAGCCGAGGAAATGTCAAGATCAATAGACTATTGATGCACTTCCCACTGCCGTGGCCGGCCATAATAGTCGTAGAACCTTTCCTCGTGCTCCTTGTTGACCGGCGCCGCCGGATCGTAGTCCGGGCAGCTCCGGATCTCCTGGGTATAACGGTCCACCGCCAGTTTGCGGTCCGACCAATCGACCTTCTCCACCCACTGAGGTGCAAGCAGTACCCGCCTTCCCGGCAGCCAGTTCCTGGTATCCACCACGACCTGACGGATAGTCCAGGGCCCGGCCTCCACGATCATGTCGTCGAGGTGCCCGATCTCCCCGTCCTTCGCCGAGATGTGGTAGCCGATGACGTCTTCCACCGATTGCAGGTGAGCGTCTTCGTCCTCCTCTACTTTTTTCTCCGGCCGTTCCAGGTCGGAGAGCAGGCCGACCGGTGTGGGATAAGCTCCCCAGGCGGCGGCGCCGCCCCAGTAGATCGGAATGTCGTAATGGTCGTGATACCGACGCTCGTACCGGCGGGATACCGGCATGTGTTCGTCAAGCGTCGGGCTGTCCTCGATCTGCTGCCGGGTCAGGTCCACCGGGAACCGGTTCCAGGACCAGTCCGGCTCACCCAGGAACATCGGAGAGATCAGTACCTTCCGCCCGGGCAGCCATTTGCCGGTATCGGCCACCATGAAACGCAGCGTCCAGTGCTGATCGTCGAACAGGAAGTCCCGGCACCGTCCGATCTCACCGTCCTTGGCGGAGAGCACATACCCGCGCAGCCCGGTCATGCATCGCAGCATCGCCCGTCCTCCTTTCTGCCCGCACCCGGCCCCGCAAGCCCACAAGTAACGAACTCGGGAGTACTCTTCTAGTGTAGGAAGCGCCCGTACCCTTGTCCACGCCCGGCATGTACACAAAATCCACGTTTTTGGATTCACAGTTATACTAGGCACTTCCATGAACCGGGATACCTGAGGGAGGCCTGAAATGAAAGTGCTGATCGGTGTTGCAGCGATGCTCCTGGTCCTGCCGGTGGCGGCCCAGGATTTTGATGGGGTGGAAATCAAGACCACCAGAATATCCGGACATGTCTGGATGCTCGAAGGCGCCGGCGGCACCCTGGGGGTTTCAGCAGGAGAGGATGGCATTTTCCTGATCGACGATCAGTACGCTCCGCTCAGCCCCAAGATACTGGCAGCCATCGCCACCATTCAAAAAGGGCCGGTTGAGTTCGTCCTGAACACCCACTGGCACGGCGATCACGTCGGCGGCAATGAAAACATGGGCAAGGCCGGCAGCCTGATCGTGGCCCACGACAACGTGCGGGCCCGTATGAGCACCGACCAGTTCATGGATTTCCTGCAGAAAGATGTGCCGGCATCGCCCAAGGGCGCATTGCCGGTGGTGACTTTCTCCGAGACGGTGACATTCCATATCAACGGCGACACACTCCGCGTCGTCCATGTCCCTGCCGCCCACACCGACGGTGATGCCCTGGTCCATTTCGCCAGGGCCGACGTCATCCATATGGGTGATCTGTATTTCAGCGGCATGTACCCGTTCATCGACCTTTCTTCCGGCGGCACCATCGGCGGCGTGATCGCAGGTCTCGAGAAGGCGCTGGCCCTGTCAGGCGCCAAGACCCGTTTCATCGCCGGTCACGGCCCCGGCAGCGGCCGGGAAGGTCTTGAGGGTTACCTCAAAATGATCCGCGGTGTGCGGAACCGGGTGGCCGAACTGAAAACATCCGGCAAGACCCTGGAAGAAACGGTGGCGGCCAAGCCGACCGCCGACCTGGACGAGGTTTGGGGACAGGGCTGGATACAGGGCGACCAGTTCGTGGAGTTCGTCTACCGGTCGCTCTAGTTCCGTCCACCGTGA
>CALZKF010000144.1 GCA_945787955.1 uncultured Acidobacteriota bacterium | reverse complement strand
CATAGTGCATCCCCCTTCCTTGCCCCCCTTTCCATATCATTGTCTCACGTTTTTCCACAGCCCCTGGAACCATCTCCCGGACCACGGTAGAGATAGTGGCCATTCCGGTGAATTATCGAGTCCGGAAGTCCATGATGGTCTATTGACTCCTTTGGTCGGTTGGCGATGATGAACATACCCCGGTTGGCGTATGTGGAGGTGTGCCGGGTAGAGCACGATTAACGATCATCTTTGTGAACTTAATAGAATTTGTGAGGAGACCCTGACATGAACAGGATTCTGAAAACCGCGGCATTGATCGCAGTACTCACATTGGCCGGCATCGCCTTCGGCACCGAGTCCGGACTGCCCGAGGCTCTCACCGAAGTGACCAAGGAATGCGTCGGCTGTCACGCAGAAGCGAACCCGGGTATGTACCAACAGTGGGGCGCCAGCAAGCATTACGGCGCCAACGTCGGCTGTTACGAATGCCACGCCGCCAACAAGGGCGACATCGATCTCCTGCGGGACGGGATTCACGACGACTACGGCATCGCCACCATCGTCTCACCCCTGGACTGCGCCCGCTGTCATTCCAAGGAGTCGGATGAATTCCTGAACTCCCATCACTCCAAGGCCGGCCGGATCATGGGATCCCTGGACAACATGCTGGCCGAGGTCGTTGAAGGGAACAACGGCATGGTCACCCCGATGTTCCCCGGCGGCATCTCCGCCGCGGCGGTGAACGGCTGCTGGCAGTGCCACGGCAGCACCGTGGCCGTGGACCCGGATACCGGCAAACTGGACGCCGCCACCTGGCCGAACTCCGGTATCGGCCGGGTGAACCCGGACGGCTCGGAAGGTTCCTGCGCCGCCTGCCACCCCCGGCACAGTTTCTCGGTTGCCCTTGCGCGAATGCCTGAGAACTGCGGCAAATGCCATCTGGGCCCCGACCACCCGCAGTACGAGGTCTACCAGGAGTCGAAGCACGGCATCGCCTACAACGCCAACCAGGACGCCATGAACCTGGAATCGTCCAAGTGGATCGTCGGCGAGGATTACACCGCCGCTCCGACCTGCGCCACCTGCCACATGTCGGCCACCAAAACCCAGGACATTTCCCACAACATCGGTCTCCGGATCAAGTGGAACAACCGTCCCCCGATCTCCAAGCTGTCCCACGAGACCGACAAAAAATGGAACCTGAGCTCGGCATCGATTACCGCCGACACCCGGCGGGAGAAAATGATCGACGTCTGCCTGTCCTGCCACCAGCAGACCTTTGCAGACAACTTCTTCGTGCAGTATGAAGGACTGCTCGACCTGTATACCGATAAATACGCCAAGCCCGGCCTGGAGCTTTACACAGCCGCCACCGCGGTGCTGAAGCACAACCCGGACTATGCCAAGTTCGGTAATGCTATTGATTTTACATGGTTCGAGATCTGGCACCACGAAGGCCGCAGGGCACGTCACGCCGCCGCGATGATGGCGCCGGATTACACCCACTGGCACGGCACCTACGATCTGGCCAAGCACTGGATCACCAAGTACATCCCCGAAATCAAGGAGATCATCCATGACTTCGAGGACAACGAAGCTGCCGCAGCTGACGTGGCCAACCTGAAGAAGGTCCTCCACGAGGTCCAGAACAGCGACAACTGGAAGTGGTCGATCAACAAGGAAGACGAGTCGGTCAAGAAGGCGCGCCAGCAACGCCAGGACGAGTTCAAGGAACGCTACAAGTAACCTTCATAAAGGGGTCAAGGCCCCTTTTCTTTTATAATCGGTTTATGGCACCGGACCGGCGCAGACATCGGGGGCCCCATCCACGGGATCCGGAACTGTTCTCGGAACAGCACCACGACATTCTGCGACAGGCGACGGCGGAGTTCAGCTGGCTGTTGACCCGGGACTATTCCCCTCGCGCCGCCTTGAAGCTTGTCGGCGATCGCTACGGCCTCACGTCCCGGCAGCGCCAGGCCGTCCTGCGCTGCGGCGGTGACGACCGGAATCTGGAGCACGCCGGCCGTTCGCTGGTCGCCCCGGAAGCCTGCGGCGGGAACCCGATCGGCATCGACGGTTACAACCTGCTCATCACCGTGGAAAGCGCTCTGTCCGGCGGGCTGGTCCTCATCGGCCGGGATGGTCGCTACCGGGACCTGGCCTCGGTACACGGAAGCTATCGATCCGTGCAGGAAACCGACCGGGCGCTGGCATGGATTCTCGAAACGGTACGCAACCTCGAGCCATCCCGGGTCGATTTCTACCTGGACCGGCCGGTGTCCAACAGCGGGCGCCTCAAAATCCGTATCGCCGAACTGCTGGAGCAGGACCGTTCAGACCCGGCTCTTCCATTCAATATCGAGCTGGTGCCTAGCCCGGATCGTGTTCTCAAACTTTACGACGGCATTGTGGTCACGACCGACAGCGCAGTGCTGCTGCACTGCAATCAGGCCCTGGATCTGGCAGGAAAAATCATACGTGAGCATGTCCCCCGGGGGTGGGTGCTGGATCTTCGTCTCCAGCCATCGGGAGGTTGCGATGTTTGTGGCACGCAATCGTGAACTCGACACCGAGGAAGAACACCAGCCAGGAGTAATAGAACCACAGCAGGATCACCACAAGGGACCCGGCGGCGCCGTAAAGGGTGCTGATGGTGGTGTACGCCAGATACCAGCCCAGGAGCTTTTGTCCCAGGCCGCTCAGCACGGCGAACACGGTGGCGCCGATCCACGCATCCTTCCAGGCCACCCGCACCGGTGCAAGGTAGCGGTAGATCAACGCCGCGAACATGGCGTAGATCAGGATGGTCAGGACCGAATGCCATACCCGGACCAGGGTCACCCCCCGGGGAACCGCCTCCCCCAGCCACGCATCCCAGGCCGCCAGGACGGTGCCGGCGAATATGGCGGCGAACCACAGGGCCCCGATGCCGATGACCATGATGAAGGACGAAGCCCGGGTCTTCAGGACCATCAACGCCCGAAACCGCCGGGACTTCGGCCGAGGTGCGCCCCACAGCTCGCGGAGGGCGCGCTGCAGCATAGTGAAGACCTGGGATGACCCGAACAGGATGATGACAATGCCGGCCGCGGTTGCCAGCCAGCGGGTCGGGTCCAGTTCCGCCTGCCGGATCCAGTTCTGCAGCAGGTTGGTGAAATGGTCTCCGACAAACAGCCTCATGCCGGAAAAGACACGGCTTTCCACATCTCCCGGGCCGTACACCAATCCGGCCGTGGTCAACACCAGGATGATCAGCGGAGTCACGGAGATCAGGGTGAAATAGGACAGGGAAGCGGCCATGAGCGAGACCTTGTCCCTGGCCCAGCCGGCGATGGCGTCCGCCAGGATCGATTTCCTTCCGGCGGGGTCGGGTTTCAGGCCGTTTTCCATAGGAGGGGATGATACACAAACCGGGCCGCCGGGTGACAAATCGACACGTTTGCGCCACCACGGCACAGCCGGATCTCGGCCCCTGCCGGGGGTGACCGGCCGCGACTTTCGCAAATAAATGGCTAAATTTAGAGACATTTCCCATCGGAAATCGGCCGGCGACCGGTCCTGGCCCTGTTCTTGCTCCCGAAATGGGGGAAGGGGAGAGTACCGGAGTGACCACGATGAATCAGAAAAGCAAAACGCTGGAGCCTGCCGGGCTCAAAAACCGGGATGGTGAGGAAGCATCTTCCCACCACCAGGATGTGTCGGCACGACCGGTTTACATGCGGGAAATGGGCGTTACTCCTCTCCTCACCAAGGAACAGGAGATCGAGCATGCGGCGGAGCTGAAAGACGCACGGGTGACCTTTTCAAAGTTGGTCCTGAAGCTGCCCAAGAGCTGCCGCGAGCAGGTTCTCGAAAGGGACCTGGACGGGCCGAAAGGCTCCTGGCAGTGGCCGCTTGAACGTCTGGAAACCTGTTACCGGAACCTGTTGCGCTACGATAAAATTGAAGGCGATGTGCGCGTCAGCGCCATTGTCAAGAAGCTCAAGGTCGAAAATCGAAGGATCGAGAGAGCCCGGGAAGCCTTGACCGTCGCCAGCAATGCCGGCTTGATGCGTGCGGTGGAAAAGTTCGAACACGAGAAGGGCAACCGGTTTTCCACCTACGCCTATTGGTGGATAACCCAGGCGATTACACGGGCGATCGCGGACAAGTCCCGCACCATCCGGATTCCTGTGCATCTGAGTGAAAAGCTCAAAAAGCTCGAACGCACTCACAAGGGGCTGAGCAAATCCCTGGGTCGTGAGCCGACGGACCACGAACTTGCGCAAGGCATGGACATGACTCCGGACAATCTCAAGAAGATTCTGGAGATTGCCAGGGGATACTGAGCAGGAGCCGGTCGGCTTCCGCCCTTTCCTTGCTGTTCAGTTCCCTCTCGACCTTGTCCCGCCAGGTCGCCGCATCCCCGAACCCTGCCTCCGCGCACCGGGTAAACCAGACCCACGCAAGCACCCGTGGTGAGCTGCTGCGGTCCGGCATCTTCACACGGCCGCGCAGGTACATGAACGCCAGGTCGTAAGCTGCCTGCAAGTGGCCGGCTTCCGCCGCCTGGCGGAACGCGTCCGCCGCCCGTTCGTCATCCTGCGCCCCGCCACGACCGGTGGCATGCCGGCGGCCCAAGGCGTACATCGCCTCCGGATCCGCCTCAACAGCCGGAGGCGGCTCCACGACCGGCGGCGCCTGGACTATCGGTTCCGGGTCCGGCTCGACAACCGGCGGTGCTGCGGCCACCGCCGGCGCCTCGACTATCGGTTCCGGTTCCGGTTCCGGCTCGACAACCGGCGGCGCTGCGGCCACCGGCTTCAGTCCGTTAATCGCCACTTCGTCCCGCAGCGCATCCGGATCGACTTTCACATCTCCCGCTTCCGAAAAATATTTTCGAGCCAGGTCGATGTCGCGGTAGACACCGATACCCTGGGCATACATGGACCCCAGGTTTCGTTGTGCCGCCGGGTCGCCGGCCGCAGCAGCCTTCTGGTACCACTCGGTCGCCTTTTCCATGGACGGTTTTACACCCGAACCTTTGTCATACAGGTACCCGAGCCGGCTCATGGCCGGCACCGATTCCTGCCGGGCGGCCTTGCGATACCATTTCGCAGCCTTCCCGGGGTTGCGGTCCATCCCCCGGCCGAGATCGTATAACCGGGCCAGAGCAAGCTGGGCGCCTGCATGGCCTCCCTCAGCCGCCCGGGAATACCACCGCATCGCTTCCGCCGGATCGGCCCGCACTCCCAGGCCGTGGTCGTACATCCTCGCCAGGTTGAATCGGGCAACCGGCCGGCCGGCCACCGCAGCCTTGCGGTACAAACGGAATGCTTTCTCTAGGTCGGCATCCACCCCGTGGCCGTTCTCGTACATGAACCCCAGATCGTTCATGGCCCGGGGGTGGCCCACCTCCGCGGCGGCGTGGTACCGCCGAACCGCCTCGGCGTAGTCCTGCTCCTTCCCCAGCCCCTGGTAGTACATCCGGCCGATGCGATAGCTGCTGTCCGGATCACCGGCCGCAGCCAGCGGCTCCCAATGGCGGAGGGCTTCCGGGTAGTCCCCGGCTCGCCAGGCGGCCAGGCCTTCCAGGTAGTCGGCCGCCACCGGGGTGACGGCGCAGACAACGGCCAGGGCCAGCAGGATGACGGCGGCGGGCAGTTGTTTCACTGCGAGGCTCCCAATAGGCAGGTCCGGTTACTATTCTACCTGGAGCCGGGATCAATCCACATTGCGGATGATCTCGAGGATCGAATCGGTGTCTGCTGCCGCCCTCAACAGCGGATTGACATGCCCGGCGGAAAGTTCACCCAGCCTGCCCTGGTGGTAGTTGATTACCGTGTCCAGGTCCTTCAGCAGGTGGCCGGTCAGGATCCCGCAAACCAGTTCGCCTTTTTTGATGGTGCCGGAATCCACCAGCTTACGGATCCCGGCTACGGTGGCGCATGAAGCCGACTCGGCGCCGATCCCGGCGGCGTCCACCGCCAGCTTGGCGTCCAGGATCTCCCGGTCACTGACCTCTTCAACCAGGCCGTCGGTATCCTTCAGGCCGCGCAGGCTTTTCTTCCAGGAGTACGGGTTACCCACCGCGATGGCGGCGGCGAAAGTGGAGACCTTCGCCAGCGGCGCAACCGGATTTCGGGAGCGGAAAGCTGTGTAGAACGGGTTGGCCCCGGCCGCCTGGATGACTGCGATCCGGGGCATCCGCCCGATCAAACGGAGGTCGTACAGCTCCCGGAATCCCTTGGCCAGCGCAGCGCTGTGCCCCAGGTTGCCGCCTGGTACAACCACCCAGTCCGGAACCTGCCAGCCCAGATCCTGGAGCAGTTCATATCCGATGGTTTTCTCACCTTCAAACCGGAACGGGTTCATGGAATTCAGCAGGTAGACGCCGCCGGCCAGACAGGCGTCCTCCACCAGCCGCAGCAACCGGTCGAAATCACACGGGATCTGGATCGTCCTGGCGCCGTAGGCCAGGGACTGGTGCAGCTTCCCCATAGCGACGGTCCCCTCCGGGACGAATACGATCGCCTGCATACCGGCGGTGGCGGCGTACGACGCCATGGCCGCCGCCGAGTTGCCGGTTGACGCGCAGGCGACCTGTGTCATTCCCAGCATCTTTGCGGCCGTAAGACCGGCGGACATGCCCCGGTCTTTGAACGATCCGGTCGGGTTCTCACCCTCGTGTTTCAGTAAAATGTTGTCCATTCCGGTGAATCGGGCGATTCGGGGAGAACCGTACAGGTTGGTATTGCCCTCGCACCGGGTCACCACCATCTCGTAGTGCACCGGCAGGACGATCTCCCGAAAACGCCACACACCGGAGCGATCGGTCTCATTATGGGAGTAGCGCCGGTCGTTCCATTTCTTCACATCCAGGTGGCCCCGGTGGGCATGGATGTCGTGGATCACATCCAGCATGCCGCCACACTCGCAACGGTATCTCGGGCTGGTCCCTGAGTACTCCGCCCGGCACTCCATGCAGACCAGTTTCCAGGTGCGTTTTCTCATCCTTCACCATCTCGTCCCGGAAAAGGAAAGCATATCATCCACCGAGGAAATGGAAGGCAGCGCTCACCAGCCAGACCAGACCGACGATCCGGAACAGCCAGACCACCGCCACCGTTCCGATCAACGCCTGGATATGCACAGGGAAAGGGACCTTCAGCTCGCCGCCGGCTCCGCTCCCCGTGCCCAGCCAGCCCAGGGGCAGCACCGTCAGTGCGATGAGCAGCCGGAACCCGTAGGAGAGATCGACGGTCGTTAGCGTCCCCAGCTTGCCGTAGCCGGCCAGGGGAACGGCGACCAGATAAAGCAGAAGCGTTCCTGCAATCCCCGCCTTCAGAAAGAGCCGATGCCTGGAAGCCCAGCCGAGAAAGGCGGCGAGCTTCTTCCGGTGCTCGCCTGAGCAGACCCTCCAGAACGTCTCCCCCACAGGCTCGGCCACTGTTATCGGTTCCAGGCTCCTTCCTTCGCCCACCCGGCCGCACCACAGGCAGCGCCGTTCCGCCCATCTAAGGGCGTACCTCCTGGCGTACAGCCGGTGGGTCAGCATCAACGCCGCTCCCAGCGCCAGGGACGGCCACATGCCAAGCGCAAGGGTGGTGATCAGATACAACACCACCGGGACCGGGAGGAACAGTATTAAGCCTTGCCATCGAGCTTTCATAAGGACAGATCATACCGGAGGGGATTCCGAAATGCGGTCGTTCTGCAGCACTTTCAGCAGTCCATGCATTGGATCGGTTGACAAAGTGCGACAACTGACGCACTATAACTGCGTCAACTGTCGCATTTATATGAAGGGCACAACCGATGGCCTTACCTGATCTCAGCCGGTTCGAACTTCAGGTCCTGCGCCGACTCTGGACACTGGGCGAGGCGACGGTCGGTGACCTCCACCGTGCCTTGGACGATGCGCCGTCGTATTCCACCGTTCGGAAAATTGTGGAACGACTCGAGGACAAGGGGGCCGTGGAGCGGCAATCCCGCAAGGGACGCGCCCTGGTTTACCAGCCACTGGTATCCCGGCCTGCCATGATGAAGAAGGAGGTCCGACGCTTTCTCAACACGCTGTTCGATGGTTCAGCCTCAAGTCTCGTCGCCCAACTGGCCGAGATGGATGAACTGACCCTTGAGGATCTCAAACGGCTTGAAGAAGAGATCGGCGACGAGGGAGGAGGGAAATGAACGACTGGCCAACCACCCTGCTGGAATTCTGGACGGCAACCGCCTCCCATCTGTGGCAATCGATTCTGGTATTGCTCCTGCTGGGTGCTCTGGCCTTCACTTTACGCAAGGCGCCTGCACGGATACAGAACGGACTCTGGACCATCGGTCTCGCCAAGCTTGCGATCCCGGTCTCGGTGATGAGTTGGGCGTTCCATAAGACAGGATTTACCCTGCCCGGGTGGCTCACCGGGTCCGAAGCCGCTTCCGGTTCGATCACCATCGATATCGTTTCCGGCATCTGGAGCCCGATCATCCTTACGGCTCCGCCGGAAACCTTTATCGGCACAGGCACCACCATATTCCTGGTCCTTCTGACCGCCGGCTGGGCTGTGACGGCATTCCGGCTTCTTGAGCGCGGCATCACGGCCTGGCACACCGGTCGGCTGAAACAACCGATTACCGCAGCCGACCTGGACCCGGCGATCCGGGAACGGCTCATGGCTGTACTAAAAATGACCGGGATCGACCAGCGCCACCTGCAACTTTCACGGGACAGCAGGGCTCCCGGCGTCTCCGGATTCCTGAATCCAAGAATCCGCCTCGCGGAAGACCTGCTCGGCGCCCTGGATGACAAAGCCCTCCAGGCGGTACTGCTCCATGAAGATGCCCACCGGCGCCGGTACGAGCCGCTGCGATACGGGATCCAGCGCCTGGTCTTCTGCCTGTTCTTCTATTTCCCTCCTTTGTGGCTCTTGCTGCGGCAACTCAACTACACCGCCGAGCTGGCCTGCGATGAAGCTGCCATGGACAACGGCACTCAGCCGGAGACCTATCTCGCGACCTTGCGGAAAGTCGTCGCGCTGGACCTGGGCCCGGCCACATCTCTCGCTGCCATGGCCGGGGCGCGGCCATCCGGTTTCGCCAAAAGGATTTTCCGCATCCACGCTTACGAGAGGAGACCTGTTATGCCGAGACATCGAGTTGCACTGTTGGCCGGGGTAGTCGTTCTGTCAATTTCATTTTTCACGGCCGGCGCATTGGAAAACAATCCAGCAGGGCCTGGGAACCCCGCAGCGGAAATCCGGGAACAACTCGAAGGCCTGGAAGGGACCGATATCCCCATAATCCTGAACTTCCAGGAGGTCGAACTGGGGAAGATCCTTGATGCGATTGGCGACGCCACCGGTATCCAGATAGAAATGGAGGGGGCTGGGCATGAAAACGTCAGTGTTGACCTTGACAACACGACGCTCGCAGGAACATTGACTTGGCTGGCGGTGCATCTGGACTTGACATATACGGTGCTGGCCGCCGACTGGCTGGTCGTTCATACTCCGTTCATTCCGGGCCTCGATGGCGTCACCAATCCGATCAAACGGGAAGGAAGCTACGTTCAGCCCATGTACCCCGAGGCCGCCCGGAGGGACATGGTTCAGGGCGCTGTCATCCTGCAGGCGATCATTGGAGCGGACGGTAGTGTTGGCAGCATTACCGTTCTGAGGGAAGAACAGCCGGACTATGGATTCCGCGAATCAGCCGTGGAGGCAGTCCGACAGTGGCGGTATGACCCGGCCACCCGGGACGGCGTTCCGGTGCCGGTCTACTTGACCATCAATGTTCGGTTCTCACTGGAGTAGGATCGCCGGAGGAACAACTACCTGTTTCCTGACGCCGGCGCATCCATTAGAATGCGCCCATGGCCAAAGGATCCAAATTCGTCATCTACGCGGCGCTGCTGGGGAACGGCGCCATCGCCGTGACCAAGTTCGCGGCATCCGTATTCACAGGCAGCAGCGCCATGCTCACCGAGGCGATCCACTCCGTGGTGGATACCGGTAACCAGGGGCTGCTGCTGTGGGGCCTGAGGCGGGCCAGACAACCGGCTGATTCGCGGTTCCCGTTCGGGCACGGCCGGGAGATCTACTTCTGGTCGTTCGTGGTGGCGATCATGATCTTCGGCGTCGGCGCCGGGGTCTCGATCTTCGAGGGGATCAAACACCTCCTGCACCCCCGGGAAATCACCAGCCCGACGGTGAACTACATCGTGCTGGGCGCCGCGCTTCTGTTCGAAGGCGTCGCCTGGTGGATCGCCCTCAAGGCGTTCCGTCATGCCAAAGGCAAGGCCGGTTATCTGGAGGCGGTGCAGAAAGGGAAGGACCCGACCCTGTTCGTCGTTCTGTTCGAAGACTCCGCCGCCATGGCCGGCCTCATCGTCGCCTTCCTGGGGATCTACCTGGGGCAGGTCACCGGATGGATGTGGCTGGACGGGGCCGCTTCGGTGGTCATCGGCCTGATCCTGGCCACCGTGGCGCTGTGGCTTGCCTTTGAGACCAAAGGGTTGCTTATAGGCGAATCCGCGAGGGTTGGGGTCCGGGATCAGGTCAGGAGCCTGGTTTCCGGCGCCGACGGCGTGGTGAACGTCCACGAACTGCTGACCCTGCAGATGGGGCCGGAGTCGATCCTGGTAGTGGTCAGCCTGGACTTCGCCGACCGGCTCACCGCCGCCAAGGTGGAGAACACGGTAGCCGGTATGCGGGACCGCATCCGACGGGAAGTGGCCGGCGTGTCCCGGGTGTTCATTCAGGTGGAGCCGGTTCCCGCTCCCGCCCGTCTGTCAGACACTCCAGGAGGAACCGGTTCATCATGACCATCTGGGCGTCGGCAAGTTTCTGACCGGTTCGTGAAACCCCCAGCAGGATGACGCAGATCAGAACCGCTGCCGGCACCACCCAAAGCGCCCAGGGCGCCATGTCCAGGGACCATTGCACCAGACCGAAGATCAGGCCGAAGCATGCGGCCGACATCGCCGTGATGTAAACGAAGGCGAAGCCGACCCACAGACTGGGATGGGGGCCGATCTGTCCGTGGAGGTCGCTGCCGGTGCCCTCGGTCTCCAGCTGCAGGCTGAGGCAGGGCGACCAGAAATGACGTTCGTCTTTCCGGATCCTGAGCTCGCCATGGTGCAGCCGCTCCGATACCAGGCCGACCACCGGGAGGTCGGTGGAAGCCAGGCTGGCCTGGAGCTTCCGGATCGCCTCATCCGGAGCAAGTGAGATCCGTTCCCGGATCCGCGGCCTGAATATTCTCCCCCACATCTCGGCGGAATTGTCCCACAACACCGGGCTCGGGACCAATCCGGTCCCATTTAACGGCTTTTATCCTGTTGACAGCAGTGGGATGGTGAGCATATGTATATACACACCAACGGAGGACACATGGATCTACTGCCGATCAGCCTGAGCGATGCCACCGGGGTGCCGTATTACCGGCAGGTCGTGGATCAGATCGCGGAACTGATCCGCTCCGGCCAGTTGCCGCCGGCCAGCCGTTTGCCGTCGGTCCGGGACCTGTCCCGGGAACTTCTGATCTCTCTGATCACGGTGCGCAGGGCGTACGCCGATCTGGAGGCGGCGGGATTGATCCTCCGCCGCCAGGGTCAGGGCACGTTCGTGGCGGAAGACGTCAAGACTACCAGCCGACGCAGGGCGATCAAGGAGGCCGGCAACGTACTGGCGGAATCCATCGCCCGGGCCAGACAACTGGGGCTCACCGGGCCGGCGCTCCGAAAAGCTGTCGAGGCGCTTCTGACCGACGAAGGAGACCATGATGAACCGAAATGAATTGATACAGATTGCAGGACTGGAAATCCGGCGCGGAACGTTCCGGCTGAACATCCCGTCCTGGTCCCTGGCGGCTGGACAGGTCATCGGTCTGGTCGGCCCCAACGGAGCAGGCAAAACCACGCTGCTGGAAGGCCTGGCCGGCCTCCGCCCATTGGACGGCGGTTCCGCCCGCGTATTCGGCAAGGATCCGTGGACCGACCCGGCGCCGGTCCGTTCCAGCCTCGGATTCATGTCCGACGACATGCCGCTGTTCGCCATGAAGGCCGGGCCCCTGATGGAGATGCTGTCCGGTTACTACCCGACCTGGGATGCCGAACTTGTCCGTGATCTCATGGACCGCTTCCGTATCGATCCCGGCAAACAGGTCGGCAGGCTCTCCCGGGGTCAGGGCACCCGGCTGCGCCTGATCACCGCCATGGCG
>CALZKF010000143.1 GCA_945787955.1 uncultured Acidobacteriota bacterium | reverse complement strand
CCTACCAGGGAGCCGCCCAGGGATCCGGTCCAGTCCATCAGACGTTCCAGATCGCCGAGATCTCCAACACCGGAATCCGGCTCGGATCGAGCCGCGTACAACGGCAGGAACAGGCCCCAGGCCCGATCAGGGAGGAGCCGCTCCGGCGGGTACGCCGTGGCCGGCGCACAGATCAGCAGGCACTCCTCCCGGACCGTTCCGTGTTCGAGGCTCAGGGTGTGGATGCCGTCCGGCAGGCCGCCGGGGAGCAGGATGGCGGCGTCACCGGCGGGGAGATCCCGGCCGGTTCCGTCCTCGAGTTTCAGCGCCGCGCCGAAACGGTCACCGATTCCAGGGTCGAGCTCAACCAGGGAGGGCCGGTCCCCGAACCGAACCACCGCCGGCGGCAGCGCCCGGGATGCCTCTGGTTCGGCAGGGGAATCGACGGGGCATCCCAGCGCCCTCAGGATCGCGACGATCGTGTCCGGCCCGGGCCGGCATTCTTTGCCCCGCCCGTCCCGGTAAACGGTGGCGACGCCGTACCGGTCGGCCAGAAGCTGGAGTTGTTTCCATGACGTTTCCATGAGGCCCATCATATGATGAATCGTATGAGCGATCCGATCCAACTCCGAGACGCGGTGCCCGGGGATTCGCCGGCGGTAATCCTGTTGATTACTGCCGCGTTCCTGGAGTACCCCGGTTGCGTCATGGACGTGGAGCGGGAGGAGGCCGGCCTGCTGTCGCCTGCCCGGTCCCACACCCGGTTCTGGGTGCTGGAAGAGGAGCGCCGGGTGGTCGGCTGCACCGCCTGCCGTGTGTACCGGGATGATGGCGGCGAGCAGGTTTTGGAGGTCAAGAAGGTCTACCTGTCCGCCTCACACCGGGGGCGGGGCTTGGGCCGGAAGTTGATTGAACACCCGGAGTCGTACGCCGCCGAACAGGATATCCGCCGCCTGGTCTGTTGGTCCGACACCCGCTTCGAGGCGGCCCACCGTGCGTACGAAGCGGTCGGTTATGTCCGAACCGGGGAAATCCGGCCTCTCCGCGACCTGTCCCGCTCGGTGGAATACCGCTTCCATAAGTTTCGGGGACAGGCACCTTGACCCGGGTTAAGGTGCCTGTCCCCGAAATTACATTTGCCCGGCGACCTCTTCAACCTGTCGCCAGACCCTCAAAATGTTCCCCGACAGGATCTTTTCGATATCCTCCGGAGAATATTTTCGATAGAGCAGTTCCCTGATCAGGTTCGGGTACCTGGAGACGTCGGCCATGCCCTCAGGCACGGTGCCGATGCCGTCGAAGTCGGAGCCGATGCCGACGTGGTCGATACCTACCAAGCTGACGACATGGTCGATATGCCTGGCTATTGTGGCAACATCCCCTGTGATTTTCTCCCTGGTTTTCCAGTACTCCTTACGAAAGGCATCCATGCCGCCATGGTTCATGCCGTCGTAGCCATTCGACTTGGAGTGCTCTTTCCAGGCGTCCCAGAAGGCCCAGGACTGTTTCTGAGCTCTGCCGTCCAGAAAAGCGGAACCGAAGTTGATCATGATCACGCCACCGCCCTCGGCCAGTTTCCGGATCATGTCGTCGTCCATGTTGCGCTCGAAGTCCGGCGTAAATTTGCGGCAAGAGGAGTGTGAAGCGATGACCGGCGCCTTGGCTATCTCCATAACCGCGTAAAATGTTTCGTCGGAAACGTGGGAGACATCAACCATCATTCCGATCCGGTTCATCTCCTGAACCAGCTCGTTCCCGAACGGGCTGAGGCCGTGCCAGATCCGCGTAAGACGAGTCGCCGATATGGTTGCACCTGCTGTGGGTCAGAGTGATGTACCGGATCCCCCGATCGTAGAAATGTTGCAGGTTTTTCAGGTCGCCTTCCATCGGGGAACCGTTTTCCATCCCCATCGGAAGGGAGATCAGCCCCCGGGCCTTGTGCTCCTCCAACTGATCCGGCGATGTCGCCAGGGCGAATTTGTCCGGCCAGTCGGCCTGGAACTTCTCGACCATATCGATGAGTTCGTCGGCCAGGGCCTTGGCGCCGTTGTTCTCGTTCTCCGCCGGGACATAGATCGACATGAACGGCGCATTGAGTCCGCCGGCCACCGCCCTCGGGAAGTCGAAGTGGCCGTCCGCGGTCCGCTCCGAGATGTCCTCGTACTTCTCCTTGAGGCGATACGGCACATCGATATGGGTATCCACGATCAGGGTGTCCCTGGCGATCTGCTCCGCCGAGACACCGGGGGCCGCCGGCTCTTCCTGGGGAGGGACGTCGGCAGGGGAACCGCACCCTGCCATCAGCAGAGCGCTCAGGATCAGGATTCGATAGCTCACGTGGTTCTCCGGTCGGCTACGGCGTCAGTGATTCGGACCTGTGCTTCGGCAGCGCGAACCTGTTGTACAACACGAAGATCAGTGCGGTGAACAGCATGAGCCCTCCGAAGGTGAGCCACATCAGGTCGGGGCGCTGCATGTCACGGGCCAGTTTGCCGTACAGTTCGCCGGACAGGATGCCGCCGAACAGGTTGCCCAGGGCGATGGCGACGAAGTAGTACCCCATGTACAGCGCCTTTTTGTCCGCCGGCGCGATCCGGCCGACATATTCCTGGCTGGTGGGACTGGCCATCATCTCCCCGAAGGAGAAAATAAACAAACCGAGGGCGACAATCCAGATCGAGCCGCCGATCCCGATCATGCCGCCGGTGCCGGCGAACATGGAGAACCCGATGCCGACGGCGGCCACTACCATGCCGATGATCATGGTGGTAAACCGGTGAAACCGGGCCATCAAGAATGATATCAACACCTGGAACAACACGATGGCGCCGGCATTGATGTTGACGATGAACTCCGGGTTGACCTGGCGGGCCTCAATCATGATCCGGTCGGTTACCGCTTCAAGGTCGGCTCCTCCGGCCTCGATCAGCGTCTGAAGCTCGGGGGGAGTGATCCGGACCTTGCTCTGAAGGAGGGCCATGGAAGTCTGCTCCAGGATTTCGATCGTCAACCCGCCGTCCACCGCTTCCCGGATATTGCTGAGGATCTCGGCCCTCTCCACCTCGTTGATGGTGGCGATCTTGCTTGCGACGCCGACATCCGGGTCGCTGGGGCTGCTCTCGCCGAACACCGATTCGAACATCGTGATCGCCGGGCGGGTATCGGTAAAGTCCCGAATGTACTCGGGCATGGTGTAGAAGATCTGGTTGAAGCTGGTCCAGAACCCGGACATAATCAGCAGGAACAGGGCGAACCGCCAGTTGCTGCAGTGCATCCGTTTCATGAGGGCCGGGCGTTTGACTTCGCCTTCCTTCGAAATCAGGCCGCTGCCCTTGGGCAGGATGGCGTCCCAGATGAAGTTGAGGATCAGCCACACCGGCACGAAGATGGCGCAGTGCCACCATGTGAAGTGCTGGAACCATCCGACCCGCAGGTTGGCGAACATCAGGGCGAACAGAACCACGAACACAGTGAGGAAGAACCGGACGTTGCCCAGCACCTCCACCATGTTGTCCAGGACCTTCTGGAACCCGCCCTCGCGCTGGCTTGTCTCGATCTTCGGCTCCCGGTAAAGGGTCAATACAATGATCAGATTGATGAACGCCCAGAACGAGCAGGCCACGAACACCCACTTCCAGCCCTGGCCCCGGACGATGCCGGCCACGATCGGTCCGGCAAATCCTCCGATGTTGACCATCATGTAGAAGATTCCGAACCCGGTGGCGGAGTTGGAATCGGTAGTCACCTTCGCCACGGTGCCGACCACCACCGGCTTGAACAGGGCCGCACCAACCGCCACGAACATGAACGCCATGAAGAACGTCGGGAACGTGGTGAATTGCCCCAGCAGGTAATAGGCGAGTATCATGACAAGATAGGCGGTGATGAACGTCTTCTTGAAGCCGTAACGGTCGGCGAGAGCACCGGTGAACACCGGGATGACGTACAGGAAGAAAGGTACGATCGCCTGCAGCGCGCCTCGGGTCTCCGTGGTGAACCCCAGCCCGCCGGTCTCCACCGAGCCGGTAACGTACAACGCCATGACGGTGAACCAGCCGTACCAGGACATCCTCTCGAAGATCTCCATGGTGTTGGCGACCCAGAACTGGGAAGGATAGCTCTTAATGGTGCTCAACAGCCCTTGCTTGGTTTCAGCCACGGTCTCCTCCTGATCCGGCAACTCAGCCGGTGGCATAAGCTAAAAACTTACAGGAGATTCGGTCGGAGGTACAGGAGAAATCAGAACCGTAGGAAATAGTGCCATGGAGCACTGAGGTATACTTTTACCGGGCGGAGGGAGCGCGTGAAAAAAGCTCTAAAAATTTTCGGCATATTGTTGCTGGTCGTCGCAGCATATTACTCCTATTTGCACTTCGGCTACCGCTTTGAAGAGGTCAGCGCAGAAAAGGTTTACAAGTCGGGGTTGATCGACCCTGAAAAAATCGAAAAGTACCTCCTCAAGTACAATATCAAGACGGTTGTCGACCTGCTGCATCCGGGGGTGCAGGACTCCCTGAACCCTGCAACCCAGAAAGAAATCCAGGACGAAGACAGGGCGATCGCAGCGGTCAACGAAAAGTACGACCTGGAAATCCGGCATGTCAACATACCGTCGCACCAGGTGCCGACCAAAGAGACGCTGACGAAGTTCTTCGAAGTGATGGATGAAGAAGCGAACTACCCGGTGCTGATCCATTGCTATCATGGGGTCGGCCGCGCACAGATCTACAGCGCACTCTATCGCATCGAATACGAAAACTGGTCCAACGCCGACGCCAGGGCGAAAACGCGGCTCGTGGTGGAAGGGCTTGGATATCACAGCAGCTTCGCCGACGGAAAGCCTAAAGGCGAATTTCTGATGCACTACAAGCCGAGAAGCGCCGGCGCCGACAGTACCATTGAGAACCTGAGTGAATAAACACTGGTTGTTCGGACTGGTCCTGGCCGCGGCTGCGATCCTGCTCCTGGTCCGGACCGGGTCGGTGCCGCTTACCGACCCGGACGAGGCCCGCTACAGCCGCACATCCCTCGAAATGGTTCGCTCCGGTGATCTGGTTGTACCGACGTTCGAAGGCAAGCCGCGGGTCGTCAAGCCTCCGCTGCTGCATTGGATACATGGCCCGCTGTTCCGGATGCTCGGTACGTCCGAACTGGTGGTGAGGCTGCCGTCCGCCCTGGCCACGCTCCTCACAATCTTCCTGACCGGATGGATCGCCCGACGGTGGCTCGGTGAAGAAGGTGGGATCTGGGCGGCGTTGATCATGACCACCTCCATTCTGGTAATCGGCATCGGACGGCTGGCGATTCTTGACCCTCTGCTGTCGGTGGCGATCCTGGCGGTGCTGGCGCTGGACATCGTGGAACCGAAGAGGATCGGAGCGTATCGCTCCGTTCTGGCCGGGAGTTTCCTGGGGCTGGCATTTCTGGCGAAAGGTCCGGTCGGCGTCATCGTTCCCGTGATCATCATGGCGGCCGGCCGCCTCGTATCGGGCAAGAAAGTGCTGCCTTCGGCTTCGGGTTTTCTGAACGGACTGGCAGGGTGGTGCGTCGTGAGCCTGCCGTGGGGGCTTGCATTCCTGAGCAGGATGGGCGGAAGCGGGACCGGGTCACTTCTCAAAGAGGAAATCCTGAAACGATTTTTCTCGGGTACCGCCCACGTGGAACCGGCCTGGTTCTACGTAGCGATTATGCTGGTCGGTTTCATTCCGTGGGCGGCTCCACTGGGTGTTGCCCTCTTCCGTGTTGCCCGGCAGGGGAGACGGTCCGGCGATAAGACCGCTCTCTACTGCGGAGCCGCTCTCCTGGCCGGCCTGCTTTTTTTCTCGCTTGGAAAAGGGAAGTTGCCGACCTACATCCTCCCGCTGGCGCCGCTGGTTGCGCTTCTTGCGGCCTGGGAACTGAGCCGGCAACTGGCGGCACCCCGGGAAGGAAAGCTGGGCAGCCGTCTACTGGCCGGGACCATGGCCGCCTGGGCGATCATTTTGCTGGTGGTGTCGTTCCAGGATCTGCCTGCCGCTGCGGCAACCGCCGCCCGCTACGGGGCATTGGTATTCGGAATCGGAGCGCTGTTCTGTGTCGGCGGAGCGGTTCTGCACCGCCCCCGGATAGCCTTCGGCTCCGCCGCCGCCTCCTCCGGGCTGTTCCTGCTCCTGCTCATGACAATCTTTTTACCGTCCCAGGGTTTACGGCGAAGCGCCTTCAGCCTGGTACAGGATGTCCCGGCGCTCAGTGCCGACCGGCCGGTCTGGGTGGTGGACACCTATATCCCGAGCCTGACCTGGTACCTGGACGAGGTTCCGGAGAAGATGCTCTCAAGGCAGGTGCCCGGTCGGATGAACGGCGCCGATAACCCGCTGATTGTCATGGAGAAAAGACATTACAGCCATCTGGGGCCGGATCTGACCCGGCAGCTGCGGGAGGTCGGTTCAGCGGGAAAATACCAGGTTCTGGAACGGATACCCGAGGCACCGAACCGTTGACCGCGACCAACCGGCGGTCCTACTGAATCGAAAAATTCACCTGGATCGTCAGGTAGAAAGGTACCGGCGCGTCGTCCTTCAGCGCCGGAGAGTAGCGCCACAGTTTGACCGCGTCCATCGCCGAGTCCTTCATACTCTGGTTGTCCGGATCGGCCTTCAGGACGCAGATCCGTGTCGGGACACCGCTGCGGTCGATGATCGACCGCAGAATCACCGAGCCTCCCTGCCGGACCTTGAGAAGCGATGGCGGAAAACGAGGTGCAACCGAAACCGATTTCTCAGGCTTGATCACCTGCGGTGACCCGACCCGGTATACTGTTTCATTCGTCCCGGGAAGCATCGGGTCGGCGCCTGGGCAGGCGGAGATCGTGGCCCGGATGGTGAAGAACACCCGGCCCTGGTTCTCGTCAAAGTAGACGTTGCCGGGGAAGCCCTGGTACCAGAACTGGTTGGTGCGGATACCGCTGGTCATCCGGTCCCAGCCGCTCCCGGGGTCGGTGTGGAACGATGCGCTATCCTCCAGAAGTCGCCGCCAGCGTTTCCTGAATCGTTTGAAATCCGGATCGATGCCGGCGCAGGTGGCGAACTGACCGGTCTCGATCCAGGGAGCGGTCTCCGCAGCCGGGCAGCCCTGGTCGGTGATGCCGATGGCCGAACCGGCCTCATCCATGAACTCGGGAAACAGCGCTTCCGCCGCCGCAGGCAGGGACGCCGGCAGGGCGAGGAGCAGGATGGTGAAGTATCGCAGCCGCAGCATGGAGCGATTTTACCCCGAACTACCCGACCGATGTTGCATCGTTGTAGACAGCTCCGGTGAAGACACACTGGCTCATGCAGGGCATCCTGGTCGGATCCGGTGGTTTTATAGGACCCGTGTTGCTGCGAGGCATGGAAGGGTTCGGTGCCAACAGCCGATTGCACACCGCCAAGGTCCCGCGGATTTCGGCCGATCCGCCGGTTGTGGTGGAGATTGTGGACACCCGGGAAAAAATCGACGCCTTCCTGCCGGTGGTGGACCAGGCGGTGGATCGGAAAAAGCACAGGATTGACCAGCCCGGCCACCGGTAAGCTCCATTGGCCGCCAGACCGCCGCATCTGAATGGTGGTATTATTATTACAGCTGTTTGGGATGGGCCGCACCATGAACATCGTCACTCGCAAGATCACCCAGTGGTTTTCCCGCAGGGCCGATCTGCCCGCCTCATCGGACCTGCGCCCCTACGGTCTCCACCGCCGGGAGTGGACCGGCAAGCTGGATTCCCGGAGGAATCTGGCTCCCGGAGGCGAGTCGGTCTCTGCTGAAAGGCTTGGACGGTTCCGCCGTTCAGTCCAGAATATCCGCGGCGATCTGCAGGAACACTGAGCCGACCGCTTCTCTGCTAGACTGCGCCCCATGATTCGGCAGCACATCATTCCACGGAAGCCGGCATGGAAGGCTGCGGCATCCCTGCTGCTCCTGCTGGCCGCGTCAGGCTGCGGCGGACCGGGGTCGTCCGACGGACCGCCCAATCTTCTGCTCATCACCCTGGACACGACACGTGCCGACGTTCTCGGTTGTTACGGGGGCACGGTCGAGACGCCGGTCATGGACCGGCTGGCGGCGGAAGGGGTCCGGTTCGACAACGCCTGGACCGTAACGCCCCTGACGCTGCCGTCCCACGCCTCCATCCTCACAGGACTGTACCCGCCGTCCCACGGCATCCGTGAGAACACCAACTTCCGCCTGGCAACCGAGGCCCGGACCCTGGCGGAGCACCTGGGGGAGAACGGCTACCGTACCGGGGCGGCGGTGAGCAGTATCGTGCTTTCGAATATATTCGGCCTGGACCAGGGCTTCGAACTCTACGACGAGCCCCGGTCCGGTGCGGTAATCCGTCCCGGCGGCAAGTCGGTGGAGTTCCGGGAGATCCTGGAACGGAAGGCCGGGGCGACCACTGACCAGGTTCTCGGCAGCCTGCTTGCGGATGACATCAGGCCGTATTTTCAGTGGGTGCACTACTACGATCCCCATTCGTCGTACGAACCTCCTGAACCGTTCGCATCACTTTACCGGGACGATCTCTACGGCGGCGAGGTGGCGTATGTCGACTCGGAAATAGGCAGGCTGTTGTCGGGCCTGGAGGCCAGGGGGCTGCTGGAGAACACCCTGGTGGCAGTGGTTTCGGACCATGGCGAAAGCATGGGGGATCACGGCGAGAACACCCACGGTCTGTTTATCTACCGCTCCACAATCCAGGTCCCCCTGATCCTGCACATGCCTGGTGTCCTGGAGGGTGGTACGGTCCGCAGCGACCCTGTGAGCGTGGTGGATCTGGCACCGACAGTGCTGGAATTGATGAACGCGAGGCCTATGGCCCTTCCTGCCGAAGCTGCCGGGCGCAGTGTCGCCGGCGCAGTGCAGCCGCAGGTTGTTTATGCCGAATCTGAACTGGCTATGCGGGCTTACGGCTGGGCTCCGCTGTACTCCGTTCATGATGGCGAAACCCGTTTCATCTCCGCCCCGGAACCGGAGCTGTACGACATGGCTGCGGACCGGGAAGAGACGGTCAACCTGGCAACCAGCCGGCCGGATCAGATGCGGGACTGGCAGCGCAGGCTGGCGGTGCTGTCCGATCGTTTCCCGGCGCCGCCGGTGAGCGCAGGGCCGGGGTTGGACGGCGAGGAGCGTCTGCGGCTCATGAGCCTGGGTTACCTCTCCGGCGGAAAGAGCGAGCAGGCAGGAGGGGACCGTAGCCGGGCGGATCCCAAAGCCCGGGTAGCGCTGCACAACGATCTGATCCGTGCCGGCGCATTGCTGGCCACCGGGAATCCGGAGCAGGCCGGGAAGGTGGCCGGGGAGGTGCTGTCCCGGGATCCTCTGAACCCGGGTGCGCTGGCGCTGTCCGGCGTGCTGGCGGCGGCAGGCAGTGGCCGGGGTGTCGCCGACCTCCGCCGTGCCGCGGAACTGGCGCCTGGGAGCTGGGAGATCCGCAGAAACCTGGCCAACGCCCTGCAGCTCTCGGGGGATGCGGCAGGAGCGACCCGGCAGTATCGGGCGGCGCTGGAACTGCAGCCCGGCGATCCCTCGACCTGGTTCGGACTGGGGAATGTTCTGTTCATCGCGGGAGAACTGACACAGGCGGAGGAGGCATATCGCCGGGCATTTGAGCTTGACCGGGAACAGCCGGTGGTTTGTGCCGCCCTGGGGACGACGCTGGGCAGGCTCGGAGATCTGGCCGGCGGCAGGGAAATGCTCCGAAACGCCCTGGAGCGGGATCCGGCCCTGGCCGACGCATGGAATCAGTTGGGGATTCTGGAAGAAAAGAGTGGTCAATTGGCCGCTGCCAGAGCGGCCTATCTGAAAACCCTGGAACTGGTGCCGGACCATGCAGACGCCCTGTTCAACACCGCCAAGGTGTCCTTGAGGCTGGGTGAGATCCAGGCGGCCAGGGAGTGGCTGGGCAGGCTTAAACAGGCCGCCCCGGGCTACCCCCTGACGCCGGTGCTGGAGGAACGGCTCAA
>CALZKF010000142.1 GCA_945787955.1 uncultured Acidobacteriota bacterium | reverse complement strand
CCCGGCGCATGCCGAGGCGGCGGAACGGGTTGATGCTGGTCAGCTGGCGGTGGAACTGCCGCAGTTTTTCGGTCTCCCGGAGACGCAGCTTGATCGATTCGGTGTCCAACGGCTCGGCCTGCAGCGCTTCCAGCCGGTTCAGGATCACCGGGGATTGTTCGCGGATCGAGCGGTACAGGCTTCGATTCGTCAGCAAGGAAATCCCGGACAACAAGAGGAAGCTCATGGCCAGTGCGGCCGGCAGGAACGCCCCGAACATGGTTTTACGCCGCCGCTTCCACCAGTGCACCGCCGTCCGTCCCACAAGCCCTTCATCTCCGACCATGACATCCCGGAAAAGCTTCAGGAGGAAGAAGGACCGCTTGCCTTCATCCTCGGATCCGGCGGATGCTTTCTTCCTGGGGAGATTCAGATCCCGGGAAAGAGCGGAGAGCGCCTTGGAGATCGGCGAGCCTTCACCCTGCATGCCGCTGGTGAAGTAGAACCCCCTGAATATCGGAGTCTGGGTGGAAGGATCTTCCTGGAAGAGGATATCGGTGAATTCGGTCAATGGACCGAGGATTTGCTTGTACTCCTCCGTAAACAGGAACAGCCTGCGGTTGCGCGTACGCTTGCCGAGCCTGGTCAGCATCTCCAGGCGATAGGTTTCCAGTCGCTTGAGGATCTTCCCGAAACCGACCTGGATCATCCTCGCGACCCGGTGGTCGTTGGGATTCGGATTGCTCCAGCCGAGGGCTTCGTGCCGCCTCTGGGCCGGCATGCTCCAGAAAAAGTCGGTAAACCCTTCCACAAGATCCGACTTGCTGATGATCATGTAAACCGGGAAACGGAACTTGAGCTGCTCGTGGAGCAGGTCGATGATCTCCCGGATATTGGCGGCCTGGTCCTCCAGGCTGACCTGGATTTCCGGATCGAGTTCCGCTCCCAGGAGGTCCTCCACCGAAACCACGACAATCAGGCCGTCCAGAGGTCTTCGCCCGCGGAACTTCCGCAGCAGCTTCAGCAACGATCCCCAATAGGTCTTGGCCGTATCGCTGGCGCCGTCCCGAACCCATTCGCCCGGTGTGTCCATGAATATCAGATCGTTGGTGAAGAAGAAATCGCAGGTATAGGTCCCCCCGACCCCTTTCACCCAGTCTTTCCTGACCGGGAGACCCAGACCGGACTCTTTGATCGCCACCGTCTTGCCGGCCGAAGGCCGGCCGACCACCAGGAACCAGGGCAGTTCATAGATGGCGTTCCTGCCCTGTCCGGCCCGCTTGAGGAGCTGCAGGGCTTCCAGCATGTTGTTTCGGATGCCCTCCAGCTTCTGCCGGTCCACGCCCGAGTCCTCTCCCAGACCGTCGACCATGTGGCGTTCCAGCCATCTGGCGCGAAGGAATGAAACCAGCCAGTACCCGCCCATCCCCAGAAGGATCACTCCGACCACCGTACCGGTCCAGTACAGCGTCTCCAGCGGCCGTTCGAAGTGATCGCTGAACGCGAATACCAGCGTGGCGGTGGTCTGGACGGCAAAGCCGGCCAGAAGTGGAAGCAACCAGCGCTTCCCTCCCCACAGCATCGCCAGAATCGCCAGGAACAGGAAGGTAACGGCTACAAGCGATGGCCACAGCACTTCCCAGGTACTCAGTTCCAGACCGAAGACGGTCTTCGCGGCATAACCACCGCCGACGATGGTGCCTGCTCCGACCACCGGGATCATCGATTTCAACTTGTTCATCAGGCACTCCACTCGTCGGGGTGGCCCTGGCCGTGGGGTGCGGACAGGCTTGCGGAGTTGATCGCCTTCAGTTGTTCCACCGTGTCTGCCGGTAAGCCGCCGGCAACCCAGAACAGGATGAGGTAGAACAGGACGGCGACGATCACCGCCGCAACACTGCTCCAGATCCACCAGGGAGGAGCCGGCTCGATCTCATCCTCGATCACTTTGGCTCTGATGTACGCTTCCGGGAACAGCAGATCCCGGGAATCCATGCTGGTGCTCTGGATACTCTCCAGGATCCTTTTCTTGATCTCCCCGATCTTCTGGGCCTGGACCCGCATCTCCTCGGTGGCGTATTTTCCCCGGAACCCCATGGCGAGACAGAGCAGGTAGACCTCCTTCACCGCCGTCTGCCCCTCCCGCATGCCCTCAAGCTTGCTGAAAAAGTTTTCACCGCCCATCGGGTCCTGGTTCAGGATGATGTTCAGAGGTTCCCCGGCCCACTGCTCCCGGGCCACCCAGGTGGATCCGAGAACCTGTTCATCCATGAACAGCGCGAGTGCAAACGCCGCAGCACGCGCATCCTGCTCTTCGATACCGTATTCCGGAGCCTCCTTCTCAAGGCTCTGGATCGCCGACACCACCTGCTGCCGGAACTTCAGATAATCGGGCTGGCCATCCCCCTCCTGCCTGGGAAGAACCGCTCCATACGCGAAAACAGGGGTGCAGAGTTCCAGGAGCGTTTTCCTCTTGCGGCCTCCGGCCGCCCCGGGTCGCCGACTGCCGGCCGGCCGCCGGCCGCGACCCCGGGGCATCGGTTCAGGATCCTCCTCGTAGTAATCGTCAAATTCATCGGCAACGGCCCCGAAATCAAGGCGTCCGCCTCGTCCTCGCCCCGGCGGCCGGGAACGCTTCCCGAACAGACCGGCCAGGAACCCTGCTTTCTTCGGCGTGCTCTTCCTCGGCCGTCATCGAGTCGGCCTGGCGCGGCTGGTCCGGCCACCAGGCCGTCCGGCCGCCGCACCACGACGCCTGCGCCTGGAATAATCCGGCTCTTCCATGTCGTCGGAGTCGTCTTCGTAATCGTCGTCGTAGTCGTCGTATTCCGCATCATCATCATCATACGGATCGTCGTAGTCGTCGTACCGGTCCCTGGACGGCCTCCGTCGGGGACGTTCCGCCGGCCGGCGGCTCCGGCGTTTTCGGTCATTGCTCATGATTCCTCCCCGGTTCGCGTGGAAGAGGTCAATCCGCCTGGATTACAATCAGGTTAACCCGGAAATCGCCGGGGCTGTCCCGGATCGAAACGGCCAGATTGCCGGCGGAAACCACGTAATTGAGCCAGTCCTCGTGTTCCTGTTTGATTCGATAGTAGGTCCCCTTCGCACCCAGACCTACTTCCGGCGGTGCGCCCGGGAGTTGCTCCTTGGGGAGTCCCAGGAGAGCGAACCCTTTCAATTCGGGAATCCGCTTGGCGCTGCTGATAATCGCCGCACTCATTTTCGCGCCGACCAGGTGGGTCGACTCGTCGGCCAGCACCTCCAGGAAACAGCGAGCGCCGGGCTCCCGCGCCACCGCCGGCAATTCCACCTCGTATTCATCGGTCCCCGCCCCACGGACCATCTTGAAGGTCTGGTATTTCCTCTTGATGGCCAGAACGCTCAGTTCATTGATCAGATTCCTGAGGTGTTCGAAAACATGGCCGGGCTTGCGGTGATCGTACGGCAGGATCTCATCGGCGCTGCGGCCGGTCTTTTCCCTGTAGAACAAAGTTCCGGCCAGGCGGGCCAGCTCCTGGTACACACGTCGCGGGTGCACCATGCCGTCATGAACCATGTCCTTCAGCACCGGCTGATACCCTGAGACCATGGCGTAAAGGATGAGCGTATCCACATCCCCCTGGTTCCTGAGCCCACCCAGCTCCCTCTGGACCACGCCGAGCCGATCCAGCACTGCACGGGCTAAATCATGCAGCGCCGGCGATCCGTGCAAGGTCAGTGATGGTGGAGCAAAGGTCCGATCGATCATGACCGGTTGAGCCGGATCGCCGGTTCCGACCACCTGGCTCAGCGGCAGGATCTCGTAGCCCTGTTGGGACTCGTCCCCGAAAAACAGGCGCAGGTCGAATTCCAGAAACTCGATAGGAGCGCGGCCCTCGCCGGCGTCCAGGTCGTAGACATCACGCTCCACCGCCATGAACCGGCTGGTGCTCTGGCCGTCCGTCCCCTGCAGGACATGGGGACGACGTTCCTCCCGGGCGCGGACACCCAGATAGACCGTCAGAGGTTTCCCCGACTCCACCAGGAAACTTTCGAACGAACGCATCGGCAGCCTGCCGTTGTCGGGCACGCTGATCAGAGTGCCGTCGGAGAGCACCGCCTGCAGTTCCGCTACATCGAAGTTGTAGTTCTCCAGCGCTTCGGTTCGAACCTTCAGATGGGCGAGCCCCCAACTATGGCTTTCAAGAGCCCTCAGCCTGCTGTATTCCCGAGATTCCAGGTAAAGCTCAAACTGCTGAAGATGGTGAGGGCGCAGGAACATGCCCTCTTTCCAGCGGATCGGTTTGAGGGTACTCATAATCTTCCCCTTCCCTGCCATGCCGGGCTAAGCGAAAACCGCACTGATCTTACCTAATTTTTCCACCGGATCATACTATGAGGGCTCCGGGGGGTGATAGAATTTCTCCCATCCCGCACGGGTGGCCTGCGCGGCCCATTGATATCGGTTCGAACGCTCCGACGGCCTTGCCGCCGGTCGGATATGCAGGTGCGCCTTGACGGCGGCAGTGGGGGCGACCATGGCACGAAAACCGGAAGAACTGCTTACCAGACTCCAGGACGTCCGAAGCGAGATGGCCTCAGCGCCATGGCTGGAGCGAATCCAGGCGATCCGGAACTGCCTGCAGGCCGAACTGGGCGATGCCCCGCGTGCCGAAGCGTTGACCAGCCTGGCGAAGATCCGGGAGAGCCTGGAGGCGGGCAACGGCGGCGGCGACCAGGGCGACTGGAAGGTGGAAATCGACCAGCTCAATGCCGAGTGCGACAGGTTGAGGCAGGATCGGGATCGGCTCAGGATTGAACTGACGGAGGCGAAAGCGCTGCAACGGCAGGTGGACCGGCTCCAGGAAGACAAGGCCAGGCTCGAATCCAGTCTGGCCAGGCAGAAAAGAGGCCAGGTCGGCGGCTCCGGCGGCGGCTTCGAAGCCCTGCGGGAAGGACTTGTCCAGTCCCTCGAGGGCCGGGTGCCCGATCCTGCTGACTTCGGGCTCGGCAGCCGGGACGCCGCGCTTTTCCGCGCCATGAGCGAAGTCATTATTTTCGTCTTGAATTACGACCTTGGCGTCAACACCCTGATCCGGGATATTTCCGGCACCATGGATGCACAGAGTACGACCATCAGCCTCCAGAACCGGCAGATCTTCAAGCGCAGCTTCCTGTCCAGCATGCAAGGTGAGTCGGAGGGCCACGATCAACTGAAGGAGGCCCTGCAGAAAAACCTGAAGTTCCTGCTGATGATGAACCTGGCCTACCTGAACTGCATTCGTGACGGCAGCCGGAGGCTGCTGGCGGAGCTGGACCCTCAGGTGGTCCTGGGACGGCACAAGAGGTTCATGGGATTCGATTTTGAAAACGCATTCAAGGAACTGGTGCGCCGGCACGGCGACCGGGCCAACATGATCCGGAGCGAACTCTGGGAAACCTACTTTTCCCACAAGTGCAGAGAGGAACTCTCGGAGTACATTTCCGACTGACCACCCGGTCCGCTACGCTCACGAATTCAGCAGGTCGGCCTGAAAGGACCGGATCACGCCGAGGATTTCCTCGGGCCCCGAGGATCTGCCCAACATGAGGTAGCGCGCCTCCTCCTGGAGCATATCGATTTCCCGCAGGACAAGGTCCATGACATCCACCGCCGCCCCGTTATAAACCTCAGGGAGGGCTCCGCACATCCGGAGCCCCAGCCAGAGGCAATTGCCCATCAACCGTGCGCCCATGGAAGCCGATCCGCCTGATCCGGCAGAGGCGTACTGCAGGCGAAAGAGGTCATCGCTCTTTCTCGCGGCGGTGAGACAAATCCTCTCGGCAACGGAGTGCTCGCCCCGGAGGGCATCTTCCGTTTCCAGGGCCTGCATCATGGTTTCCCGCAGTTTCGCAGCTCTTTCAAGGTGTTGTGTATCCCACCGCAGCATGGACAGCCAGATGGTCCCGGCGGCAAACAGGTCCGGGTCGATGAGCTCTGCACCGCCGGCCGCCGCCTTCCGCAGGACAGCCTGAGACCCCAGCCCCTTCAGCTCTTCTCCCAGGTTTTCCGCCGGGATGTCCCCTGGGTAGATCACCAGGCGGTAAACATCCTTCAGGTTGACTTCCACCCGGCCGTCGAACGGGCGACTCTCGGTTTCGTCCTGCACCATGGCCACCGACACCGGCTCGTTTTCTCCTGGAGGAGCCTCACACTCCCCCTGAGGAAGGAACAGGAACTTGACGCCGACGTGACCTTCCTCTTCCACGGTCTCGCCTCGAGGAATCAGGAGGCCTGGGATGCTCTCTTCACCGTTGGCGGATTTGGTCGGGATCAGTTCCGGCGGCAGATCGGCTGGCCGCGCATATTTCCCGGAAATTCCCCTACCGGGCGCCAGGTCGACCAACTGTACATCCGGACTCCACATGGACGGCGCCAGGGAATGTTGCTCTCGCCGGCCGACCCAGATCGACTCGGGCCGAATATCGAGATGAGGATGTTGCAGTCCGGCATGAATGCCTCGAATTCCTGTGACTATCTGACGCAGGGCCTCCAAACGCAGGAGCAAGCTTTCCGCCTGAGCCCGCTCCTGGAACTCGGCAGGTACCAGCCTCCCCTTGTGCCCACCTCCAGCGGCTGATCGATCCGTCACCGGATCCTCCGCCAGCTTCAGCCATGCCTGGAGGGGAATATCGAAGCGGGCAACCAGGGTTCCGACCCAAGGTGTTCCCATGAGCGGGATGAGGGCATCCAGCGCCCCCCGGGGCTCGACCCGGGAGCCTGATGGAGCGAAACAGGTTCGTTTTCTCTCGCATTCCAGGCAGTACGGCAGAGGGATACAGTCACCGTCCCCTGCATCCCGACCCGGTTTCGCGCCTGGCTCGAGGCTGTTCTGAACGCCGGTCCAGAGTGCTTCCATAGGCGAACTGACCGTGGAAGCGACAGGTTCGCCGGTGGCCGGATAGGCGGATCCGCAAATTTCACATCGGCCGGGGCTGCCCTCTTCCAGATCACCCGGTTTGCCGGAACAATCCGGGCAGACCGCGCTGATCCATACGCTTTTTTGGCGGCAATAGTACAGCGGGGGCAGAACCTCCGGTGCCCTGCCTTTGGCCATGTATTCCGTTGCGGGACGGGTGGTGCCGGCGACAGGCAGGCTGTCGGAGGACAGATCCAGAACTTCCTGCCTGGCTTTCTCGGCGGTTTCCGGCGTAACGGATGCCATCCGCAAAAGGCAGGATGAAGAAGATTCGGGTTGGCCTGCGGCATGGAGCACCAGAAAAGCCCGGTCCATCATCTCCCGGGGTCGGAGCACCACCGGCCCATTACCTGTGCCATCGGAGGAAACCGGGGTGAGTTCGGCCCCCGGCCTGATGTCGAGATGCCCGCAGAGAATATGCCAGAGATCATCCATGAACTACCCTCGACACAAAATTCCCGCACAGTATACCCGTTTACGCTCCGTCCAAGGCTCTGCCTGCCGCAGCAACATCAATATTGCTCTGCAGGCTCTCGTTGCGGCCAGTTTGTTCGCATACGTCCTTGACAATTGCAGGTTGGCTGCACTTTAATTGGCACAAGCGTGGAGATCGTGGAAGTTGGCGCCGTGCGGTTTGAGTTGCAGCGAACCGGTTCGAGGTAGCATGGGAGGAACGATTCAATGTCCATAGTGGGAACTGCTGACATGCGAGGCAAACGGATCCTTGGCACGTTCATCCTGATCACCTTCCTGGTCGCGACCACCGGGATGCCGATCCTGGCGCAGGAGTCGGCTACCATCTACGGCCTGGTCGCCGGCCCGGAGGGTGAGCTCGGCGGCGGGTTCGTGGTGCATCTTAAAGATGTCGGGACCGGTAAAATCATCGCCAGCGGTCCGACCGACGCTGCCGGACAGTATTCGGCTCAAGTACCTGTCGGCGGCAGATACGTCATCGATCACGTCACCGCACCGGACGGCTCGGTACTTTCCGTTCGGAGTATTGCGCCGATCCCCATCGCCTATGCCGGTTCGACCCGCCTGGACGTTAAATTCCAAAAAAGTCTTGCGGCGCCGGAACCGGAACCACAGGTGAAGACTAAACCGCCGAAGACAAAACAGGTGGAGACTAAAAAGGTCAAGCCGCCCAAACCTCCCAAACCGGTTAAGCCGCCCAAACCTCCCAAACCGCCCAAGCCTTACACCGGCTCCAAGCCCTGGTACAAGAAAAAGGGCGGCATAATCGGAATCGTCCTGGTATCGGGAGGGGCGATCGCGGCGGTGGCCGGCGGCGACGAGCCTGTGTCGCCGGGTAGTAACTAACCTTGCGGCGCTGGTTATAGCATCGGATATCTGGGAGAACGGGAGATGAACAAACGAATGCTATTACGTTGTGTCCCGATCCTGCTTGCCGGGTTGCTCGTGTTTCCTTCGATGGCGCTGGCTGCGCCTCAGGAATTGACCATCCAGGTGGAGATCGAGCCGCCGGCGCCCAAGGCTGAGATTCTCGCCTTCAAACACGATGCCTCCGGGGTTCTGAGCCCCGGCGACCGGGTGCGCTTCGACGCCGAGGCTGTCGTTCCCCCCGGTGCGGTCCTGCAGGCGATCATCGACGGGACGACCCATGCATACCGCCTGACCAATGTAGGGGGCAACCGGTACCAGGGCGGCGCCGCCTTACCGGAGCTGAAGGACGGGGCCTACAAAGTAGTGGCTCAGATCGGCGGACAAGGGCTTGCAGCGGTGAACGCCACCGCCCCTGGCGCAATCCAGGTAAAAAAGCCGGTTATAATTACCGATGTTGAGGATACCCCGCCTCCGCCAACTCCAGGTGCCGCCGATCTCGCTGCAATCTGTTCTTCGGCCACCAACGTCATCAACGGGCTCAAGGTCCGGTTCGACTTCGACGTGGACAGCCCGAACCTGTCCGCCACCTCCAATCTGGACAGGATCACCAGGGAAATCCGTACCACATTCGACGCATCGCCCCAGGTGGAGATGACTATCGAGGGACACTGCGATGAACTGGGTGAAGAGTACTACAACGATGACCTGGGCAAGCGTAGAGCCGAGAGCATCAAGCGGGCGTTGATGAAACGGGGTCTCGACGGCTCCCGGATCCGTATCGTGTCCCGCGGCGAAAACAGCCCTCTGGCTCCCGGAACCGACGAAGCGTCCCGTGCGAAGAACCGCCGGGCCGAATTTCTGCTGAAGTGCAAGTAAGAGGAACTGCCGGACGGCCTTACACCGAGTTATGGGTCATTCCAACCGGGTATCGGTCCAGTGGAACAAGAAGAAGTTGAACCCTCCGTCCTTGGTTTTCATCATGTCCAGGCGGTTGGCCTTCTTGGCCTCATTGTTTCCCGCCAGCCTGAATTCGAACGGCACCCGGCTCTTGCCTGTGACGGAAACCGTATGCTGATCATACTCGCCGCCACGCAAGTCGTCGTAGTTGAATAGATATCGCCCGGCGATGCCGGACATGCCCAACACATCTATGGTGAATTGATAGCTATCGGCGGTCGGATCCAGCTTGAAATCAAACGAGTTGTTCAAACCGGGCTCGCGCGGGTCGAGTTGCATCGCCTGTGACTGGACCTTGGACGACTCGAAGGTATAGGTTCCGTCATCTTGCCGCACGAGGGTGATCAGCGTGATAAACAGGTCCAGCCGGTCACCTGTGGTCGGGACCGGTATTTTCCCCCGGAAGGCGATATCACCCTCCGGTGCGCCAAGGGCGAAACTCGACAGGAGCAGGCACAGGACCAGACCGCTTACCGCCGAAACCTGTTTCGCATCCGTCATTGTGACCTCCTCTGCAGCTTCCGGCCTGCCTCGGGGAGAGGCCGCCTCGTTCAGACTTAGCCTACTGATATTCAGCCCGGAGTCAAGGGTTTACAACCGGCATCACCGCTTCTCAGGTTTCGCATCGAAGGTCTCCCAGGACTCGCCTAACCGGATCCCGGCAAGCTTGCCCAATGCAATGTAATCCGAATCGGGGAACCTGACGCCCACTGGAACATAACGACCCGGCGCCAGGGCGGCCCTGTATCGACCGGAACCGTCGGTCTGCGCCGTAATCCACAGGTCCTCGCCGACATTGCGGAATACCACTTCGGCACCTGCAGCCGGAACGTCCAAACCTGGAGGGAAAATCTCGCCGGCGATCCCGGAACCGCCCTCCCCTTGGCCCGCTCTGGGTTTGAATTGCCCTTCATATCGCTCGAGATTCTCCAGGATCGATCCGGTCCACTCCTTGTCGGGCAGTTTCATTACGCTCTCGAGCCGGTTGCGAACTGCAGCAAGGTTGTTCCATAGCGCCGCCATCTGCTCGTTGTCGTCCCTGAAACGCTCCTGTCCACTGATCTCCCTGACCTCGTCCATATGGCCCTCCACCGTTTGACGCAGTGCCTGTTCCGGATCCACCGGCACCACCTTGGGACTTGGCGGGACCGGCTCGGGGACCGCTGCCGGCTCCCCGGAGCCTTTGAGCATGACCACCGCAACAATGGCAGCCACCACCACCAGAGAAGCCGCGGCAACGCCGATCCACAATCCCTTGCGAGGTCCGTCATCCTTCCCGGTCTGGGCCAGAAGATCGTCGATCTCCTGAAGCTGATCGACCAGGTCCGGCTCGTCCCTGCACACTTGCCGCAGCTCGTGGAGCGGTCCCCGCGCATCATCGAACCGGCCTGCATCGATAAGTTTCTCAGCCCCGTCCAGCCCTTCGTCGATCTGCCTCGCTTTGCGAGCGAACTCCACATTGGGAGCCACCTTCTCCAGCATGTTCTCGATCTGGGATCGGAGCTTCCCGGCCTTGTCCTTCGCGCCTTCCGCTACGCCGGCCTGCTCCAGGGTCGCCAAGGCATTCCGGAGGAGATCGTGCATTCGATCTGCCTCGTACTTCATCTCTTTTCGGAGATTCTGGGCTTTGCGGAACATCTTGCCGGCGCGTCGAACAGCCTCTTCCCTGGCCGCCGGTGCCTCGACCGCCGGTGTCTCGACCGCCGGTGCCGCCCCGTCGTGCCTGGACTGCAGTTCCTCTTTCAAAGCCAGGATGCGGGCGCCCAGGCTGGAAACCCCTTCATGGTCCGGGTCGGAGGTCGCCAGCACCGCGGCTTCCTTCCCGATTTCGTCCACGACCTTGATGGCGCCTGCAATGGTTTCCGCGTCCCCTAACCGGGATCTCTCCGCCTCGGTCAGCCTGGCGGCAAAACCGGCCAGTCGGGTCTGGATGTCATCCTCGCGCCGGCCCTTCTCAACCTCGATTTCGATCGTGCTGTCCAGGTGTTGCCGGAGCGTTTGCGCCTGTTCCAGTTTCTCCAGCGCCTCGGGGTGATCCTGCTTGAGCGTCAACGCCCTGCGGAAGGCGGACTCTGCGGCCTGGCATTCTTCCAGGGCCTGACGGAGATCCGTCATATCCCCGGAGGTTCCGCCAAGGGCCTTGTC
Organism: uncultured Acidobacteriota bacterium; assembly: GCA_945787955.1. GTDB lineage: Bacteria > Acidobacteriota > Polarisedimenticolia > Polarisedimenticolales > Polarisedimenticolaceae > Polarisedimenticola. The sequence goes on along the minus strand of CALZKF010000142.1, from coordinate 8,739 downwards.
AAGGAGTTCGCCGCCTTCCCTCACGGCGCTTGCCAGCAGCGCCTGGCGCTGGATCAGATCATCCCGGCGCCCTGCCACCGTCTTGGTGATCCGTTCGTTCTCTTCCAGGACCCGTGTAGCTTCCGGATGCCCGGGATCCTGGTCGAGCACCTGTTTCAGCACGGCCCGGACGTCCTCGAGACGAAGCAGGCATTGTTCCAGTTCGGGAACTTCGCCTTTGGTGAGGCTTGATGCGGTTGCCTGGAGTTTTCGTGCCGTATCGATGCGCCCTGACAGTTCTTCCCGGGCCTGCTGCATTGTCTTCTGCTCGCCGTGCAGTTGTTCGATGCGCTGATCGATGCGGTTGATCCACTGTGTCGCTTCCGGCAGGTTGGGAACGGCTCGCAAAACGGCGGCGAAGACTTTCCGGGAGTTTTCGCAGGCCTCGATCACAACTCCGAAATCGACCGCATCCTGGTCGGCCATGTTGTCGGCTTCCGTGAACAACCGCTCACCCTCCGCAAGTCCATCATCCACCGACTTGCGGATACCGCCTCGATCCGGGCTGCCACATCCTGGCGCAGACGCGTGGTTGTCTTGCGGGCGGGACCGGTCCACTGGTCGGCCGCTCCCAGTTCTTCCGCCCTATCCCGCAGCCCGGTAACCTCCCGGATCGCCGCCAGCCTCTCGTGGTCCTTGGCCGACCCTTCTTCCGCCGTCTTGAGCAGGTGTTCCGCTGCGGTGATCACCCGGGCGATCTCGCTCTCCACCCGGGCGCTGACCTTGCGATCGAGATCGAACCATTCCTCGTCGGAGGCCCACAGCTTTTTGGCATCCTGGCAGGAGGCGTGCGCCTCGGCGAAGCGGTCCGAGTCCAGATGGTCGTGTGCTGTTTTCAGGTGGCCGCTGTAAGTGACGTAATCGATGCCGCTGGCCTGAATATCCACGATCCGGTTCAGCATCAACTGCACAAGCGCTTCATCGGGGTACCTTTGAATGAGCTGCACCAGGTGATGCCTGGCCTCGGTGAAGTTCCCTGCTTCCATCATATGATCTGCCGCCGCCAGTTCCACCTTGATGCTCCGGGCACGGTCCGGATCGCCTCCGTTCTGCGCTTCCACGGTTTCAAGACGGATCTCCAGAGCCTGGACTTTTTCATCGTTGGGACTCAGGATCCAGGCCTTGCGCCACACTTCCCGGGAGGACACGACTTCTCCTTCCTCCAACAGGCGGCCGGCCTCTTCCAGCAGGTGCTTCAGTTCCCGGGTGGACTCGATCTTGTGTCGAAGCTGCGGGATCTTGCGCTGAAGCTTGGCGTTCTCCGGTGAAACCTGGAAAACCTTTTCGTACGCCTTCAGCGCCTCCTCCAGGTCACCGTCCGATTCCTTGATACGGGCATACTCAAGGTATTTCCTGGCTATCTGCCGGTTCAGGTCGCCGAGGTCTTCATAGTCGGACGGGTCGGTCCCCAGGCTCTTGGACTGCTGGTTGATCCCGATTCTTCTGAGGGCCTCCGCCACTTCCTGAGCCCTGGGAGGCCGGTGTACCGGGTCCTTCTCCAGCAGTTTCAGGATGATGGCGTCAAGCGCGGACGGAATCTCGGCATTCTTCTGGCGCGGCCGGCTCGGCTCCTCTCGACGGATCTTGTCGATGACGATCGGGTCGGTGGCCGCCTGGAACGGGTGTTCCAGGGTGAACAGTTCGTAGAGCACGATTCCGAGGGAGAACAGGTCGCTGCGATTGTCGATCTCGGCGCCGACCAGCGCTTCCGGCGACATGTACGAAAACGTGCCCGGCTGGGTGGAGGCCTGGGTCAGGTTGGAGCGTTCCTGATGGACGATTCCGAAATCAACCAGCTTGGCCTGATCCTCATTCCCGGGCCGGATGATCATGATGTTGCCCGGTTTGATGTCCCGGTGCACCAGGCCGCGGGAGTGGGCGTAATCAAGCGCTTCGGTAATCTGGCGTGCCAGTTCCACCTTTTCGGATAGTGTTCGAGTCTCCGCACCGCTGGTCATGAGGTTTAGATCGAACCCGTCAAGGAACTCCATGACGAAATACGGTCGGCCCTCATGCTCGCCGCGGTCGAAAATCTTCACGATATTCGGATGATCCAGGCGGGCCAGCTGTTCCACTTCCAGTTTGAACCGGCGGTGGGCGATCTCGTTCTTCGACAGGCGGCCGGAAAGGATCTTCATCGCCACGTGGCGATCGTGCATTTTCGGGTCGGTCGCCTTGTACACTTCTCCCATCGCCCCGGAGCCGAGCAGTTCCACGACCCCGTACCGGCCGATCCTTTCCGGGATGGACATACTCGCGCGGACCTCCCCGACGCCGGATTCCGGCGTGGAAACGGAAACGTAATTATACGGGGCATTTTGCCGATATGTCGAGCAGACCTTCAGGATAATTTGGGAGCAGGGAACCGGACCAGGCCTTCCAATCGAGTGACAACAAATGCTGAAATTCATGAGAGAATTGAACGAGTTGCAAGCAGCTCGGTCCAACCGGCTGTATGCGGAGTCATCTTATGGCACACAGCGAACGACCGGCGATCATGGTCGACCTACTGGAAGACCACTTCGATGAACTGGACTTCCTCTGGGAGCAGCGGGAGCGGATCGTATTCGACATCGACTACGACTTGAACGATTTCACCGCCCACGAAGAACGTGCCTGGGCTCACCTGGACGGGTTGAAGCTGGGCAGGGAGCACTCCCTCGACCTGGCGCGGCCGCACCTGGACGGCGATGCTGTTGGAGCCGCCACCGCAGCGGCGTTCATTTTTCTCGCCATGGAACGGTCCGAGCTGGTTGCCGAACTCATGGAGCGGTTCACCGCAGGCGGCCCGGAAGTACGGGAAGGCATCCGGATCGCATTGCGACACCGGGAGATCGGAGCGGTCCTCGCCCAACTTCGGGAAGCGACGGAGTCCGGCGATCCGGATCTCCGTTCCGCCGCCATCGACATCCTCGCCTTCCACCGCCTGCCCTGCCCCGCCATCCATCCGGAATGGCTGACCGATGGCGACCCGTTGGTCCGCGCCCGCCTGACAGCAGCTCTCGGGCGTGGCGCCCCGGGCACATGGTCCCCAACCCAGCTGGGAGTAATGCTGGACATGGCCGACCCGGTCCCTCGAATGGCGGCGCTGGCGGCCTCCGCCCGCCTCGGGATGGCCGGCCTGGCCGGATTATGCCGGCAGGTCGCCATGCAGACCGAGAATCTTGCCCCGGAAGCGCTGGCTTTTCTTGGTGTTGTCGGCGGCCCTGAAGAACTGGAATTCCTGCAGGAAATGATCAAGAAGCCCGGGCTCGGAACGGCGGCGCTGGAAGGGTTGGGCGCCTTGGGAGATGTGGCTGCGATCCCCTCTCTGGTAAGCGCCATGCCCGACCCTGTCCTGGCTCATGCAGCCGGCGCCGCATTCCGGAGGATCACCGGCGCCGACGACATAGACGCCGACGGACCGCTGCCTGTACCGGAGGGCATGAGCGAGGAAGAGGCCGACTTCCTCGACAGCTCACTCCCACCCGACCCGAACCGGGCCGAGGAATGGTGGGCTCGGGAGAACGGGCGATTCGAGAAGGAAGGACGCTGGCAGGCCGGATCGGAAGTGTCGGAGGACCCACTGGGAAACCGCTTCAACGACCTGCCGCTGCCGTGCCGCCGGGACCTGTACCTTCGTGAATGCGTCCTCCACCGATCGGAAACGCCTGATCTTGAACTGGAAGCAACCGCCGAATTGCAGGTCCAGAAATTTTTGGCCCTGACCGGCAACTGAAGAAGTGATGGATATAAAAAATAAAACATCCTTCGAAGTTGCCACAATCCCGAATTGCGACAAGGATGGATTTGAGTTTTTGACGGTTGCAGTCAAAGGCACATTCGATCTTCCGACGAATGGAGGTTCTCTGGTGTTATCGGAGAATCAGGCTCCCGTCCTGGAGGCAGATGTACATTTTGGAGAGCCCGGAACTTCAAGCATAAAATATGAGTCCGATGTATGCCTGAGAAAGAAAGGCAGTGATGTCGTACTGATCGGTCATGCCTACTCAAGAAAAGGGCCCGTCAAGATACTTGATGTGTCTCTTCAAGTCGGTTCACTACAAAAAACGGTTCGCGTCAGTGGTGATCGAAAATGGCACAGATCCTTTGGTTCATGGCGGATTACCGATCCGATCCCTTTTGATTCCATGCCTTTGATTTACGAACGAGCTTTTGGTGGACTGGATGATGCTCATCCGGATTCGTCAAAGCACGGTTCCGAAAGAAGAAATCCTGTCGGAACCGGCTTCGCCGTGTCGGGGAAAAAGGAAATACTGAATGAGATGCCGCTTCCAAACATAGAGGGCCCCAAGTCACAGATTAAGAGCTGGAAAGACAAACCCGCGCCCTGTGGGTTTGGTTTTGTCGGCCGTGATTGGGCGCCAAGGGTCGATTACGCCGGCACATACGATGAGCAGTGGGAAAAGGAACGCTGCCCTTTGCTGCCAACTGATTTCGATGAACTTTATTACAATGGCGCCCATCCTGATCTCGTATCCACGGAGTTCTTGAAGGGCAACGAGATGGTCAAGATTACGAATGCATCAAAGCGCGGCAATCTGGTTTTCAAATTACCTCAAGAAAGATTGGAGGTAGACATCCTTATTCAAGGTGTAATAGGAAGCCATCCTGCCGTTATGGACACCGTTATAATCGAACCGGACGAGAATCGGTTGATGGCAGTATGGCGAGCAACCATCCCGACGTACAGAAAGTTTTTACTTGTTGATGCTGTCCGAATCAGGAATAACCGGGCGTGATGCCACAGAACAAGTCAGACATAGTGATCTCGGCACTGAGTGGCATTTCGCCGGTAGGCTTGAATATTGAACAAACCTGCACATCAATCCGTGCAGGCATAGCCAGGTTTGCCGAACATGCTTATTTTGAATGCAGTGGCGTCGATCCGGAGTGGGATGAAGGAGAACCGCTGATTGCTTCCACGGTGGCTTCTATTGATCCGTTCCTGGATGGGCCGGAGAGGCTGCTGGAAATGCTCATACCTTCCCTGATTGAGTTGATCAGATCAGCGCAGCTCAGACGAGATGATATTCGAGCCACCGGCCTGTTTCTGGCCTTGCCTCAACCCGATGACGCAATCAGGGATTGGGAACTGGAAGAGACGTTCAAGAGTGAACTTTTCAGGCGAACCGGGCTGGATACCTACAAGATGTACAAGGTTAACCAGAGCGGCCATACCGGTGTATTTGATCTGATTCAAGACGCGGTGTCGATGTTGAATGCTGGAGAGCTTGAATACTGCATTGTCGGGGGAGTTGATTCATATTTGACAAATGATCGTCTTGCTTTCTTTGATCAAGCATGGAGAATAAAGAGCGGAAAATGCATGGCTGGTTTTGTGCCCGGAGAAGCCGCCGGTTTGCTTCTTCTGGAAACCGCCTCCAATGCGAAAGCTGAGGGGCGAGAAGGCAAGGTTTCCATCGTATCCTGTGGCTTTGGAGATGAACCGAAAAACAGGGGCACCGATCAAAACAGCGATGGAACGGGCTTGTGCAATGCTATAGAACACGCTTTGCTGCATAATGGAGAGAAAGCAAATGCGCCCTGGATTCTGTGCGATTTGAACGGGGAGAGTTACCGTAGCTTTGAGTGGGGCGTGACCTTAACCAGGTTGAATATGCACTTTTCGGAGGTGAGAGAGTTGAGTCACCCGGCGGATTGTACCGGCGATATCGGTGCTGCGACTGGAGGGATCCTTGTAGCCAATGCCGTTCAGGCTTTTAAGAAAGGTTATAATCCTTCGGATGAAGCTCTGCTGTGGACAGGCTCCGATGATGGTCACAGAGCTGCTCTTTGCTTAAGTCGATGTGGAGATCAGCATAAGAAAGGTTGAATGCGGATATGGGCGTTACTGTCGGCGTAAATAAAATGACGGTGGTTCACAAAAGCAGCAATGGGGTCTCAATCGCTTTCCCGGACGTGTGCCTCACTCCGGCGCCACCTGCACCGCCTATTCCCATACCCTACCCGAATATTGCAAAGTCAGGCGATACCGCCAAAGGGAGCAAATCGGTTAAATGCGACGGTAATTCAATCTGCCTCAAAGACTCCAATTTCAGCACCAGTGTCGGTGACGAAGCTGGCGCAAGTAACGGCGTCGCTTCCGGCAAAATAAAAGGCAAGGCCGAATTCATCAATTACTCTTTTGATGTGAAGGTTGAAGGTAAAAACGTACCCAGAGCTTTCGACATGATGCTTCATAATGATAAGAACACACCGCCGTTTCCTGTTTTGCAGGCACCGTTGATTGCAATGCCGGGTGATCTTGATGTTGACGACGAGGATGAGAATGAACTCGAAAAAGTTGAATTCCTCGAATAGAAACACTAAAGAGGTAGCGTATGTCGCTTAAGCAGTGGGTTAACCTTACGCGCGAGGCCGTTCACGTGGAGGATGGCATCACCAGCGATGCACGCCTGGACTACGTACTAGCCAAGGTGAAGATGAAGAAAAAAGACCCCGCCTTAATCAAGCTTCGTGCTGTTCCTGAGGGCGGCGACAACGCAGAATATTCGGACGCGGAAAAGAAGCGCAACGTCCACTTCAAGCTCGTACCGTTTCCTCCGGAAATTACCAGCGAATCCGAGGTTGAACTGAAGCAGAAGTTTTTCCTTCCGGCGGTCGGTGGCAACAAATACAAGATCGAAGCCAAATATAAGGACAAAGTGGTTTCCACATCGAAGGCTATCGAAACGATCCGTCGCTTGTATTTCCAGGTCATTTCAATGAAGGGGGTCGCCGTCCCTGGCAGCCTGAGTGATGTGTCGGACGAGTTCGAGAAGTACTTCATGGAACTTAAGGAAAAGGAAGACGGTCGCGACACTATGGACCTGATCAAGACTGTTCATCAGGACAATACGGGTGATTTCAAAGATAGCGCCCGCACCTCGTACAAGGCCGGAAAGTACTGGCCTTATGCGATTGCCTGTGTTTTTTCGAACATGATCGCGGACTACGCCGACAATGAGAACGACGATCACGTCGATGTCGAAATTCCTTCGATGATCGACAACCTAGGCGAGAATTCTATCGAAGTCACAGTTGACCTCAAGGACGAATTCGGTGACGACGCCTACCTGTGGACCGGCCTTGATGATGACCATGACCTGCTGGACAAGTTCTGGCTGGTTTCAGCAGCCTTTACGCGAGAAGGAGAAACCACGTCGCAGGTCATTCGACGTTCGGATGTTAACATATCCGGCGCAGCGTCCCATGGTACGGGGGGCTTTTCGCAGGTAAAAGTGACTCTGAACGAAATCCTGCTTGGGGACCTGCTGGAAACTACGAAAGGCAATCTGGTCATTAAGACAAGAGTCGTTGATGGATTCAGTGGTGGCTTCAGCTCCGGTGACTCCAACTTCACCACTGTCGCCGTAAAGTCGTGGTGGGATGGTGATCACTCGGACGACGAGAATATTCAGACCCTCATTCACGAATTAGGCCACAAGATCGGTCTCTCGTCGACCGGAGATCGACCGCCGCCACCTGCCGGAAACTTTGCTTTCATTAACAGCAAGACGCCGGATGCTCCGCCGAATCTCTACGGCGAGTACTACGAGGGGCCCGATGAAAACAACAAAGGACACCAGGGACCGCACTGCGAGGATGGAATGACGGCATACGACGCCGCAAAAGACGAATGGACCGGCACACCAGGTTGCGCGATGTTCGGGGGTAGCCCGACTCTGGATGCAGCGACTGGTACTTACAAGGAAACTCCGAATATTTTTTGTAGTGATTGTGGGTTGTCGGTCAGAAAGATGGACCTCAACGGCTTCCACATTGACGACCTGAAAAAGGAGTTCTAGCAAGGTGCCATTCGAAAATGAACATTGGGCCAACCTGACAGTTGGCCTGCTACTGTTGTCACTGGTATTGAGTGGTTTACCCGCTCGGACAGATTGCGGCGGGAGCGAGGTAAGAAAAATGCCAAGCGAAAGCGACTATCAAATTCCCGAGGGGTGTGATTTCTCTTCGATCGGGCACAAGTATGCTTCGAACGAATGTTCACCCGTGTTTTTGAATCGACAACTCACGGGCTTGCTCATCAACGCGCCTGCCAGCATTTCGCTCAATGAAGGTGAGTTCAAGATTCAGGTTGCTTGCGCATATCGGCACCGACCAGCCGAACCTCTGAATATCGGTAAAAATATCAGGAATTCGATAATATTCGTCGCCGTTGACCAGCGTACCGACCAGACTTACACGGCGAAAGTACGTGACATCGAGAATCGCAAGCCTGATCGCAAAAAGAAGCCAAGAGTCGACTCGGCGAAACTCGAGAAGAAAATCGTCGGTGGCTGGGTGAACATCGAACTGATCGAAGCTATGGGCTTGCCGGCCGAGGTAGCAGATTACGTACTCTACGCGACAGTCGATAAATATAAATCGAATCTTGTTACCGTTCGAGTTACAAAGTGATGGAAGCAGGATGACGATGTCGACGGGAGAATTTGGGCTTAGTGCGGACGTAAGGATGAGAGAAGACGGTATCGTCGTGTTCGGCAGTTTCAGGCTGCCGGTCGATAACGATTTCGGGCAGCCTGACCATTCAGCTCTCGTGATGACGGTTTCCTATCGAACCGGCCACAAGGTTATCAGGCCGTTCAAAGACAGAGCCTCATTCACAGAAGATATATTGGTATCCGACCTTAGTTTGACAGGTAATTTCGAGATTGATTTCAGGGAGTACCTGGT
>CALZKF010000141.1 GCA_945787955.1 uncultured Acidobacteriota bacterium | reverse complement strand
TCCAGTTTGTCCCAGGCCCGGTTCGCCTTGTACAGGTCCCGGGTGAACACCCCTGCCTGCAGGCCGTAGCGGCTGGCGTTGACCCGGTCGAGGGCAGCGTCGAAGTCGCTGAACGGTTCCAGGATCGCTACCGGACCGAACGCCTCATTGCAGGACAGCGGCTCATCGTCGGGGACATTTTCCAGGATTGCGGGAGATACCATGGAGCCGTTCCTGGCGCCTCCGCAAAGGAGCCTGGCGCCGGCTCTCGCTGCCGAGTCGATCCAGGACTCGAGACGGACCGCCTCGCTCTCGGCGATCATCGGACCGATGAAGTTGCCCTCCACCTTCGGATCACCCATTTTCAATTTTCCGGTCTCCTCGATGAAGCGGTCCTTGAGCCGGTCGTACAGGGCATCGTGGACGAAGATCCGCTGCACGCTGATACAGCTCTGTCCCGACTGGTAGAACGCACCGAAGATGATCCTCGCGACGGCGTCCTCGATCTCCCAGTCCTCATCCACGATCACCCCGGCGTTACCGCCCAGTTCCAGGACAACCTTCTTCTTGCCGGCCTTCGCCTTCAGGTCCCAGCCGACTTCAGGGGAGCCGGTAAAGCTCAGCAGCTTGAGCCGCTCGTCGGTGGTGAACTGACCGGCGCCGTCCCGGGTGCACGGCAGGATGGAGAATGCCCCTTTCGGGAGGTCGGTCTCCGCCAGGACCTCGCCGATGATCAGCGCCCCCACCGGTGTCATGCTGGCCGGCTTCAACACGAACGGATTCCCCACCGCCAGGGCCGGGGCGATCTTGTGGGCCGCCAGGTTCAGAGGGAAGTTGAACGGCGAGATGAACGAACACGGGCCGATGGGGACCCGCTTCCACATCCCGGTGTAGTTGGCCGCCCGGGGGGCGATGTCCATCGGGATGATTTCGCCATGGATCCGCACCGATTCTTCAGCGGCGATCTGGAAGGTGTCGATGAGCCGGGTGACCTCCCCCTGGGAGTCGGCGATCGGCTTGCCGGCCTCGATACACAGCGACATCGCCAGTTCCTCGGCCCGCTCCTCGAACCGACCGACGCAATGGTAAAGCACATCCTGGCGCTGGTACGCTTTCAGAGCCGCCATCGCTTCCCGGGCAGCGGCCGCCGCTCGGATCGCCTCATCGATGGCGGCGGCATCGGCCCGGGCGACCTTGTACGCCGGTTCGCCGGAGTACTTGTCCGTCACCGTCAGGTCGGTATTCGGCATCCGGGGCTCATTGGCCAGGTAGTACGGGTATTCCTTCATCGCCATGGTGCTCCTCTTTGCAACCCGGACTGATGTGCATTAATGTCTTCCGACCCCATTGTAGGAAGGTGAACCATGATCCCTCTAGAAGATTTTTTCCGTAAACCGGACAAGGTCCATCTACGGCTGTCCCCCGACGGCGGCAAGCTGGCCTGGATGGCGCCATATAAGCGCCGTTTGAACGTATTCGTCCGGGATCTGGACACCGGGGATGAGCGGCAGGTGACATCGTCGGAATCCCGGGACATCGCCGGTTTCCTGTGGGCCGGGAACGATCGGCTGATCTACCTGCAGGACACCGGGGGTGACGAGAATTTCCGCCTCTACGCCGTCGGCGTGGACGGCTCCGACCTGTTGGACCTGACTCCGTACGACAACGTCAAGTGTGGCATTGTGGACGATCTGGAGGATATCGACGACCAGATCCTGTTCCAGATGAACCGCAGGGACCCGGAGCTGTTCGATGTTTTCCGGCTCGATGTGAACACCGGCGAGGCGACCTTGTTGGCCGAAAACCCGGGGAACATCCAGAGCTGGATCACAGACCAGGACGGCCGGTTGCGCATGGCCACCACCACCGACGGCGTGAACACCAGCCTGCTGTACCGGGTTACGGAAGAAGACGAATGGCGGCCCGTTGCGACTTACGACTTCAAGGAACACGCCTACCCGCTCTATTTCCAGTACGACCGGGACGCGATCTGGGTCGCCTCCAACGTCGGCCGTGACAAGACGGCGATCTTCGAATACGACCTGGATACCGGGAAGGAAGGGCAGCTGGTCTACGAGCATCCGGACGTGGACGTCTCCCACCTGCTGCTCTCCCGAAAACGCAAGCTCGCCACCGGCGTCGCTTTCGAGACCGACCGGATGGAGTACGCGTTCTTCGACGACCTGCGGGCCGGACTCCAGGCCACGGTGGACGAGAAGCTCCCGGACACTGTGAACAGCGTGGTGTCGTCCAACCGGGACGAGACGGTTTTCATCATCCATTCCGGATCGGACCGCAGCCGGGGTGCGTACCACCTGTTCGACACTTCAACCTCCGAGCTGACCAAACTGTTCGACCTTTCGCCCTGGCTGGACGAAAACCGGATGACGGCGATGCGGTCGATCACCTACCAGTCCAGGGACGGCCTGACCATTCCCGGTTACCTGAGTCTGCCCAGCGGGGACGGTCCGTTCCCGATGGTGGTCCACCCCCACGGCGGGCCGTGGGCGCGGGACAGCTGGGGGTTCAATCCGGAAGTGCAGTTCCTGGCCAACCGGGGATACGCGGTCCTGCAGATGAACTTCCGTGGCTCCACCGGGTACGGGCGGAAATTCCTGGAAGCTTCTTTCGGCCAGTGGGGCCTGGCGATGCAGGACGACATTTCCGACGGGGTTAACTGGGCTGTGGAGCAGGGCTACGCCCACAAGGACAAGGTTGCGATCTACGGCGGCAGTTACGGCGGCTATGCAACCCTGGCCGGCATGACACTGACCCCGGAACTGTACGCCTGCGGCGTGAGCTACGTCGGCGTCTCCAACCTGTTCACCTGGATCGAAGCGTTCCCGCCGTACTGGAAGCCGTACCTTGAAATGATGTACGAGATGGTCGGCCACCCGGAGCGGGACGAGGAGCGGTTCAAGGCGACCTCCCCGTTCTTCCACGCGGACGATATCCGCGCTCCTCTCCTCGTGGCCCAGGGCGCCAACGATCCCAGGGTCAAAAAGGAAGAATCGGACCAGATCGTCGCCGCCATGGAGAAACGGGGCATCGCCACCGAGTACATCGTCAAGGACAACGAGGGCCACGGCTTCCAGAACGAGGAGAACGTCTTCGAGTTCTACCGGGCGATGGAGAACTTTTTAGGGCAGCACCTGGGGTAGGTCAGTTCAGCTGAGAATCTACCGCCGCACAGAACAGGTCGGCGTTCAGCAGCGGCGTTTTGACCCCGGTCGGAACAATGCCGTACAGGGCGGTACCACCCGGGCGGCAGATGATCTGAATCCAGCCTTCACTTTCGAACCCTGCAGGACCGGTTGTCAGCAGGCGCTCCAAAGTCACCAGGTCCAGGCTGGACTCCTTATCCAGCCGAGTTGCGATCTCATCCATGAATGCGGATTCGTCCATCCGGATCTCGTAGAGACGGCCCTGGGCCCTGTGGGAAACCGGTTGGCCATCCTCATCCAACTCAACGGATGGCAACGTCGGCACCAGCGTCATGGTTAACATGGATTCCGACAATAGCCGGCGCGCCGGATAGGGGCCCAACTTTCGTTCCTCGGTCCGAATCTTCCAACGGCTCAGCCATGCATTGTCGGCCACAATGTCCGGCCGGACCTCCGCAGGCTCGGTCCTGGCCGTCCACATGATCCCGTCCTGACCGCGGGACAGGATCGTGAACTGCTCATCACTGGAAGATGCTCCGCCTGATATCATCCCCGGCTCGCCCTTTCGAGTAAACTGGCCCTGCCCGGGCAAGGGCACCAATTCCTCCTCGTATCCCTCTGCAGCGAGAGTATTTCGCCTGACCTGCTCAACCACGGTCTCGATCACCGTTCGGGGGACAGGCATGGTGCGAACTTCATCCGGGAATGCGCTTTCCGATGCGTCGGACATCTCATCACAAAATTGCTCCAGCGATGCGAGGTGCGGGTTGCTGTCGGACAGCGGAAAGGTGGAGGTCCCACCTTGCATCTCACGGATCTCTCCGTGTTCATCACGCGTGACGAAGCCGTCATACCGGGTCACCTTGCCGTTCCGACCGGACCGAAAACAGCTCCAGGATGTCTCCGGCGAGCGCCTCGGGATACCGTGCAGCGGGGACCCGACACCTTCGATCCTGGCGTACTCCTGGGCGAAAGCATCAGCGGAAAGAGAGGAGAGGTACTCCCGAAGCCCCGCATCGAACCACGCCTCGTCCTCGCTCTCGAACTGCAGCGCCAGGAATACTTCCCCCTTGTCTTCCCAAACGATTCGGGCGCCCCCATCAACGGCACGCCGGGCTTCCAGGCCAAGCTCCAGGGCATATAAGCGTGTGAACCGAAACCCTTCGACACATCCTTGCGAGCCGTCATCACACCCAACCGGTACATTCAGGCGGGGGTTATAGACCACCCGAACCTTGGCGACTCCGGTTCGGGTCTCCAGAAGATCCACGCGGCGGTAGATTTCTGTTTGTTGAGCCTGTGCGACCAAGGAGGAGAGGGTGAGGGTAAGGAACAGCCGGATACAGACTACCGATCGATTCACTTCCTCTTCCTCCTCCGCCCCAGCAGGTACCGCACGATCGGGATGCCGAGCCAGACCATCGATTCCAGGTCGAAGCCGGCCCGGCTCGATGTGGCGCGGGAAACTTGCGGAGTGCGGAAGGTCAAAGCCTTGCCGATCCAGCCTGCAGTGGAGCCGATGACGCCGAACGGCCGCAGCTTGTAACGCAGGACGTCAACTTCCGCCACCAGGACTTCGCGGTGGGCGTTGATCTTCCGGAGCACCTGGATTTTCGGGTCCGGTTTAGTCGCCATAATTGTCCCCTCCCCGGGTCATGGTCTCCTGGTCCTTGCGAAGCACTTCCAGGGTGGTGTCGAACGGCTTGGGTGCGTTCTTGATCCGGTGACGGATGACGAGGCCGATTCCGGCTGCCGCCAGCAGGTAGACCAGCATGAGCACGGTAGCCAGGATGGCGCGGCTGTCCCGGAAAACGACCAGCAGCAGGATATTGAGGCACAGGAACGACAGGAACAGGGAGAACAGCGCCGCCATGGCCAAAACCAGGAGGGCGATCAGGGAGCGTTTCTCTTCGTTCAGTTCCAGGGCGAACAGTTCGCCACGGTAGCGAACCCCTTCGGTCAGGCTTCCCAGCACCTGCCGCAGGGCGCCGCCGATACCTCGCGTTGATCCTGTGTGTTGTGCCATACCGATCCGAGTTTACACCTGTTCAGGCCAGTCCCGATACGAAACCGGGCAGGATTTCGCCGGCCGGCCCGTCGTAGTACTCGTCGACCAGCGGTGTCAGCGGCGTTCGTTCCGGGTTGACCTCCACCAAAAACGCTCCGGCCGACTTGGCGAACTGAGGGATGGACGCCGCAGGGTAGACCAGGCTGGAAGTGCCCACCACCAGCATCAGCCGGCATAGGCGGGCCGCATTCTGGGCCTCCTGCATGGCGTCCCGGGGCAGGGACTCTCCGAACCAGACCACCCCCGGCCGGAGCATGCCGCCACAACCACATTCCGGAGGCAGCGGATCTAGCCGAGGGCGGAGATCCTTCTGTTCCGTGCCGCAGGCAGTGCAACGCAGGGTCCACAGGCTGCCATGCAGCCGGACCACGTTTTTCGTCCCGGCCCGTTCATGGAGGCCATCCACGTTCTGGGTCACCAACGTCAGGCTGGACAACTTGCTCTCCAGATCGACAATGGCACGGTGAGCCGGGTTCGGTCCGGCAGCCGCGGCCTGGGTCCGGCGCCAGTCGTAGAATCGCCAGACAGTCGTCGGTTCGGCGTCGAACGCCTGCGGCGTCGCCAGTGACATCGGATCCCGTCCCTCCCAGTGCCCACCGGGACCTCGGAAGGTGGCCAGCCCCGATTCGGAGGAGATGCCGGCGCCGGTGAGCACCACCGTGGGCGGGTCGGAACGCAGAAGACTCAGAAGTTCTTCCGACGGTTGCTGCATTATGCGTCCCTGACGTGCTCGTGGTTATCGAGCCATTCTCCTGCGTCCCTGAGGTCATCGAACAGTCCGGCCCGCTCCCGTCCGGTGGGGTAGGTTCGCTCCCTGGGCTCGCCGACGGCGAAGAACAGCTCCGGTTTCAGCAGGAAGGCGATAACCCCGCGACCGGTGTGCAACTCGTCGCGCCGGATCATTTCCACCAGCGGCCAGACATCTTCCGGGCCGGACAGACCTTCCGCTTCCCGGAGATCCCAGAGGCTGTTGCGATCCGGGAGATAGTCCGGGTCCTCCACCAGCCTCGCCACGGTGCGCCGGACCCGGTTGGCGGTCAACCAGCCGGTGACGGTATGGGTCGGGACACGGGAGTGGGGGTCGATGGATGTTCTGATCTGCATCGATCTACTCCATACGGTTCGCGTATCATGCATTGTACCTGAAACCTGGACTTGAGGATCACCTGGTGCCGGTCTACCGCCTGTCGGACAGCATCGCATTTCCGCCACCCCGGGAAGCGGATGAGAGCGGTCTCCTGGCCATAGGCGGAGATCTGCGCCCCGAGCGGTTGATCCAGGCTTACAGTTCCGGAATCTTTCCCTGGCCTCACGAGGGCTACCCCTTGCTGTGGTTCTCCCCCGACCCCCGGATGGTGCTGGAGCCGGCCAGGCTGCCGGACCGGAAACGCCTGGAGCGCTCCATCCGATCCCGGAGGTTTCGATTCACCCTGGATCAGGCGTTCCGCGAGGTCATGGAGCAGTGCGCCGCCACGCCGTCCCGGGCGGAGGAGGGGACATGGATCACCCCACCGATGATTGAAGCTTACTGCACCCTGCACAGCGTGGGCCACGCCCACTCCATCGAGTGCTGGCAGGACGACGTTCTTGTAGGAGGCCTGTACGGAGTGGCCATCCGGTCCATCTTCATCGGTGAGTCGATGTTCTCCGATGTAACCGACGCCTCCAAGGCCTGCTTCCACCGGCTGGTGCGGCAGTTGGGAAGATGGGGGTTCAGGCTGATGGACGCCCAGGTCCCCACCGACCACCTGGCTTCCCTGGGGATGGAGCCGTGGGATCGGTCCGACTACCTGAAGGCGCTGCGCCAGGCCCTGGAATCCGGGTTCCATCACCGGGACTGGGTGCTGGATCCGGATCTGAAGGGGGTTGAATCTATTTAGGTCCGTTCCTCCAGATATCTGGCGTATATTCAGGTGCAAGTGGGCCAGCATAAGGAACCGAGATTGTGTTGAGGCGCATCGTGACCGGGTGGCTACTGAAGTCAATGGTAATGGTACTGGGTGTGTTGACATTCGTCGCCGATGTGTCCGCCACGACAACAGGAACTTTGCCTGCCGATGAGGTCTGGTCCGGGGAAGTAGTGATTACCGGAGACGTCATCGTACCGGAAGGTGTCACGCTGACCATCGAAGCCGGCACGACGGTCAAGGCGGCTGCCCTGTCCGACGATCAGGCCGGCGGTCTGGATACTACGCGAATCGAACTGATAATCGAGGGCACCCTGAACCTCCTGGGTACGTCCTCAAATCCCGTGACATTCACCTCGGACCGGCGGCGGCCGCAGGTTCCTACAGCAGGCGACTGGTACGGCATTGTCCTGACCGATACGGCGGACAGTACCGTTTCGATCCACGATGCCGTTATCGAAGCGGGCGTCGGCGGTATTAACGGGTACGTCGGATCCCATCAGGACATCGTGGACTGCACCGTGCGCGACATGACCGAATTTGGAATCCGTATGGCTTTCGGAGAAGCGCCGAGGGACGCCGCCGACCCGGGGATTGAGATATCAGGCAATACCCTGGAGCGGATTAATCCGTTTTTCCCGGGCATCGATCTTCAGCTTTCCGACGACGCCGACTCCAGTTGGGATGATGCTACCCATCAGATCGCCGGTAACGTGATCCAGGATGCGGGATATCGGGGCATGTCCGTTTCCGTTTCAGATTTCGAACTGTTGGAAGTTATCGACAACTCTGTCTCCGGCACCGTTTCAGGGATCCTTGTGGGCGGCAACTACTACACAACGTCGCGCAACCAGCTAGAGGTCCACGACAATTCCATAAGCGGCGACCCTGACACAGGCTTTGAGATTTATGGCTGCCGGTCGATTACGGTTGCGAATAATTCCGTCACAGGAGGTATGAATGGTATTGAATTGACCAACGCAACGGCAGCGCGGATTGTATCCAATACTCTTGACGGGGGAACCGGGGTCGCTATCGCCGTTCTAGGCCATGGAGCTCTTAGCGAAGCACAAGTCCACCGCAACCAGATAACCCGATACTG
>CALZKF010000140.1 GCA_945787955.1 uncultured Acidobacteriota bacterium | reverse complement strand
AACCGGCAGTGAGGTCCCGATAGATCTAGTAGTTCGCCACCGTCTCCGGCTTGCCGTAGATATCGGTGGTTACCGGCGCCCAGGAGATCCGCAGGTAGGCGCCCTGCTACTCGAGCATGAGCTGGTCGATGAAAGCGGGCGGCCGCAGTCCGGGGATAAAGGTCGGAACCTCATCCACCTCGGCGGAATTGCCCGAGGTCAAAAGCGA
Organism: uncultured Acidobacteriota bacterium; assembly: GCA_945787955.1. GTDB lineage: Bacteria > Acidobacteriota > Polarisedimenticolia > Polarisedimenticolales > Polarisedimenticolaceae > Polarisedimenticola. The sequence goes on along the minus strand of CALZKF010000140.1, from coordinate 15,009 downwards.
GGTGTTGGTTGCGATCACACTGATGTAGTACCGCACCCCGTTGGTCAGGCCGGACAGTACGGCACTGGTGTCCCGTCCGGCGCCCTGCATGTCGGTGTAGACCCCGGGGGTGGTGCCGTACCACACTTCATACCGCTGGATATCGGTTTCCGGGTTCGGGTTCCAGGTGAGATCCAGTCGGCTGCCGGTCTCCGGATCCACCACCGCAACACCGGTCGGCGGCGTGGGAGGGTTCGGGTTCAGCGGTACGGCGAATATGCAATCGGGACCGGACACGCCACAGTCGCTGTTGAAGTTGGACCAGCGGCTCTCGAACCCTTCGATGTCTTTGGCCAGGACATAGTAGTAGTACGTCCTGGTATTGGTCAGGCCGGTGTCGGAGTAAGTCGTGCCGACTTCGGAATCCGCAACTTTGATGTATCCCTGAGACAGGTTCTCGGAACGGTAAATGTCATAGGTCACGCCGGGGGTGGCGCTGGCTGTCCAGGACAGGTCGACCTGCTGGTGCGCGCCGGTGGCGGTGAACGCAGAAGGCGGCCCGACCTCTCTGAGGACCAGCCGTGTAGTCGGATCGCCCAGCAGGGTGTAGAACTGGCACGCTTCGAACGAGCCCTGGCCGCACAGATCGATCTGGGCGTTCATTACGATCGGTCCGATCTGCCGAATCTTGGGCCCGCCGAACATGTCGCCGAACAGCCGGTCAGTCACCACTTCTCCGATGAACCGGGATCCCAGGCCGGAAGGTGAATAGACCGACATGGCGCCCCCGCCGGCCCGCTTCATCCAGTTTTCTCCCATGGAGTTGTCCTGGAGGGTGTGGAAACCGCCGGTGAGACAGTTGTGGTTGACCAGCCAGGGCAGGCGGTAGCCGTTGACCAGGTCGTCGGTATCCAGGGAGGCCGGGAAGCGCTCGTCGAAGAATGCATCGTCGGACCAGACCACGAAATTGCCGTGGCCGACGTACTGGGTCACAGCCGCCCCGTCACTGAAACCGTCGGCGCCGTTGACGGCGTCCTTGATCGCCTGGCGCATGGCCGATGTCTGGGTGCCGTTCGCGAAATCGGACCAGTACCGCAGCTTGCGGCTGGTGTTGGGCGGGCGTTTTATGAAGCTCTCGCCCGAGTCGTTGATCGCTTCGAACTCCAGCGCCTCGTTTTCGTTGTCGTTTTTGCCCTGGTCGGAAATGAACAGCGTATGGCGCTGCCAGTTCCCGGCAGGAGGCGACTGGCCGTAGGTCAGGATCTTGTCGATGATCAGGTTGGCCGCAGGGATGTCGCCGGAACTGATCCGTCCCACGGCGAATTCGGCCAGTTGGTCGTCCCCCACCACCGCCGCCAGGAGATTATCGGTGGCGTAGTACCCGAGATTCGGATCGTCCTTGAACATGATCTGGGTCGGGATGAAATTCTTCGTTGCGGTTCCGCCCTTGTAGTCATAGGAGCCGTCCCCCACCAGCAGCACATACTGCGGTTTCGGGTCGGCCCAGCCTTCCCCGGGCGCCGTGGACAGCACCCATGCCAGGAAGTTTCTGACGGAGTCGGGACCAGGCAGGCCGGTATTGAACTCGTCGTTGACGTCTTCAATCCAGGCGATCTTGGAAGTGATGCCCTGCTCCAGGAATCGGAAGTCCAGCAGGTTCTGGAGGATCGAACCGGGGCCGGCGACGTCCGGATGTGCGATGACGATCAGGTCGGCCTGAATGGCGTTGTTCTTCAGATCGGAGGCGGTATCGGCGGTGAAGTCGGCTCCCGACGGAGTCTGCACCCCTCCGGTTCCGATAATGACGAACCGGCGAAATTCCCCGTCCGGAATCTCCGGATCGTTGTCTATGCGGAACTGGGCCGACCAGTTGCCGCTGGATCCGGCCAGGGAGACTCCGGTCAGCCGCATCGCATCGAAGATTCTTGAGCTGCCGATCCGTGACGACAGCTCGTAAGCTGCCAGTGGCGGTGTGGAGAACCCTGTTATCACGAACTCGGCGTCCTCGTCGGGCCACTGGAACTCGAGTCTGTCGCCGTCGGCCTGGAAATTTCTCTGATAATCCACTTCGATCCAGTCCCGGATCGCCGTGTGATCCCCGGAAGCGATCTGGAGGATCTCGGTCTCCACTTCAACCGGGTTGGAGGCCTGGGGGCCGCTGCCGGGCCATGTCCAGGTAAAGTCATGGAGCTGAAGGGTGCGATCATCGAAGGCGGCGTCGTCGGTGGCCAGCACCTGGCTGGAGTCGTTCTTCAGCGTGACCCGGGTGTTGTGGTCCGGCGTCAGATCCGGATCGGTGGACAAGCCACGGACGTTGACCCGGACGGTGAGCGGACCGGTCCCGTCCACCAGGCCGGGAAGCGGGACAGTCTCGGAGACCACCCGGCTGTTAGGCGGATCCGCGCTGTTCAGGGTCGGCGCCCAGTACCACGGGTCCTCGCCGCCTAGAGGGCGCCAGGTCTCGTCCACTTCGGCTTTCACCGTGGCCGGGAAGCTGGTGGGCGGTACACGGCTGAAGGTCGGAGAAGCGCTCTGGGTGCTCATGCGGGTCACCGCACCGGTCTCCACCCCGACGAAGTAGGTGTTTTCATCGGTGAAGTCGGCAGCTTCGTAGAGATCTACCGACGGATCGGGATAATCCTGGTTGATCCGGGTCTTCGGCTCCTCGTCCATCGGCTGGCTGTAGAAATGAACCCAGTCACCGTTGTCCATGAAGTCGTTACCGTTCTGATCGGTGATAAGAATCGGGACCTGCACCCCCTGGCTGACCACCGACCAGGTGGAAAGCGGTTCACTGATCAGGTCGGTTGCGGACATGAGGGGGAAGTCCAGTTGAACCACACCGTATTCCCGGACCAGGATGCGGTAACGGGTGCCGATCAGCTCATCCACCGCCGATGCGGCTGAAACCGCAGGGGCGGATGCTCCCGATCCCAGGCGGAAGGTCATGCCCTGGGCATAGTTCACGAACGCATTGCGGTAGAGATCCTCGAATACCGGGTCGACGGTCACCGGGCCGGGTGAAACTTCAAACCGAAGCTCGACCTCCAGATCGGTGAATAGTTCCAGCCCGTCCAGTTCCGGATTGAACCGCACCGGGGCCAGGAACACTTCGATGTAACGCTGGTCCCTGAGGGTGCCGTAGTTTCCCAACCAGGCGACCTGCTCCGGGAATGGTCGTGCACCTGCGTAAATGTCAGGGTTCGGCTGCCGGAATTCCCGCTCCGAGACCTGCCCCCCCGGTTCGACGGCATGCTCGACGAACGGCACCGACCGCGGCAGCACTCCTGCCATGATCTGCCGGCCGCCCTTCCTGACATGGAGGGTCGGTTCCACACCGGCAGGTATGGCGACACGGACCATCCGCGTGGGAATCTGCGGAACGCCGGGCTGAACCTGCATCCGATGGTAGCCGTCGAAAGCGATGGAACCGGTGCCGTCGGCTTGACGGTCCAGACGCACCTCAGGGGCGGGCACACGGAAAACGAATCCGGAGTGACCGGGACTGGGAGCTATCGCCTCCAGGCCGGCAGGCCTGAACGGATCCGAGCGTTCTTCCCCGGCAACCGGTGTGAAGACCGACAAAAGGACCAGAGACAAAACAACGGCGGACGCGAACATCCGCCGTTGTCTCATTGTCCAGTATCGAGATCCTGTTGCTGAACAGGGGTTCTCGAATGAAGTCGAATCAGCTCTGGATCGGGCCGGCGCCGCAAGTCGCATCGTCCGCTTTCGCGCAGACAACCGCACGAGCTTCGAGTTTTTCAGTGTGGACGATCGTGGGACGTTCATAGGTCTTCTTCATCCGATTTGCCTCCCCCTGTTCCGGGTCAACCAAATAATTTGCAAAAATTCAGGTCGCCGTGAGGTTTCTCTCTCGACGCCCGATAGTTATACGGCGGACGTTCCAGCATTTCAAGCAGATTTTTTTCCGGATTCGTCTTCAATTTTCAACAGTTCATAGGCCTGTCTCACCGCCCGGGCGTTGGTCTCCGCCTGTGGGTAGATCGCCAGAGGATCTCCGAGCTGAGTCTCGGCCACCCCCATACAGAAGGTAAAATACTTGCCATCCTCACGTTTATTCAGTTTGTCGCGGGCGTCGACCCCGAGCCCGCGGACCTGCGCCAAAACCGGGGAGTCGCCCCAGATATCCTCGATTTTGTCAATTTCGAGGAGATTTCCTATTTTTCGCCGGAACGCCACGCATGGGAACATGTTTCCATAAGGATCGAGTGTGAAGCCGGTTCGGGCCGCTCCGCAGACCGCCTCGGTGCCTTCAGGGGCGCAGTGGTTCGCCCGAGGCGGAAGGCGGCCGTCGTGGAGCTTGATGTAGTCCTCCTCCCAGTAACGGGTGAAGAACGCGTCGTCCGGCCGTAAGGACAGCGGACCTGTATCGCCGTCGTCCTTCGGTGTGATCACAGGGTCGAATGTCACGTAATAACCGTACTTATCGGCGATCTTCCTGACCTCGAACAGTTCGTCCTGGTTGTGGCGGGTGATCGGGCACTTCAGGTTGACCTTTTGGCCGGCACGGGAAAGCAGTTCGATCGCCTGTACCGTCTTATCGAACGAGCCTTTGATCTTGGTCAGGGCCTCGTGGCTCTCCGGCCTGGCTCCGTGGAGGGAGATCTCAACCTCAAGCGGTTTGAGGGCCATGATCTTCTCGACCACCTTGGGATCGGACATGAGGTAGCCGTTGGAATAAATCCTGAGCGCCATCCCCAGGCGGCGGACCTCCCCGGCTATCTTGTAGAAGTCACGGTGGCACAGCGGTTCACCGCCGGTCAGGGTCAGGTATAAAACACCGAAATCAGATACTTTTTTGAGAATATCAAAGATTTGCGGTGTGCGGAGCTCCCGCTGGCCGGTAGGCGAGTTGTAGCAGAAAGTACACAGATGATTGCATCGGTAGGTGATCTCGAACTGGGCGGACAGCGGCACCGACTGTGCGAAGGCCGTTTCCACCATGCTCCTGTAAGCGGTTTTTCCTTGTCCCTGATCGCCCATCAGGTCTGCTCCTGCCGTTCCGCCCCGCCGCCGGCGAGCATGCCCTGGGATGCCAGTTCCCCGATAAAGGAGCGCAGGTCAGCCATGGCGGTCTCACGGGAGACATCAAAATCACCGGTTACCTTGTCCACGATCTGATCGAGGGAGTGGGCGCCGTCCAGCAGGCCGAAAATAGTGATCGCCGCCGGGTTCAAAACCTTGACTTCGGCCTTGCCGGGCAGGACCACTAGACCTCCTTCGTCACCGATCGGGCGGAAGGATGAATCGGGGTGCCGCTGCGGATAATCGATTCGGGGGGACATCTGTTTTGCTCCTGAAAGATACTTTCCGATTACGGTGATTAATATGTACTACGTTTTGGCCAAAAACCAATTACTTTGATCACCTGCTGACGTGGGAGTGTACGTCCAAGACAGCAACTATTCAAGGCGCGGCTTCATTACCGTATATATCCGAGAGCACGGAGCCGTTCCATCAATTCCGGATCGAAATCGGATGTGACGCCGGAGGTCGGCTGTTCCCGCCTCCCGTATGAGCGAACCGCAGGCCGATTTTCACGGTCCGCCCCAGGCAGGCAGACCGACGGCGGAGCGCCGGTCAGCTCGTCCGACGGCGGGTACCCCAACAGGTCCAGAACCAGCGGTGCAACCTGCAGAGGGTCCAGGACCGGCCCGACGCAACCTGAGGCGATCCCCGGCCCCCGCAGCAGCACGAACCCTTCCTCCCCGCCGGTTGCCGATCGACCGGGATCGGCAACGAGGACCAGAATCTCCTGCCCTGCCGGCCGCAGGCCGGACCCGATCTGCTGATCCAGCCACGAGACGTAGCGCTGCAACGCTTGCTCCGTCTGAACGATCATGGCGATCCCGCCGGCCTCGGTACGTCCCAGGAGCCGGGTTCTCAGTATATCCAGGCCGGGAAGGTAGACGTAGCCGGAGCGCACTTCCGGGTCTTCCAGGAGGGTCCGGATGGTTGTCAGGGCGAAGCGGTCAATGAGATACGATTCACGGAGCAGCCGTGGGACCTCATCTCCTGGCGGCAGGTCGCCGAACCAGCGCAGGAACATCGCCTCCTGCTCTTCCAGTTGGTCGGCATGATCCTCCGCAAGTCTTGAGAACAGGGCAGCCGGCGCGGTGTCCCGGTCACCGCTCGCTTCCGCCAGCAGTTTGGGGAACGCCCGGTCGGTTACGACGTAACCTCCTGCCGGGTTGTCCTGTGCCGGCCATGAAGCCCACCAACCGACCGCCGCCGAGGCCTGCTTCAACCCGGCGATCTCCCATAAGGTCCGTACTGTGCGATGCACACCGGTTGCCGGCATGGTACGCGCCGGGATCAGGAAGCCCAGCGCTGCGGCCAGCGGCAGGGGCGCCGACCCTTTCCGGATCGGCGTTGCGACCCCCGGGAGCATGTCCTCGTCCACCGCTGCAACCCGATGGACTTCCGGCGGCATGCCGGTCAGCAGGGAGGTCCAGATCTCGGGAGGCTGCTTGCCAGGCTCCCGGTGGGTGGGGAACACGGAGCCGTCTTCCATGGTGGCCAGCAGACGGTCCACAGCCCCCCTTTCGGCCAGCGCCTGCACCAGGGAGCCGTCCAGGCCGTCTATTCCGATGAAAACCAAAGGATATGGAACCGTATCTACTGTGAATTCCGTCGCCGGGCGGTCACCCTGCATCCCGCCGGCCCGCGGCAGCAGGAACAGCCCGGCTGCCAGCGGCAGCAGGACCAGGGTCAGGGCGGCAAAACCGGCACGCCCGCGGACCGGCACCTCACCGGTGCTTCCGATCACACCGGCGATGGACACAAACCGGGCGAACCAACCGACTGCAGCAGCCACAGCCAGGGCCGAGACGGCGAACAGGAAGTCGGCGGCCAACCCGAACCCCGGGGTCCGCAACCACCACACCAGAACCAGATAACCGAGAAGCGGCAGCCCTACCAGCAAGCCGCCCAGGAAGCCGTCTCCGGACAGGGCGCCCCGCCGGCCGGCCAGGAGCGCCAGGATCCCTGCGGCGGACAGATCGAGGATGAACAGGACCGGGGCGGCCAGAACCGCCAGCCAGACCCAGATGACCAGTCCGTCGGCCGCTCCCAGCAGCGGCCGGTTCACCGCGACAGTCGCCAGGGCGAGTATGCCGCCCAGGAGCGGCGCTCCCAGCACTGCCGCCTTCAGCGCCGTCCGCATCACCGCCGTCAGGGGCGAAGCGGCGGACACCATCTCCTTCAGGAAGAATCGTTCGATGCCGTGCTGCAGGTAGCCCCGCTCGCGAAGCCGTCCCCGGACCTCATCGTACCGATCCTGATCGGAGCGCTCACCCCGCGCCATGTCTCAGCGATCCCTGCGGCGGACATGTTCCGCCAGTGCCTGGAGCAGGGCGGAGCGTTTACCGAAAGGCAACAGGGAACCGACGGATGCGTCGATGAGATCGTCCACCAGCTGGCGGGCTCCATCGATTCCGCACAGGTTGACGAATGTGGTCTTTTCGCGGTCCAGGCCGGCGTCCTTGCCGGTCACCCCGGGATCGCCCGAATAGTCCAGCAGGTCGTCGGTGATCTGGAACGCCAGACCCAGGTTCTTGGCATACAGCGCCAGCGCCTCCCGGTCCCGGTTATTGCCGCCGGCCGCCAGGACGCCCAGTTCCGCAGCCGCAATGAACAGGGCCCCGGTCTTGTGGCTGTGGATGTATTCCAGCCCGTCCAGATCCAGTTCCCGCCCGGTGGATTCCAGATCCACAACCTGGCCTCCGATCAGGCCGTCGGTACCGATCGCAAGGGACAGCACCTCGACCGCTTCGTTGCGAACCTTGTCACGCACCGCCCGATTGCCCTGGATCACGCCGAACGCACGGGTGAGGAGTGCTACGGCCGCCAGGGTCGCTGTGGCCTCCCCCACGACCTTGTGCAGAACCTCCCGCCCCCTGCGAAGTGTTGCGTTGTCCTGGGACGGCAGGTCATCCAGGATGAGGGACGAGGTATGGACCATCTCCACGGCGCAGGCGAATGGAAGTGCGCTGTCCCGTTTGCCGCGGAGAAGATCGCACGCCGCCAGGACCAGGATCCCGCGCAGCCGCTTTCCAGGCAGCAGCAGGGTGTAGCGCAGCGCCTCGTGGATCAACGGCGGGTAGGTGCCGAGGGGCGGAACCAGCCGATGCGACGAGCTCTTTATGGCTTTCCGGGCTCATGAAGTACCCATCATAGAGCAGAACCGGGCCGGTTGCCGCCAGGCGCGGTTGCTACGGATTCAGCCGTTCGGAAAAAAATGAAACCACCCTTTGCCGGTACAACGCCATGTTTTCACCGAACAGGGTGCCGTTGCCGGCGGACGGCAGGGTGACCAGATTGCCGTCGGCATCGCGTTGCTCGGGGATGGCCGCGAAAAGAGCGCGGACCTCCTCAGCCAGTTCATAATCTCCGGCCGGGGCGATTAGAAGGATATCCCTTCCGGTCAACAAGGGCAGCACGTCGGACGCCCGGTACCGGGCGATCCGGGTGCGACGCAACAGGTTGAAGGCGAAATCACACGGCGACGACAACCAGCGGGATCCGAATCCCCAACTTCCGAATATTTCGCGGTGCAATCTCCACCCGGCGTCCGGGTAGGGGCCGTCCAGCACCAGGGTCCGGATCCGGCTCTCCTCCCGGGCGGCGAGGATGGCCGCATGGGCGCCCATCCCGATACCGTAGACACCGACCTCCTTCACCGGGGCCCGGCCCTCGTCATCGCCCTGCGCCAGGAACCTGACGGCGCCCAGGATGTCCCTGGCCTCGGCGATCCCGAGGCTGGTCCCGTCACCGTCGCTGGCGCCGTGCCCCCGAAAATCGAATGCGAGCACAACGAACCCGGCTTTCTGCAGCGGAACGGCGATATTCATCAGGGAAGCCTTGCTTCCACCGGCGTCGTGGCAGACCACCACAGCCGGCGCACCGGGCCGGTTGTGAAACAACCAGCCGGACAGCGGCAGCCGTTCGGCGGACTCGAACCTGATCTCCTCGTACCGCACCAGGGCCGCTACGGTCTCCCCTACTGCCTCCACTACTCGAGGGGGATGGATGACGCGGTCGACCTGCCAGACCAGGGTACCCCCGGCGACAACCGCGATGCCGGCCAGGACCGCCATGAGGACGGCCAGCCTTTTCTTTGTAGAATGCAGCGACATAGCCCTGTGAATATATGTGACGGCGGGAACCCGGGTCCACCCTGGTGTTAGTATCCGCGTATATCGGTTGTCGTTCGCGGTGAGGAGAACGCAGAAATTGAAGTATCGGCCGCTATTCCTGATCCTGGCATCGCTGCTGTGGGGCTGCGGCTCTCCCGAACCGGAGCCGCTCCCGGGAGTCGTCCTTGTAGTTGTGGATACCGCCCGTGCCGACCACTTCGGGATCGACGGTTATCCGCGGAATACAACCCCGAACTTCGACCGCCTGGCCGGCCAGGGCAGCTGGTATGAGAACGCCTGGTCCCAATCACCATGGACCCTCCCGGCAATGGCAACCATTCTCACCGGCCAGCCGCCGTCGGTCCATGGCGCCCAGATGCAGGACGGTACGCTCTACCCGCTCCGATCCGGCATTCCAACGCTTGGGGAAAGGCTGCGTGAGCGGCAATTCCAGACCGGCGCGGTGATGAACGTCGTGTTCTGCAACCCGGCCTCCGGCCTGGACCGCGGCTTCGAATCCTACGACTTCAAAACCACCGACGCTTCCAACCGCGGCCACCGCAATGCCGCCGCCACCACCGATGCGGCCCTGGACTGGGTGAACCAGGTGGCGGACCGGCCGTTCTTTCTTCTGGTGCATTATTTCGACACCCACTTGACCTACGACCCGCCGGCACCGTTCGACTCCATGTTCCTGGAACCGGGCGTAGCGCCGATCCCACGGGGGTTCGGCAGCGCAGAGCAGGTCATTGCACTTCGGAACGGTTCCATTCCTATGACCCCCGGCCGCCGGGAAGCCCTGGTCGCACGCTACGACGGGGAACTGCGTTTCCTGGACCGGGAGTTCGGCCGACTGCGGTCCGGACTGGAGGCCCTGGGTCGCTGGGACAATTCGCTGGTAGTGGTTGTGGGGGATCATGGCGAAGAGTTCTGGGATCACGGCGGGTTCGAACACGGCCACAGCCATCACCGCGAACTACTGAGAGTTCCCCTTATCATACTGGAACCGGGGCAGGAACCTGCGCAGCGCCCAACGGGGCGTGTCCGCCAGCTGGATATCGCACCGACCGTTCTTGATCATTTGGGCCTGCCTGTGCCACCGGACCTTCCCGGCCGGCTCATCGGCTCGGAGGGAGCTGACCACAGCACTGCCAGCGGTTCCTTGTGGTCCGGCGATCTCGTCTCGATTCGGACCGACCTGGGTACGCTTATCCGCAACCTGGAGACGGGGGAAACCGATCTGTACGCCCCGGAAGACCTGCTGGAAACGAGGGACCTGTCAGGCAGCCGTCCTGACCTGCTGGAAAAGCTCGGCCGACTGCTTCCAAGCGGCCGGGAGGCCGGCCGCGATGGACCGGCCTGGGAACCGGATCAGGAGGAACTGGAACGGCTGCGCTCGCTGGGATACGTGCAATGACCGGACCGGCCTCCCTGTTGACCCTCTTCGCTATGCTGGCTCTGCTCGGTGGCTGTAGCAGCGGAAATGAACCGGCTGCCGTGGAGCAGGACCTGGAGGCCCTGAGGAGCCTGCCGTACGCCGGAGCGGCGGACGGCAGCGCCGATACTCCTTCCGGCGTCCTGATCCACCACCGGGACCGAACCTGGCCGGGGTGGAACCTGGTAACGGTCCAGATGCTGGCTCGGGCCGACCTGCTGGACATGGACGGCCGGGTGATCCGGAGTTGGAGCATGGACGGCGGCGGAAGGTGGGAGCGTGCCCGCCTGTTGCCCGACGGCGGTATCGCCGTCATCGGCGTCGATCCGGTTCAGGTGCCCTGGATTCCGGACAGCGCCCGCTACATCGCCCGGTACGATTCCGGTGGAGCGCTGCTGTGGAAGAAGCAAGTCAACGCCCATCACGATATCGTCCCCTCCAACCCGGACCGTTTCCTGGCCCTGACGTACCGACGGCGACAGGTCCCGGCCATCCATGCCGAGATCGATGTTCGCGACGATCAGATCATGGTCCTGGAGGGAGACGGGACCGTGAGCGGCGAAATTTCCCTCCTGGACGCCATCGGCAGCCGGCCGGATGTTTTCAGACTCCAGGGCACCGGTCCGAACCGCATGGGCGGCCGGCCCTGGATCGACCTGTTCCACACCAACTCTCTGATGCTGAGCCCCGACCATCAGCGGCTGCTGCTTTGTTTCCGCCACCAGGACCGCATCGCGATCATCGACCTGCCCCGCCGTGAAGCTGTCTGGTCCTGGGGAGACGGGATCCTGTCCGGCCCTCATGACGCCCAGTGGCTCGATAACGGACACATCCTGGTGTTCGACAACGGCCTGGCCCGGGGCTGGTCCAGGGTGCTGGAACTCGACCCGGAGCCCGGCGAAATCGTATGGGAGTACGGCGACAGGGACCGGAACTTCTTCTTCACCCTTTCCAAAGGTTCCGCCCAACGCCTCCCCAACGGCAACACGCTCATCGCCGACAGCGACAACGGTCGTGCGTTCGAGGTTACGCCGGAAGGTGAAACGGTCTGGGAATACGCCACCCCCCATCGTGTGGAGGACGGCCGCCGGGCCGCCATCGTCCGGATCCGAAGGATCCAGGCCTCCCTCAGCTCCGGTAGTGCTCCCTGATCCTGGCCGCCAGCTTCGCTCCGACCACCACCGCCAGCTCTTCAGTAGCCGCAGCTTTGACATCACGCAGCGAACCGAACGCCTTCAGCAGTTTCCTTGCCGTAGCCGGACCGACCCCGGGGATATCGGTCAAGCCGGACCTGAGAGTGCGCTTTTTGCGCCTGGCGCGGTGGCGGGTCACGGCGAAGCGATGGGCTTCGTCACGGATGCGCTGCACAAGTTGAAGAACCGGCGTTGATTTGTCGAGCCGGATCGGCTCTTTCCCGGCAGTAGTGAAAATTTCCTCGTCACGTTTCGCCAGGGATATTATTTTCATCATCGGCAACCCGACCTTGGCGGCAGCGGTCACCGCGGCGCCCAGTTGCCCCGCCCCGCCGTCGATGATCACCAGATCCGGAAGGCGCTTGTCCTCGCTGATGAGACGGCGGTAGCGCCGGGTGACCGCTTCCGCCATGGATGCGAAGTCATCCGGGCCTTGCACCGACCGGATGTTGTAGGAGCGGTAGTCCTTGCGCGACGGTTTCCCCGCCTCCCAGACCACCATGGAGGCGACGGCGTCGGTACCCTGGATGTTTGAAATGTCGAAACACTCGATCCTGTAAGGTGGTTGATCCATGTCCAGGAGTTCGGCCAGCGCTTCAAGGATCTCCGCCTCGCGGTCATGGCCGCTGCGGAAGCGGTTCTCGAAAGCCAGACGGGCATTCTTCAGCACCAGATCCAGAAAGCGCTTCTTGATTCCCCGGACCGGAATTTTGAGCCGGACCCGGCTGCCGCTGCGCTCGCCGAGCCAGCCCTCCATGATCTCCCGATCCTCGGGCCAGGACATGACGTAAATCTCGGGAGGCGGCTCAACCTCGAAATAATACTGGGCCAGGACCGCCGCAAGGAACGGAGCATCCTCACCGTCCACTTCCTCGAATGCGAACTCCCGCCGGCCCTGTATCTTGCCTTCGCGCATCTGGAACAACTGCAGCGCGATAGAACCGCCCTCACGATACCAGGCCAGGTAGTCCTGTTTCTCCAGGCCTACCGACGACATATGCTGCCGGACCCCCAGGGCATCCAGCGTACGGATGGTGTCCCGGTAACGACCGGCCCGTTCGTATTCCATGCGTTCGCTGGATTCCCGCATCCGGTCCTTGAGGACGGTTTTCAGTTCATGGTGACGCCCCTCCAGGAACAGCCTGGCGTCCCGCACGGCGGCGCCGTACTCTTCCGGGTCGGTCTTGCCGGCGCAGGGGGCCAGGCATTGATCCAGGTAGTAGTACAGGCAGGGCCGGCGTTTGCCGTCGAAATTTTCGTTGCAGGTTGCAACCCGGAAAATCTTCGGTATCAGTTTGAGAGACCGTCGTGCGATGGATGCTGGTGTGAACGGTCCGTAGTAGGTGGATGAATCCAGCCGGGCCTGTCGGACCAGGGTGACACGCGGGTAGGTGTCGCCGGCAGTCAGCTTGAGGTAGGGAAACTGCTTGTCGTCCCTGAGAATGACATTGAACCTGGGGAGGTGTTTCTTGATCAGGTTCGCTTCGAGGATCAACGCCTCCCGTTCCGTGTCCACCACCAGCACTTCCAGATCGCAGATCTCGCGCAGCAATCGTTCCGTCCTGGGCGCATGGCGGGCGCCTGGCTGAAAGTAGGACCGCACCCTGCTTCGGAGTGACTTGGCCTTGCCGACATACAGCACGGCATCATCGGCGCCGTGGTACAGGTAGACGCCGGGCCGGGCCGGCAACTGCTCCAGCTTCTCCTCCAGGCGTGCGTTCACCCCCGGATGCTGCCTGCAGGCCGATCGCCCAGCAGTTGCAGGAACGACGGATCCGGTGCGAATGCCAGGGTGCGGAACGGGACGACATCCAGAATGCGGTCCAGCAGCCGGTCCAGGTCGGCGTCCTGCCCGATGAGGTCGCCGGAGAACGGCAGGTTCGCCGAGAGCAGGCCCTGGAACACGAGACGGCTGCACGGCAGGATCGCCGGTTCCCCGGCGTGTTCCGCAGCAAGGAGCATCCGGAGGGGGTACCGCCCCGGCGCGTTGCCTGCTCCACGAAACGGGAATCCCAGGGCGACAGCCTGCCCTCGATCCAGGCCGAGGAACAGCAGGTCATCGGACAGCACCGTCACACCCTGCTCCCTCGAGATATCGGCCCAGGTCGTCTTGCCTGCCCCCTCCGGTCCGATCAGGGCGATGGCGGCACCTTCCAAGACGATGCCGGCGCCATGAACCACCACGATTCCCCGGCTCGGAAGCACCCGGGCCAGAGCTGCCAGCAGAAGGTTTTGCAGCCCGAAGAACCGGAACCGGTCCCCTCCCCGGCTCACGGTTGCAGAGGCCCGGCCCGAGCGGTCGATCTCGATCCGGCCCTCTCCTGTGGTAAACATGATCGTTCCATCGCCGTGGCCGGTGTGCAGCACTTTCCGGAGCGTGTCCTGATCCCGGGGCGGCTCCCCGGACACGCGGTACTCCATCCGGAGATCCGCCGCCTTCCGATGCGAGGTTAGCCAGTCCGACCATTCCGACCGGAACAGTTCCATGGCGCCATCATCCGGGCCATCCAGTTGCACATGGATTCCGGACAGGTTCAAATTCAGTCTGCAAGGTCTAGCGCTCATGCCAGGATCGCCTTTTCCCTGAGGAAACGGATCCGGTCCCGGTGCCGGGCCGCCGTCTCGAAATCCAGTTCATCCGCCGCCTTCCGCATCGCATCATCAAGAACGGCGACCTCTCTTTCCAGGGCTTCCAGATCCTCGAAGATCGCCTCTTCGCTCTCCTCCTCCAACGCCACGGTGGAGTAGTCGGCTGCCAGCGGCGTGCCGATCAGGTCATCCAGCGCGCGCCGGATCGACGCCGGTGTGAGGCCCTGTTCGCGATTGTAGACCTCCTGGAGTTTACGGCGCCGGAGGGTTTCATCGATCGCCCGCCGCATGGACCCGGTCACCCGATCGGCGTACAGGATCGCACGACCCGATACATTCCGGGCGGCGCGACCGATGGTCTGGATCAGGGAGGTCTGGGATCGCAGGAATCCCTCCTTGTCGGCGTCCAGGATCGCCACCAGGGAGACCTCGGGCAGGTCCAGGCCCTCCCGCAGGAGATTCACACCGACCAGGACATCGAAGTTGCCGGCCCGCAGATCACGGAGGATCCGGATCCTCTCCAGAGTCAGCACATCGGAATGGAGGTACTCCACCCGAACCCCCACTTCGCGGTAGTAGTCGGTGAGATCCTCCGCCATCCGCTTGGTCAGTGTGGTCACCAGGACCCGTTCTCCGCGCCGGACCGTGCCGC